>JBBQLQ010000173.1:0-6681 GCA_038328055.1 Burkholderiales bacterium
ACACGGTCGGCCATGCCGGCGATGGCCGCGTTGTGCGTGATCACAATGGCCGTGGTGCCCATCTCGCGGTTAATGCGGGCAATGACTTCCAGTACCAGCTTGCCGGTTTGGTAGTCCAGCGCGCCGGTGGGTTCATCGCACAGCAAGACCTCCGGCTTTTTGACAATGGCACGCGCAATGGCCACGCGCTGCTGTTCCCCGCCCGAGAGTTGCGACGGAAAGTGATCCACCCGCTCAGCCAGCCCCACCAAAGCGAGCGCCTCAACGGCGGGCATCGGGTCTTTGGCAATGTCGGTCACCAGCTCGACGTTTTCCCGTACCGTCAGGCTGGGGATCAGGTTGTAAAACTGGAATACAAAGCCCACGTGGTCGCGCCGGTACAGCGTCAGCTCGTCGTCGCTGGCATGCGTCAGGTCGTGGTCGGCAAACTGCGCCGTGCCACTGGTGGGGCGGTCCAGCCCGCCCAATATGTTGAGCAAGGTGGATTTGCCGCTGCCCGAGGCCCCCAGCAGCACAATGAACTCGCCCTTGTAGATGGTCAATTCCACATCCAACAGCGCATTGACCTTCACTTCACCCATGTCGTAAGTCTTGGACAGGCCCTTGGCCTGGAATACGGCCGTGGCCGGAGTCGCAGTCAATGCATCAGGCATAGAACCTCGTTTGGGAATGTGGCTTGAACAAGCGAGTGTGCAGGCTCGCCGGGCTGAGCGTCGGTTCGTTAACGCACAGTGGCGGCACAGAGCCATCCCGCTGGTTATGTCGCCCGCGTGGGTTTGAACACCGGTTGCTGGAGCCGTTCAGGCCTGCATTTGATGCTATATTATTTGTAGCTGCTCACGCAGTATCAATAAGGGCTAGAGCCTGATTTGTTATAAATATTGGCGCAAAAACTAATGAGAATCTTCACACATCATCCACACGCATGCTGGGCAGACTTGGCAAACCGCAAGTCAGGTCAGTGCGCTGCGCGTAAGCTGCGCCTTCAATGGAGGTTTTCATGCACCACATCCGTCAACCCGCCGTAGCGGGCGCTTTTTATCCGGGGCAGGCTGCTGTTTTGTCGCGCGATGTCATGGCCATGCTGGCCCACGCACAGTCTGGCGCGGACTCCAGCTTCGCGCCTCCGGTGCGCCAACAAATGCCCAAGGCCATCATCGTGCCGCATGCGGGCTATGTGTACTCGGGCTCCACCGCAGCGCTGGCCTACGCGCGCCTGGCACCCGGGCGCACCAGCATTCGGCGCGTGGTGCTGCTCGGGCCAGTGCACCGGGTGCCAGTCAAGGGCTTGGCACTGCCCGTTGCCGACTCTTTTTCAACCCCGCTGGGCTTGGTTGACATCGACCAGGAGGCCGTAGCAGCCATCGCGCGCTTGCCCCAGGTGGTGGTGAGCCCGGCGGCGCATGCACTGGAGCATTCGCTTGAAGTACAACTCCCGTTTTTGCAGTCGATGCTGGACAACTTCAAGCTGCTGCCGCTGGCCGTGGGCGACGCAAGCGCCGCTGAAGTGGCCGAGGTGCTTGAGCTGCTGTGGGGCGGGGACGAGACCTTGATCGTCATCAGCTCAGACCTGTCGCACTTTCTGCCCTACCGCACTGCACAGGAGGTGGACCGCAAAACGGTTGAGACCATCCTCAGACTCGACGACACCGTGACGCACGAGCAGGCCTGCGGCGGCACGCCTGTCAACGGCTTGTTGCTGGCCGCCCGACGGCACCCTCTGCGCCCCGAACTGCTGGGGCTATGCAATTCGGGCGATACCGCTGGCGACAAGAGCCGCGTGGTGGGCTATGCAGCAGTTGCGTTCATAGAAGAGGCTCCCGATGTTCACTGAACCTGAACGCAGCGCTGGGCCGGCGGATCAGCCCGGCTCCGTTTTACTGCTGATTGCCCGCGCTGCCATTTCTACGGCGCTGGCCGAGCCAAAACATGCCGCCGAGGATGCCCCGTGGTTGCAGGAGCCTGGTGCCTGCTTTGTCACGCTGACCCAGCAAGGGCGGCTGCGCGGCTGCATTGGCTCGTTGCAGGCGTATCGGCCACTGCTGGCCGATGTCAAGACCAACGCGGTAGCAGCGGCCTTGCACGACACCCGCTTTGCGCCGCTGATGCTCGCCGAATTGGCCCATACCCGCATTGAGGTGTCCTTGCTGTCGCCCATGGAGGCTATGCACTTTGACAGCGAATCACATGCGCTGGCGCAGCTGCGCCCGGGCATTGATGGCGTGGTGTTTCAGTTCAGGAACTACCGCAGCACCTTTTTGCCGCAGGTGTGGGAGCAGTTACCAACATCGGCTGATTTCATGACCCACCTGAAGCACAAAGCGGGTGTAGCGCCCGAGTTTTGGGCCGATGGCGTGCAACTGCAACGCTACACCGTACGCAAATGGCAAGAAGGAGCAACGGCGTGATGGCGCAATCAAGCTACCCAGCGCGCTATTGGCACTGGCTTGACGATGGCCGCATGCAATGTGATTTGTGCCCGCGCGACTGCCGGCTGCATGAAGGGCAGCGTGGTGCCTGCTTTGTGCGCATGCGCCAGGGCGACCAAATGATTCTGACCACCTACGGGCGCTCATCGGGCTTTTGCATCGACCCGATCGAAAAGAAACCGCTGAACCAGTTTTATCCAGGCAGCAGCGTGCTGTCGTTTGGCACCGCGGGCTGCAACCTGGCCTGCAAGTTTTGTCAAAACTGGGACATCAGCAAGTCGCGGGACATGGACCGGTTGATGGACCAGGCCTCACCCGAGACCATTGCCCTGGAGGCCATCAAATACGGCTGCAAGAGTGTGGCCTTCACTTACAACGACCCGGTGATCTTTGCCGAATATGCGATGGACGTAGCCGATGCCTGCCACGCGCATGGCGTGCAAACCGTGGCGGTAACGGCCGGTTACATGCACGACCAGCCCCGGCGTGATTTTTACGCCCGGATGGATGCCGCCAATGTCGACCTGAAAGCCTTCACTGATGACTTTTATTTCAAGCTGACGGGCTCGCACCTGCAACCGGTGCTTGACACGCTGGTGTACTTGAAACACGAGACACGCGTGTGGTTTGAAATCACCACCCTGCTGATTCCGGGTCACAACGATTCGGACGAGGAGCTCACCGCGCTGAGCCAATGGGTCATGACCGAGCTGGGCCCCGATGTACCCCTGCATTTTTCGGCCTTTCACCCTGACCACAAGATGCTGGGCGTGCCCGCCACACCGCCCGCAACTCTGGTGCGCGCCCGCAACATTGCACGCAACGCCGGGCTGCATTACGCCTACACCGGCAATGTGCACAACATCGAGGGCGACACCACGTTTTGCCCGGCCTGCCAAGCCCCTTTGATCGTGCGTGACTGGTATCTGATCAAGCAGTACCGGATTGATGCCAGCGGCCACTGCCTGGACTGTGGTGCAGCAGTCGCCGGGCGCTTTGGCGCGGCCCACGGCAGCTTCGGTCGCCAACGCATTCCGATTGACATCAGGGCGTGAATCAAAGCCGAGGCGGCGAGTCGCGGTTTTCGGTCAGTCACTGTTGAAAATAGTGCAATTACACCTTGCGCCTCACGCCACCTGCCAGGCGGGCACGGCATCTACGTTGGCCATGATCGGCAAGCGCTCGGGGCATAGGCAGATCACGGCACCTGGGCCAATGGTCAGACCCAGTTTGTCGATAACGCCAAAATGCCGCATCGCGTCACGGCCGGGTTGGGCGGTTTTTTTGATTTCAATCGGGTACACCGTGCCGTCGCGTACGATCAGCACATCGATCTCTTTTTGGTCCTTGTCGCGGTAGTGGTAAAGGGGCGCTTGCTTGCCGCAGTGCCAGTAGCTTTTGAGGATTTCGGCGACCACCCAGGTCTCGAAAATCGCGCTGGCCATGGCACCGGCTTCCAGCGTGGCCGGGCTGCTCCATTCGGTCAGGTAAGCGGCCAGCCCGGTGTCCAGAAAATACAGTTTGGGGGCCTTGACCAGGCGCTTGCTCAGGTTGGTGTGGTAGGGCTCCATCAGCCAGACCAGGCCCGATGCCTCAAGAATGCAGAGCCAATGCCGCGCCGTGTTGGGTGCCACGCCCACGTCGCGCGCCATGTCGGCCATGTTGAGCAGTTGCGCGGTGCGGGCGGCGGCGCTGCGCACAAACCGGGTGAAAAGTGTCAGGTCACCTACCTGCGCCAGGTCGCGCACATCGCGTTGCAAATAGGTTTGCAGATAAGACGAGTAATACATATCCCGGTCAGCCGCAGCCTCGCCTTGCATGGCCGCAAAAGCACCACGCCAGATGCACTCGAACATCCACGCCAAGGGCGAGGCCGCGTCTTTTGGCACGGCGTTGGCGCTTGGCGGTCTACCGGGCAAAAAGGGTGTGACTTGTGCGCCCAAACCCAGCCGCTCACCCATCGACAAGCCTTGCAACTGCATGACCGCAACCCGACCGGCCAGCGACTCGCCCACGTTTTGCATCAAGTGAAAAGGCTGGGAGCCGGTCAGCCAGACCAGACCTTTGCCGCCTTGGGCATCCACGGTTTCCTTCACCAAGGGGAACAGGCCCGGTGCGTACTGGATTTCATCAACCAGCACGGGCGGTGCAAACCGTTGCAAAAACAGCGCCGGCTCGTCACGCGCCAGCGCCAGCAGCATCGGGTTGTCCAGCGTGACGTAGCTGCGTGGGGTGTTGCCGGGCGACTGGTCGCAAAGCGTCTTGAGCAGCGTAGTCTTGCCGACCTGGCGCGGGCCGGTCACCATCAGCACCGGAAATTGCTGGTTGGCGGCGATGAGGGTGGCTTCAAGTGTGCGGGGGAGGTAGCTGGCGGACATGGTGCAATGTGTTTCGTCAAATATTCAATATGACTGCATTTATGGACGACAGAATAGGTTCCGACTTCCTGATCCGCCCGGAATCCATTGGGCATGGTGAAAGCCTGGTTGTGACTTTGTGGGAGGGCTGGCAAGGCCGAATTCGCGGCTGCCGCAGCTCCTACAAGTGCCAGTCCTATTCCTGAAAAAAGCAAATTTTGTCTATACGCATCAGGAAGTCTGAATGTAGTTGCAGACTACGGTGATGGTTTGTTCGGTGGCGCACCGACCGGCTGTTTCTGAGTAAATACATTTGCGCATCACCTGACGATTTAATACATGACCTGCACACACAAATCGATTTTGAGGGAGCGCACAGTCACTCCCAGGTTTGTGCATCGTGAAGCGACGGTACAGCTGGAAAAAGTCGTCAAGCACCATCAGCAAACAACTGTGTTCCCCGACGAAGGAATTTTGATGAATCAACGGTTTTCCCAGGGTTTCATGCACCGGCAGGAGTATTCGACATGCGTCTAAGTACAAAAGGCCGGTTTGCAGTGACGGCGATGATTGACGTTGCTTTGCGGGAAGGGTTCGGGCCAGTGCCGCTCAATGACATCGCGTTGCGTCAGAATGTTTCGGTCTCGTACCTTGAGCAGTTGTTCAGTAAGCTGCGCCAGCAGGGACTGGTCACCAGCGTCCGCGGTCCGGGGGGTGGCTACACACTGGGTGATCGGAAGGATGGCATCACGGTGGCAGACATCCTTGGCGCTGTTGAAGATGAGCCATCAAAAACAGAACGGACTGACGCTTCACCAGCGCAAGACATGACGCAAGGCCTGTGGGACGCGATAAGCGCAAAAGTGACAAATTTCACGCAGTCGGTGACGCTGAAAAGTTTGGTGTTCGACCAATTGGCCACGGGGGCAAAGATTGAACACAAGCCAACACCACACCGGGGGGTATTCAAGAAACCGGTTCAACTGCCCATCCATCCAGATGTGCCCAACTCGGTATTTGCACTGGGTCGTAGGATACGCACACATGGGTAAACCCGGCCAAAGCGCCTGCTTTTCTGGCATTGCTGTTTTTGATTGTTTGGAAGCCGACGTTTGATGGCCCATCCAGTGACTGACGCTGAACCCATCCAACATCGAAAACCATTGTGCTTTCGTGACCGATTCGCCTACCGGGTAGTCAAGTTCATGCGATTCTTTGCGGATGCGTTTTTCTCAAAGCGTTACGGCAGTCGCGCGGTGGTTCTTGAAACAGTGGCCGCTGTGCCTGGAATGGTGGGGGGCACGTTGCAACATCTGCGCGCGTTGCGCCTGATGGAAAGTGATCGGGGCTGGATCCGTGTGCTGCTGGATGAAGCGGAAAACGAACGGATGCATTTGATGACCTTCATAGAAATTGCCAGACCAACACGGTTTGAGCGGCTGCTGGTTGTGCTGGCACAAGGTGCCTTTTACAACCTGTTTTTTCTGCTTTATGTGTTTTCCCCCAAGACATCGCACCGTATTGTGGGTTACCTGGAAGAAGAGGCGGTTTACAGCTACACAGAATACCTGGCAGGCGTGGACGATGGGACTTACCCGAATGTGCCAGCGCCCCAGGTCGCCATCGATTACTGGAAATTGGTGCCCGGTGCGTTGCTGCGCGACGTCATCCTCGTGGTCCGTGCCGATGAGGCGCACCACCGGGATGTCAACCACCAATTTGCTGATGAACTGACACGCGCAAGGGTCTGAACTGCCAGGGTGCGATTTGAAGTGGTGTGTGCTTCAATTGGGTCTTGGCTGACATCACTGTGGTGGGTGAATCAGTCGGGCGATGCGCTTTGCTACGTGTCCCCCGTCCGCTGCGCGGTCTCCTCCTTTACCTCCGCAAAACGC
>JBBQLQ010000174.1:0-6676 GCA_038328055.1 Burkholderiales bacterium
CAGTTTCGCGCAAAGTGAGGATGCCGGGAAGAAGAAGGTGACGCGCCGGGAGCGCTTTCTGGGCGAGATGGAGAAGGTGGTGCCGTGGGCGAGGCTGTGCGGGTGATTGCGCCGCATTACCCGAAGGGTGAGCGGGGCCGGCCGCCGATGGGCATTGAGCGGATGCGGCGCATTTACTTTCTCCAGCAATGGTATGCGCTGGCGGATGAGGCGCTCGAGGATGCGCTCTATGACAGCCAGGCGATGCGCACTTTCGCCGGCATCGACTTGAGTGTGGATCCGGTGCCGGATGCCACCACCTTGCTGAAGTTCCGGCACCGGCTGGAAGAGCACGATCTCACCCGGCAGATCTTTGCGGAGGTCCATGCGCTTTTGAGTGAGCGCAAGCTGCTGATGAGGGAAGGCACGATCGTCGATGCCACGATCATGGCCGCGCCCTCTTCGACGAAGAATGCGCGCAAGGAGCGCGACCCGGAGATGCACCAAGTCAAGAAGGGCAACCAATGGCACTTTGGCATGAAGGCGCACATCGGCGCGGATGCTGATTCTGGACTGGTGCACACCGTACGCGGCACCTCAGGCAATGTGCATGATGTTGTTGAAGGCAGCGCCCTGCTGCACGGTGAAGAAACTCTGGCTTATGGCGATGCAGGCTACCAAGGCATTGACAAAAGAGCCGATGCGGACAATGCGGTGTCCTGGCAAATTGCCATGCGTCCGGGCAAACGCAAAGCGCTCAACAAGGATGACCCGGCTGATGCTCTGATTGACAAGGCAGAGAAGCTCAAAGCTGGCATTCGCGCCAAAGTAGAACATCCGTTTCGGGTAATCAAGCGCCAATTCGGCTTTGTCAAGGTTCGCTACCGTGAGTTAAAGAAGAACACTGCCCATCTCTTCACGTTGTTTGCGCTTTCCAACTTGTGGATGGTGCACGGCAAATTGATGGGCGCGAAGGCATGAGTGCGCCCGAAAACCGGACGATGGCCCTGCGCGGGGCTAAAAAGGCCTAAAGCAGCCGCCAAAGGTCAGGAATTTTTGGAGTTTTTTTGTGAAATCCCGCAGTTTGAAAAACAACGGCCAAATAACTCACTTGACGGTCAGTTATTCAGACCTTCCTTAAATCAAAATCGGCTGGCCTGGTGTTGGTGCCAAGCCAATTCACGAAATTTTCACAATTGACTTGGATACTCTTGCGATGTCTGCCATCGAACTCAGGGGTGTGTCCAAGGCCTGGGGCCATAGTTTGGCCCTGGAAAACATCAGCCTGCGCATTGAAGAAGCCAGCTTTTGCGTGCTGCTGGGGCCATCGGGCTGTGGCAAGTCCACCACTTTGCGCATCATCGCCGGACTGGAGGCTGCCAGCACCGGCCAGGTTTTCATCGACGGCCGCGATGTCACGGCGCTGCCACCCGCGCAGCGCGGCATTGCCATGGTGTTCCAGAATTATGCGCTGTTTCCGCACCTAAGCGTGGCCGACAACATTGTTTTTGGCCTGAAGGTTCGCAAAACACCGGCCCCAGAGATTGCCCGCCGTCTGACAGAGACCGCAGCCCTGTTGGGTTTGAACGACCTGCTGCAGCGCCGCCCCAGCCAGCTCTCTGGCGGCCAACAGCAACGTGTGGCGCTGGGCCGCGCGCTGGTGGCGCAAGCCCGGGTGTGCCTGATGGACGAGCCCTTGTCCAACCTGGACGCGCAACTGCGCCAGGACATGCGCCGCGAGCTGCGCGAGCTTCAGCGGCAGTTGGGGCTGACAGTGGTCTATGTCACCCACGACCAGGCCGAGGCCATGAGCATGGCCGACCAAGTGGTCTTGCTCCATGGCGGACGCATCGAACAAGTGGGCCCACCGCGTGCGCTGTACCTGACACCCGGCACCTGCTTTACCGCCCGCTTCATTGGCACGCCACCCATGAACCTGCTGGCGCTGGAGGCGGGTTGCATTGCCGCCAGTGACGTCCGCGTCGGCCTGAACGCCGCCACGCTGGGCGTGCGCCCTGAATCCATCCGCCTGCAGGACCACGGGCACCCTGCTTGGGTGCAAAGCCTGGAATACCTGGGCGCTGATTTGGTGGTGCATTGCCGCATTGGCAGCCAGACGCTGTTGGTGCGTTTGCCCGGCCAGCAAAGCGCCCGCGTTGGCGACACCGTTTACCTGCATTGGGCCGATCAAGACAGTCACGGCTTTGATGCCATGGGCCAACGCATCTTGACCTGAACCCATTTCCCGCAACCCTGACCCTTCCCTTACCAACCCAACTCACCTGGAAAGCACGCACCATGAAACGAAAGACCTTTTTGCAATTAGCCACTTTAAAGACAATAGCTGTCAGCGCTTATCTGATAAGCGCTACAGGCCAAATTCATGCTCAAAGCCCGGTGGAGGTGTCGTTCTTTTACCCAGTGGCCGTGGGTGGCCCCATTACCAAAATCATCGACGGTTTTGCCGCCGACTTCATAAAAGACAACCCGCAGATCAAAGTCACACCGATCTACGCCGGCAGCTACCAGGAGAGCATCGTCAAGGCGCTCACCGCCCACAAATCGGGCACGCCGCCGGTCACCTCGGTGCTGCTGTCTACCGACATGTTCACCTTGATTGACGAAGACGCGGTGGTGCCGTTTGACAACTTTGTCAAAACCCCAGCCGACCAAGCCTGGCTCAAAGGCTTTTACCCCGCCTTCATGCAAAACAGCCAGGCTGGCGGCAAAACCTGGGGCGTGCCGTTTCAACGCTCCACCGTGGTGATGTACTGGAACAAGGATTTGTTCAAGGCTGCTGGTTTGGACCCCAACAAAGCCCCGGCCACCTGGACTGAGCTCAAAGACGCTGCAACCCGGCTTACGCAAAAAGACGCCAACGGCAAAGTCAACACCTGGGGCGTGCAGATTCCGTCCAGCGGCTTCCCGTACTGGTTGTTCCAGACGCTGAGCACCACCAATGGCGCGATCCTGGCCAACGAGGCCGGCACCGCTGTCACATTTGACGACCCCAAAGTGATAGAGGCCCTGCGATACTGGGTAGACTTGGGCAAGGCTGGCATTCACCCGCCCGGTGTGGTTGAGTGGGGCACCACACCCAAAGACTTCTTCGAGAAAAAAGCCGCCATCATCTTCACCACAACCGGCAATCTGACCAACATCAAAACCAACGCCAAATTTGACTTTGGCGTGGGCATGATCCCGGCCAATGCGCGCAAAGGCTCGCCCACGGGCGGTGGCAATTTCTACATCTTTAAAAAATCCAGCCCGGCGCAGCAGCAGGCGGCTTTTGAGTTTGTGAAATGGATCACCCAGCCTGAGCGTGCCGCGAAATGGAGCATCGACACCGGTTATGTGGCCGTGTCTCCAGCCGCCTACGACACCCCGGCGCTCAAGCAATACGGCCAGGGTTTTGCAGCCGCGCTGGTGGCGCGTGACCAGTTGCCCGTGGCGGTGGCCGAGCTGTCCACGCACGAGAACCAGCGCGTGACCAAGGCCCTCAACGATGGTCTGCAAGCCGCGCTGACCGGTGGCAAAACACCCGCCCAGGCCATGAAAGACGCCCAAGCCGAGGCCGACCGCATTCTGCGAGCTTACAAATAGAACCCCATGCAGGCCAAGCCAGCAAACCTGACCTGGCGCTGCCGTGCCCAATAACGCTTCACGCAGTTCTTATGTCTGGCTGATGCTGCTGCCCGCGCTGTTGCTGCTGCTGGCCTTTACCCACTGGCCGGTGGCGGCCACGCTGATCGACAGTTTTTACTCAACGCCCAAAGGCGCCCGCCCCAGCGTCTGGGTCGGGCTGGAAAACTACCGGGTGATGCTGGACGACCCGGTGTTCTGGAAAGCGCTGCACAACAACCTATGGTTTGCCGGCATCACCATTCCTGCATCCATCAGCTTGGCGCTGCTGATGGCCTTGTGGGTGAACGAACGCATGGCCGGGCGCGCCTGGCTGCGCATGGCGTATTTCACTCCGACGGTGTTGCCGATGATTGCGGTGGCCAACATCTGGCTGTTTTTCTACACCCCGCAATACGGGCTACTTGAGCAGTTGCGCGCTGCATTGGGCCTGCCCGCCCAAAACTGGCTGGGCAGCACTGCTACGGCATTAGGAGCTGTTACCGCAGTAGCTGTTTGGAAGGAGGCAGGATTCTTCATGATTTTTTACCTGGCCGCATTGCAAAGTCTGAACCCCAGCCTACGCGAGGCCGCCGCCATTGAGGGGGCCTCGCGCTGGACGTTTTTCTGGCGCGTCCAGTGGCCGCTGTTGATGCCAACCACCTTGTTTGTGCTGGTCAACGCCTTCATCAACGGCTTTCGCATGGTGGACCATTTGTTTGTGCTGACCCGTGGCGGACCAGACAACGCATCCACCCTGCTGCTGTACTACCTGTACGAGGTGGGTTTCAGCTTTTGGGACACCGCTTATGCCAGTGCCATCACCGTGGTGCTGGTCGCCATACTCGCCGGGGTGGCGTTGCTGCAGTTTTTTGTGGCCGACCGCAAGGTGCACTACCAATGATGCCCTCACAGCGCCTGGCATTCAATGAGCCCGGCTGGCTCGACACCCTGGCCGCCTGGCTGCTGGCCCTGCTGTGGGTGCTGCCGCTGTTGTACGCGGTGTGGACGGCGTTTCATCCGTCTGAATACGCCACCCGCTTCGACTTGGCTGCGCCCCTGACGCTGGACAACTTTCGCCGCGCCTGGGCCGCAGCGCCGTTTGCGCGTTACTTTTTCAACACCACGCTGCTGGTGACTTTGATTCTGGCAGTGCAGTTGGTGTTGGCCACCCTGGCGGCGTATGCGTTTGCCCGCTTTCGCTTTGCCGGACGCAACCTGCTGTTTTCCCTGGTGCTGGTGCAGTTGATGGTGATGCCCGATATTTTGGTGGTGGAAAACTACAAAACCATGTCGCGCCTAGGCTTGGTGGACACGCTGTGGGCCATTGGCCTGCCTTACTTTGCCTCGGCCTTTGCCATTTTTTTGCTGCGCCAGACCTTTTTGGGCATCCCCAAAGAACTGGACGACGCCGCGCGTGTGGAGGGTGCCAGCGCCTTGCAAATCCTGTGGCGGGTTTATGTGCCGCTGGCCCGGCCGGTTTACACCGCGTTTGCGCTGGTGTCGGTGAGCTTTCACTGGAATAATTTCTTGTGGCCCCTGATCGTGACCCACAGCCCGCAGGCCCGCCCGTTGACCGTCGGGCTACAGATTTTTTCAGCCACCGACCAGGGCATTGACTGGTCCATCATCACCGCTGCCACGCTGATGAGCAGTGCGCCGCTGTTGCTGGCGTTTTTGCTGTTTCAGCGGCAGTTTGTGCAAAGCTTTATGCGAGCCGGCATCAAATGAAACTGATCACTTGGAACACCCAATGGTGCTGTGGCACAGACGGCAACATCAACCCCGAACGCATCGTGGCCGATGCGCGGGCCATGGCTGACTTTGACGTGCTGTGCCTGCAAGAAATTTCCTCAGGGTTTGACAGCCTGGCGGGTCAGCCCGCAGACCAGCCCGCGCAACTGCAGGCGCTGCTGCCAGGCTATCGGGTGTTTTTTGGTGCGGCGGTGGACAGCTTTGACGCGCAGGGACGGCCCCAGCGTTTTGGCAACCTGATTGCCACGCGGCTGCCGGTGGCGCAAGTGCAGCACCACCCCTTGCCCTGGCCTGCCGACTCGCGCGTGCCCAGCATGGCTCGCATGTGCAGCAGCGTGACCGTGATGGACCCCACACTGGGCGCGCTGCGCGTTTTGACCACCCATTTGGCGTATTACTCGCACCCGCAGCGACTGGCGCAAGCGCTTGCGCTGCGCGACCTCCACGCCCAGGCTTGTGCGCTGGCCCTGCAGCCACCCCAGCCCGAATCGCAGCAGTCGCCGTTCAGGGCCCAAGCCCACACCATGCAAGCGCTCCTTTGTGGCGACTTCAACTTTGCACCTGATGCTCCCGAGTACAGCGCAATTCAAGAGCCTTTTTTGCTCATAGCCCATATGGAACAGGCGCTGGCAGCTATCGAACACAGATCAGAAGCCTGGTGCGATGCCTGGCCGCTGGTGCGCGGCTCCACGCCCCACCCACCCACTTTCCGCCTGTTTGATCGCAGCCATGGGCCAGAGCCTGTGGCCTGCGATTTTGTGTTTGTCAGCCAGTCGCTGGCGGCGCAAGTGCGGTCAGTGTCAGTCAATCTTGACACCCAGGCCTCAGACCACCAGCCGGTGCTGATCGACCTGGGCTGACCCAAGCGCCAGCATGTCTGAACCCTCTGCTGATACCCCGCCCCAGATCTGGGTCTGACACAAAGCCAGCGGTACCCCCCATTTTGATGGTGTAAATGAATTTCTGATCTGCACCGGGCACGCCCCTAAAAAGATTGGCCGTCCCAAAAAGCGCATGGGACTACTGGAGTTTATTGTTAAAAAAATTACTAGCCAGCTAACTTGCCGCCAAATTCATGCCGTCACCGTCTGAAAACACAACAAACTCACTTCATGATTTAGGTCGCTAGTGACCGGTTTGAGGCAATTGAATCGAGTGGCGCTAAGTCCGCTTTGGGTGTAAGGCGGCGCTTTCCTGTGGGTGTAAATCCCACCCGGCCAAGGCTCCAGCCGGAAGCAACCGGAGCGGTCATGGAGGTAACGATATGGCTGAAGCCTTCGGGTAAATAGCGTCACGAATTGGTGACGGCGCGAGTGTGCAG
>JBBQLQ010000175.1:0-6581 GCA_038328055.1 Burkholderiales bacterium
TCAGACTTCCTGATGCGTATAGGCATAATTTGTTTTTTCAGGAATAGGACTGGCACTTGTAGGAGCGGCGGCAGCCGCGAATTCGGGCTTGCCAGCCCTCCCACAAAGTCACATCCAAGCTTTCCCATGCCAAATGGATTCTGTGCTTTCCCATGCCAAATGGATTCCGTGCGGATCAGGAAGTCTGAACCTATGAGGTCAACGGCACGACTGACTTTTTGTTCCAGATTCACGCGCTGAACGGGCCCAACCAGTCGGTGTTGTCGGAGTCGCTGACCCCAACGCCGCCCATGCCCCGTGCATGGGTGCAGTGACCCGACAGAATTGCACCGCTGTACTCGACTGCAGGTGCGCATCGCCAGCGGGCGCGATGCCAGGGATGTCGACTTCGCGATGATTTACGGCCCGGCCACGATGACATCGATGCACCCGACCGCTACGCCGGTGCGCTGAATATGGAGGCCGGCTTTTCGGGAAACGGGGCCTGAGGCGATTGAAGGAAACCTAAATTGCACAACGACGATAACAAGAACACTGCGGCACCGACGCTGGCTGTGCCCAGTGGCCGCGGCTCACGACTAGTGAGATTGGGGTGGATGGTCACGGGTATTGCCGGAGGCATGCTCGCCGAGGGCGCCCGACAGCTTGCCCAAGGCAACCGCTTGAAAGTGAGTGATCTTCTGTTAACGCCCGCCAATGCGCGCCGGGTTGCCGATCAGTTAGTCAAATTGCGAGGCGCAGCCATGAAGGTTGGGCAATTAGTGTCCATGGAATCTGGCGACCTGCTGCCGCCAGCACTGGCTGACATTTTGGCTCGCCTGCGCTCGGACGCTCTGGCCATGCCCAAGTCCCAAGTGATTGACGTGCTGGATGCCAATTGGGGCAAGGGCTGGAAAAAACAGTTCAAGCACTTCTCATTCACCCCTTTGGCTGCAGCGTCCATTGGGCAGGTCCATCGCGCACAGACGCTGGACGGGCGCGACATGGCAATCAAGATCCAATACCCTGGTGTGCGTGAAAGCATCAACAGCGATGTGGACAATGTGGCAGGCTTGCTGCGAATGTCTGCCCTGCTGCCCAAGGAAATGGACATCAAACCCCTGCTGCGAGATGCCAAACGCCAACTGCATGAAGAGGCCGATTACATCCGGGAGGGCAACTATCTGCATCGCTATGGTGAACTGCTGGCTGATTCACCACAGTACCTGCTGCCCAGAATGCATTCCGATCTGACAACAGACAGCGTCCTGGCCATGGACTATGTAGGCGGTGTGCCCATTGAATCACTGGTAAATTCTTCTCAAATAGAGCGTGATCGCGTGATGGCACTACTTTTCTCGCTTTTGGTGCGGGAAGTTTTTGAGTTCAGATTGGTTCAGACAGACCCCAACTTTGCCAATTACCAATATGACATTGAGTCCCAGCGACTCATTCTGCTCGACTTCGGCGCCACAAGACTGTACAAAGCGACGATGGCGCGCGACTACAAGCGTCTTATAAGGGGCGCAATGGCTGGCGACCGCACATTGATGGGTGAGGCGTGCCTGGCCATCGGTTACTTTGATGCCACGACGCATCACAAACACAAGAAGGCTGTGCTGGACATCGGCGAACAAGCGTTAGAGCCTTTTTGCGCGAGGGACGGCTACGACTTCGGTACATCGGACTTGCCAGAACGCATTCGCGCAAGCGGCATTTCCCTGGGTCTGGACAAGGAATTCTGGCAACTTCCTCCCTCCGATGCACTGTTGCTTCAACGCAAGTTCGGTGGTCTCTATTTGCTGGCCATCCGGCTAAAGGCTCGCGTGAACCTTCACTCGCTCATGACCGCGGCCTTGGCATCCCCCAAGCGTTATCCATAAAAGTAGGGCTCGTCATCGGAATCTGCGCGTCTAGAAATCAATGCTCCGCAAACGGCAGCGCACAGTCCTGCATCAAACCCCCTCACCGCACCACCCGCCCCCACTCTGCCTCATAGGTGGTCACCAGCACCTGGTTTGACAGGCGATTGACCTCGGCGGGCACACGCGCCATGTCCAGCGGAAAGTCAAACAGACTGGGCAGGCTGGGCAGGTTTAAAAAGCGCAGCCCCGCAGGCAGCGTGGTCGGCAGGCGATACGGCCGGCGGCTCGCCACCACATAGCCCCATTCGCCAAAGCTCGGCACATGCGCGTGGTAGGGCGTGGCCGTGAGGCCAACCGACTCGATGGTGGCCACTACGGTCCAGAAGCTCTGGCGCGCCACCAGCGGCGAGGTGGTCTGCATCACCGCATAGCCACTGGCGGCGAGGTGTTTGTCGAGCAATGCATAAAACGAGTTGGTGTAGAGCTTGCCAATGTTGAAGTTGGTCGGATCAGGAAAATCGACCACGATCACGTCAAACACCTCGGGGGAGTCTTCCAGCCATTTGAACGCATCGGCGTTGACGACCCTGACCTTGGGCGACTTGAGCGCTGCGTGGTTAAGCTCGACTAGCTCGGGCTGATTCGTAAACAGTTCGGTCATGGCCGGGTCCAGTTCAACCAGCGTGACGCTGTCAACGCCTGGGTATTTGAGGATTTCACGCACCGCCATGCCGTCGCCACCGCCCAGCACCGCTACTTTTTTGGGCGCGCCGCCGCTGGCTGAGAACGCCGCCATCACCGGGTGCACCAGTGCCTCGTGGTAGCGGTACTCGTCTCGCTGGGCAAACTGCAGGTTGCCATTGAGAAACAGCCGGTATCCGGCGTGCCCTTCGCCCGGGCCGTAGGTGACCACAATGCGCTGGTAGGGCGTGGTCTGGGCAATCACAACGTGGTCTTGGTACATGCGGTCTTCAGCCCAACTGGTCACCGCATCGGCACTGGCCATGCCCGCGCCCAAGACGGCCAGCGTCAGCACGCAGGCCAGCGCGTGAGCGACAAACTGACGCAACTCATGGCGAAACAGCCACAACGCCCACAGCGCCACACCCGCATTCATCAGGCCAAACAACAGCCCGGTGCGAATCAGCCCCAGATGCGGCACCAGCACCAGCGGAAACGCCAGCGACACCGCCAGCGCACCCAGGTAGTCAAACGTCAGCACCTGCGACACCAAATCCTTGAGCGCCACGTTGCGCTTGAGGATGCGCATGACCAGCGGAATCTCCAGCCCGACCAGTGTGCCCACCGCCAGCACCAGCCCGTACAGCAGCAGCCGAAAAGACCCCGGCAACGCAGCGTTTGCTACAAATAACAGAGCTGGTAACGCACCACCAATAAGGGCTACCAGCAGTTCTATACGTAAAAAATGGGCTGGCAACTGGCGCTCAAAAAAGCGCGACAGATACGAGCCCACGCCCATGGCAAACAGGTAAGTGCCGATGACAGTGGAAAACTGCAACACCGAGTCGCCCAGCAAGTACGAGGCCAGCGCGCCAGCCGCCAGCTCGTACACCAGCCCGCAGGCCGAGACGACGAACACCGAGGCCAGCAAGGCAACCTCCAGCGGGCGCGGCGCGGGGATGTCTGGACTTTTCACACGCAAAGCATCAGGGCGCAGTAGCCAACCTCATTAATGAATCGCCGCGGCCACGATGATGCAGATACCCAGCGACATGGCGGCCACCACCAGCGCCAGTGCGCGGTTCTGTTTTTCAACAATCTCTTCCCACAGGTTGTAGGGCGTGATCTTGTCGATGACGATGAAACACAGCCAGAAAATGAGCACACCCATCAGCGCATAGACCAGCGAGGTGATCATCACCCCCGGCTTCAATAGTTCAAATCCCATGAGACTCTCCTTCAAAAAATGGTTGTTGTCATTTGTGCCCGCCGCCGGTTGAAAATCCGCCAAACGCGCCGCCCGAACTGCGTGCGCCGCTGCTGTACCCCGACGAACAGTTTTCAAGCGCCGGGTCACAACGGGAGCACCGGCTGATGACCACGGCAAACAGCAGCAACAGCAAGAAAATCAGGATCAAGGTGCGTACACTCATGCCGCTGGAAAAGCTGGCCGGGCCGACATCGCTGCGCTGGAGCAGGTCTTTGCTGCCTTCGAGCTTGAACGCTGCGGCTACCTTGGCGCTGGCGATTTGGCTGCCGACCGACCAGACTGCTTCAGACGGCGATTGTTCCAGCGACAGCACGCTCTGGCCGCTGACGTAATCGCGGTTGTCGGTGTTTTGCCCGCGCGACACCTGCCAGTAAAACTCGCCCAGCGCATAGCTGGTGGTGGCGCGGTAACTCTCCTTGAGCTGATAGCTTTTGCCCAGATAGCTGGCACTGCGCCCGCTGTTGCCGAGCACGGGCGCGCCGGTGGTCGGCTTGACCACGCTCCAGCCCTCGGTCGAATCGACCAGAAAGATAAAGCCGCGCTGCGGGTTGTACAGCAGGTATTCCTCCCAGCCAAAGTGCTCATCGGGGTCGCTCGGGTCTACGCCCATGCGGTGCTGAAAACCCACCACTTGCCACGGCAAACCCTGTAACTGGCCCATGCTGCCCAGCGCAATCAACGGGCGCACCGGCTCGTCCTGAAGCGCGTGCTTGAGCTCGCCACCGATGCCTTGCGACACGTCGATCAGGCTGTTGCACGAGCCGCAGGTCACACTCTGGCTGGTTGCCAGCGCCACCGTGACAGGCGCGCCGCAGTTCGGGCAGTTGAACTGGCGGGCGGTATCAAGCTTGACCGATTCGTCACGCAGGCCGGTCAGCTTCAAGTCTTCCAGCAACACGGGCTGGCCCAGAGTCACCGTTGGCGGCTGCGTGCTGAAGTCGATGCTCAGGACCGAACCGCCAACACTGGCCTTGGCCGCTTCGGCCCCGGGACCGAGATCACGCCCAATCATGCTGGAGCCCTCAGCACCTGGCGCACCCTGGCTGCGCAGTTCCACCATGGCAAAGGGCTGACCCAGCGCGGGCAAATGCGGCAGCTCGCCCTGCGCCGACAACAGCATGACTTGCGAATTGGATGCCACACTGAAAGACTGGCCACTGATGGCGGTGGTCGCGCCGACCCGAAAACGCTCGGCAGTCGGCAACTCGCGCGGCACGACTTGCGGCGTGGCCCAGACGTAAGCGCCGTTGTCCTCGCTCAAGTAGGCGGCACTGCCATCGGTCAATACCGCGTACCACTCGGTCCAGGTGCCCTCAGGGTATTTGTATTGCAGCCGGCCTACCAGCGTGAAGCTCTGGCCACGCCAACTGCCTGAGGCTTGCAGTTGCAGCGGGCTGTGGTCGTCAAACAACTCGGCCATTTTGCCGATGCGTTTGAGGGTTTCGCCGTCACGCACCACCGTGCTTTGGCAGTAGCCGCATACCGCGTGGGTGGACTGGGCACTGGCGAACTCGACCGGCGCGCCGCAACCCGGGCAGGGGGCGCGGTAGCTGCGTTGCGGCTTGTCAGCGGCCATGGTTCTCTACAAATTAAACCAGCTTCTTCAACAGTTCTGCCTTCTTCGCGTCAAACTCTTGCTGCGTCAGAATGCCCTTGGACTTCAGGTCGCCGAGCTTCTCCAGCGTGGCCATCACATCCTCCGGGCGCATGCCCACCGGTGCTGGGGTCGCAACAGATGCTGCTTGGGGACTCGCACCCTGCAAGCCGGCAGACAGGTTTTGCGCCAGCACCTGGCCCAGCGCCACACCGGCACCTAGCCCCATGGCGCTACCCGCAATGCCACCACCATCGCCACCACCGCCCTCGGCGAATTTGGGAATCGCCTGCGCAGTTTGGTACTGCATGAATTTGCCCATGTCGTTGCCCACCATGCCCATGCCGATCTTCTGATCCATGACCTTTTGCAGGTCTTCGGGCAGCGACACGTTTTGCACCGTCATGCCTTCGAGCTTGAGTCCGATCTTCTCGAACTCCGGGGACAGTTGCCGCGTCAGCGCCTGGGCAAAGCTGAGTTGATTAGCGGCCAAGTCCAGAAACGCAATGCCACTGCTGGCAACGGCGTTGCTGATGTTTTGCAGCACCAGTCCGCGCAGCTGGCCGTCCAGATCAGCCGTTTCATACCGCTCACGGGTGCCCGAAATTTCGGTGTGAAACAGCTTGGGGTCTTGCACCCGAAAGCTGTAGTTGCCAAAAGCGCGCAGACGCACCGCGCCAAAGTCGGCATCGCGAATGGTGATGGGTTGCGGTGTTCCCCACTTTTGATCGACCTGCTGGCGCGTACTGAAAAAGTACACCTCACTCTTGAAGGGTGACTCAAACAGTTTGTCCCAGTTTTTCAGGTAGGTCAGCACCGGCAGGGTTTGCGTGGTGAGCTTGTGGGTGCCAGGGCCAAACACGTCAGCGGCGCGGCCCTCGTTGATAAACAGCGCCATTTGCGACTCGCGCACCACCAGTTGCGCGCCGTTCTGAATTTCCATGTCCGCCATCGGGAAGCGCCAGGCCAGGGTACCGTCGGCCGCTTCAGTCCATTGGATGATGTCGATGAACTGTTTTCTGATGAAGCCCATGAGTGCCATGTGCTGCTCCTAAGGGGTGATGAAACGCAATCAATGATACACAGGCAAACCGCAGCGGCGGCAGGCCTGGCGTGTGCTTAACTTTGGCGGGCAAAAAACAAAGCACTCATCACCAGCCCGGTGACGATCACACCGACACGAACCCACTGC
>JBBQLQ010000176.1:0-6513 GCA_038328055.1 Burkholderiales bacterium
AGGCAGCTTGGCGCGTGGTTTGGGATGATGGGGCGCAGATTTTTGGGGATTCAGACGATCAATTCAGGGAAACCCCGTTTTTTCGGGAGGGTTTGGGGTGCGATACTTGGCCTCATGCGGTTGGAAGTCCTATCCGTAACAGCGACATTTCATGGGTTTTCTCGGGTCAGCCCAGGTGTCGACCGAAAAATCGCAGGCTGCGGTCCCAGGCTTGCTGAGCCCAAAACGAGTCGTATTGCGTTGCCGGGAGCCGACCTGGGCCGACTGCTGTCTCGTTGGCAAACGCGTGCTGCGCCAAATAGCGGTGAAAGTCGAAACCAGTGCCGGCGGCTTTCAGTTTTTCTTCCAGCGCATCGATGGTGGCGATCGGAAAAAATTGGTCTTGCGTCGCCCAATGGGCTTGCAGTGGCGCCTGAATTTTGCTGGCATCGATGTACTCCAACGGCGGGCAGCCATACCAGACCACCCCGGCATCAATTTCGGGCGCTTGCGTCAGCGCCAACAGGGTCAGTGCGCCACCCATGCAAAAACCCGTCACGCCGACTTTGGGTGCGCGGGTTTTCAAAAATTGCACGGCACCCCGAACGTCTTGTGAGGCGGCATCACCGAAATTAAGCGCGTCCATCAGGTGGTGTGCCTCTTCAGCCTCAACGGTCGACTGGCCGCGGTACAAGTCAGGTACCAGTGCTTGATAGCCTGCCGCCGCCAAACGATCGGCGACACCACGAATCTGGTCATTGAGCCCCCACCATTCCTGAATCACCACGACCGCCGGAGCGCCCGCTGGTTGCGCCGGTTCGGCCAGGTAGCCTTGAATGGTTTGCCCGTCCGGGCGCTGAAAAGTTAGCATCATTCCCATCAAATTTTCTCCTTGTGTGATGACGCAATTGTCCGCAATTTTGGGTCAACTTGATCCACCGGTCTCAGACTAATCAAGGGTGTGCATTGAAATTAGGAGGATTGCACCTCTGGCACGGTCGCATTTGACGAAATGTCCCCAAACGCAATGCTGTTGCGATGCGCACCTGCCGCCAGTAGTGATCGAATTGACGGTCCGCTGGGCACCTTCTTCTGTTGCATCGGCGACAGTACTGCCCACATCGCGCCCTACGACGACCTGTTTACCAGCAAGGAGGAAAAGCTGAACGTGTCAAACGTGTTGGCCAGCAGGAATGGCATTGAGGTGCAGGAGCGTGAATTTTTTTGCCGAAATCCGTGAACGCCGCCGGCCCAACAACAGTGTCGCCAGCGTACTGCCTTGTTACCAGGTGATGCACCAGTTAGCGCAACAACAGGCCTAAATCAGATGCTATTTTTTGGCGGTCAACACAAAGTAGCCTACCAGTTTGGGCTGTCCCGGACCCGTTTTGGCGAGCATGGCGACTGCAAATGCCGTGTCGCCTTGCGGGTAAACATCGACAAAATCGTAGCCCGGGTTGTTCCACTCATAAATCACACGCTGAATAGATTGCTCTTTCATCTGGTTTTGCACATTTTTGGAAATGGCCACCCAGGGGACATCTTTGCTGAAAAGATAGTAATGCCCTGATTGGATCAGGTATTTACCTCGAAGAAACTGAGTCACTTCTGCTTGAAGCGTCGCGATGTCGGCTGTTGCGCTTTCGTCATCAATAACTTTGACATGATCACCAGTTGGTGGATTTGCTGTGATGGTTTCGGCCATGGTGCACCCCGAGGACAAAATTCCAAAAATTACGGTTGCCGCAAGATGCGAGCACTGCCGAATAGATTTGGAGATGGTTGAATTAAACATTGTTGAAATAGCATGGTTCAGTAGCGACGACTTCGGCATCTACCATCAGCGCAGACGTTTGTCGCTGACGCGAAAAGACTGCAAACCGCCGGTGCTCACCAACAAGTCCAGGCTCACCGAGATCAGTGCTGATTTTGCATCTTTGCCTTCTCCAACATTCAGATTGGTTCCCCACGGGTTACGAAGGTTCACCGTCCATCCGCCGTGTACCGCCTGCGTCATGGAAATGACGGTGTAGACGTGATCATCCACCAGGCCGTCTTGGGTGACCGGTATGCCGGCCAGCTTGGCCACCAGCGTCCGGTTGTCGGTTTCGGCAATTGACCACAAGGTGACAAATTTTTTGATTTTGAGCGCCCGCGCAACCCGTGCACCCAGCAGTTCCGTGGCCTGCGCCCGGCTCAGTGGCGGCGTCACCACAAACTTGAGTTCATCGCCCAGAAAACCCGTGATCGCCATCATGGCATCTTTCGGCCAACCTCCATTGGAGACCTTGTTGTAGCCTTCCAGAAGGCCGTCCTTGGGGTTGGAGTCGAACATTTTTGCGTAAGCGGTTTCAAATACTGCTGGCCAAGCGCGTTCGTCTTTGCCGCTGTTGTCCATGCGGCTTCCACCCTGGCGGGCAATGTTGTCTTTCAGCTCGGTCTGGGTGACATGGATGTATTTGATTTTCCCCGCCATATCGAACAGTCGGACGACAAATTGCTGAGAGACCTTGTCGTAGGCAATCGTATGTTTGATGTAATCCGGGCGCTGTCGAACCACACTGGCCAAAGTGGCCACAAAATAACAGTCACCCAGTGCATCCTGCTTGACATCTGAGGCAACAGGGCCACTGGGTCCATAGAGGTTTTTGTCGGTGAATCGAGGTTGGGCAGGTGGAACCATAGATGCGCCTTTTCAATAAAGTTGCTTGCAAGTCCAGCAGGTTCGGCGATCATGGTGATGACCTGTGAGGCTGCAGCATTCATACCCTATGCGTTTGACACTTTGCCGTTCTCAGTGGCGAATTCCAACATTTTGAAAAATGTATCGCACCAGCGGATAGTAAATTCAATTTTGGGTCTTGTCCAACGATACGTGCGACTGCATGACTGCATGACTGCATGACTGGGCGTGAACCGCACTGTCGCGCAAATTCAATGGAAGTCGCAGCAGGCATGGATTTGGCTAAGGTATAGCGTTGCCCGATGTCGCCGTCATTGGCTTTGAGCCATTCAGCGGTGCGGCCTGCAGCGAGGTTAAACGCTGCAGGCGTTGATAGGGCTCAGGGACAGTTTTTTACCCTGAACTCGACCCGGCGATCCAGTGCGTCACGCAGGTCATCGGTGCCGGTGCCGATCAGATTTTCACGAAACCCCATGCCCACGGATTGAAGGCGGCCTGTGAGGTTTGGGGCCAGGGCTTCGATCTTGCGTTGCATCGTGGCCGCGCGTGACAGTGACAGGCGTTCATTGGTCTGCTCTGATCCGGTGTGGCTGGAGTGCCCCAGAATGGTAATGCATTGTTGTGATGCGGCCAGCTCTTTGGTCAGCACGCGAAGCCACATGACATAGGGGCCGCTGATTTTGGGGTCTTGCAGAAAATCAGTGGAGCTGGGTTTGAACAGAAATTTGAACGACAGACTGTTGGTGCTCAGACCCAATGCGACGATACGGCCAAATGACTGCTCAGCCGCTTCAAGGCGACCAATCTGCATGTTGGTCAGGTACAGACCGTTGAAAACGCGCAACTGTTTGCCGTCAGGGCGGGCTTCGGCGACCTCATAGGTTCGCAGGGCCTCTTCAAACTGGCCAGCGTCATACAGCCGCACACCTTCGGTGATCAGCGCTGATACCGTCAGGCTGGAGAGATAAACCGCATCGGCTTCGGTGCCAGTTTTGGCCTGGGCGGTGCGAACCTGGCCTTCCACAATGCGGTCCCGCGCCAGGGATGGGCTCGCCTGATAAAACGATGTTGGCGTGGTGTCCACACCCGATGCCGTGGTGTTTACTGCGGCCTGGGCGATCACAAAACCCGAGCGCAGGTCGGTCACCGACAAGTTGATGCGGTAACGACCTTCGGCCTCAGAGTTTTGCTGACTCAGTGGTGACAGGGTGGTTGCGAGCAAAAATCGTTCGTTGGTCAGCCCTTTGTTGGACTGGTTGGGTACGGGTAACGGAACCACTTCAAATTGCGGAAATTTGACCTTGGCACGCGACAACAGGCGCGAATCCAGGAATCGGGTACCCACCGTCTGCTGGCCGGTCTGACTGTCCAGCGCTACATCCACCACAATTTTGCTGCGCACCACGGGCGCATCTTTTTTGACCACCGATTCGAGCAGTGATTTCTCGGGCGGCTGGAACTCTGGCAGGCGCTGGGCCTGGGTCAGCAGGTCATCCACCGCAAAATCAATGGCTGCGTCAAACGCCACTGCTGCAGACGGGGCCTGAGGACGCTGGGGTGGCGGCGGCGGTGCCGCACACGCCGCCAACAGGTAGGCCAAGCCCATGACCCAGGTTCCGCGACGCTGCGAGCTACTGGGCAGGTGGGTAAAACCACACCAGGAAAATTTTGGATTTATTGACATGAGGACACCAGTTCATTTTTTTCAACCGTCGACAAAGGCTCACCAGAACCCACTTTTTCAAGCAAACGGGTGCAGCGAGCACTGCTAAATGTAGTCGTTTTGTGCGCTGCATTCGACCCTTGTTCCCGGGCCGCAGGCTCAAGCTCGTACTTTTTGGGTTCAACCGCTGCCTGCCGCGGCTTCGTGACTGGCACGGCCTGGGCACCTGTTGTTGGGTGGCTGTTTTTGCTGGTGACGGGCTCCGTGAGTGCTGCGACGGGTGCTGCGACGGGTGGATCAGGCACCACCACTGGGGACGGCACCGTGGTGGTTTTGATCGGGGCAGGCTGGCTGATGGAGACAGAAGGTGTGACAGCCGGTCGCAGCGAGAGGGGCGCTTTTGCCAGACGGGCATTGAGCACCAGCAGTGCGCCACCCAGAACCACGGTCACCAGCATGAAAGGCTTGTTCTGAATCATCCGAACGGCAAGTGGAAACTTGGTTGCCAAAGCTAATCCGCTGCTACGGTCCAACCAAAGCGAGCACAAAGCCATGGCCACCGACCCCAGCAGCAAAGCAAGCCCGGAGATTTCCAGAACATGCGATGAATCAGTCATTGGGGTGCTTCCATGGGTAGAAAAATTGGATATGACCAGCAGTTGGTGTGAATGGCAAGATGCATGCACGGCATGCCCGCGACAGAGGGCAAAGTATCGCACTTTGGCAACCCCGTTGTCGCCGTCACGGAGTAGGGAATAGGAACGCCAACCGCCTGAGCGAAAGCTTCCAGCAAAAGTGAAAAGTGACCTCAGAAAAAAGCACCTGTACGCTCACTCGTCGCCCTTTGCTGACTCACCAAGTGGTGCGTTGATCTTCAGGCTAATCCGGCGGAGATTTGTTTGCTGGATCCCAGTCCGGCGCGATATCCACACCTTCTCCCGGCTCCTGCGCGGCGCTTCTCCGTTCACACCGATGTGAGCCAGTAAATGGCGAATTGGGCGCTAGCCTGCCGCAGTAACGATGCCCTTTGAGCCGCCAGATGGCGGGGGGTTCGCTGGTGTGGTCTTTTTTGACCCTGCCTGAAAATGTCAAACGACACACAGTCCCAGACCTCACCCCGCTCAGTTTTCGTGAATTTTCGCGGCCTTCATGACCAGGTTATGGCTGGCCTTGATAGCAATGTCACCACTGCCAATCAGTTGAATGTCATGACCACTGATCACCACGCTTTTTGGCCCCACCTTGATGGAGGAGCTGCCGCAGCGCAAGTGAAGCCCACCATCGCTAAGCTCAAGAATTCGTTCAAGTTCACGTACCCTGGCCTCCAGTTTTCGGATAATTTCCATCAAGGGCTGGGGATCCTGGCTTTGAAATGCGGGACTCATGAATACTGGCCTCCGGTAATAAAAAAATGGCGCGACAACCGCTGCCGCGAATCCGGTCATGCTATGACTGGACTCGATGTTCGTCAACCAGCAAGCTAAAGCCGCCATGGCTTTATTTCTTGGCTTCCTGTGCTGCGGCCAGCGCCTTTGGGACGCGTAAGGACATGCCAAAACCGCCCACCCCCAGAATGCTCCAGCCTATAAAACCGGCAACCGCCAGAATCGCCGCCAGTGCCACCATGTAGGGCACGTAAAGCTTCTGCCAGTTGGTGACTTCCTGCTCAATCACTGGCCAAATTTCGGCAGGTTTGAGAATCATGCGATTGACACGCTTGACGATATCCATGGTCAGCTTCAGGTCTTCGTCAAAATGATCGAGACGCCAGTTTAATGACTTTTATAGATTTTTATTATCTCTTTCGGAGATGTTGACAGCCAAATCAAGGCATTTTTGTGGAATTTGATAAAAGGAATTTCGACCGCATGAGCCCAAGTTTCCATCAAAAGTTGGACGATTGGGGCATGACTGCTATAGCAATCGCGAATCAAAATGCAGGTTTTTGAATGATCTGGAAGTTGTCTGCGAACCGAGTAGTGAGTGACTTGGAAAGCTTGCTCCAACGATTGAGGAAAAAGTCCTTGATGGTCGAGGTGAAGACCTTCTCATCGGGGAAATAGACGTTGTCACGCACCTGCTCGTTCATCACCTTCCATGCCCGCTCAATCAGGTTCAGGTTGGGCGAATAAGGTGGCAGGTGCCACAGTTTGATATCAAGGCGGGCGGCCTCGATCTGCGTGGCCTT
>JBBQLQ010000177.1:0-6504 GCA_038328055.1 Burkholderiales bacterium
GGTCACACCGATGCCCGCCAAGGTGCCGCCATACCAGTAGCGCTTGTCGGCACCAAAGTCCATGAAGTGGTCGACCGTTTCCTGGTAAGCACGCGCTTGCAGCGTGCCCCAGTCAAACTCCCCCCGGTAGCGCAAATTGATGCTCTTGGCGGTGTTGTCCAGCATGTCCATGCGTTGGTTCGGGTAGAGCTGAAACGGCATGTCCTGCAAGCCCAGCTTGGCTTCAAACAGGTGCTTGTCCTTGCGAAACGCCAGGCCGATCTGGTGGTTGCGGGTTTCATAGGCGGTGGAGCCCACTTCGTCTTTCGGCAACTCATGCCCGGCGCGACCGGTGAAGGTATAGCTTTTGAAGTCAGCGCCAGCACTGTAGTTGTCGGCCTGGCTGCTCGCGCCCTGGTAGCTGATGTTGAAAGCCTCGGTGGCAAAGCTGGCCGACACATTGATACCGCTGGCCCGGTTGTTGGTACGGTAGAAGGTGCCCACTTCGCCCTTGACCAGACTGCCCTGGCCGGGTGCGGCAAATTCGGGTGCCTGGCTGTTGACCAAGATGGTGCCGCCGATCGAGTCGCCACCGGCGCTTACCGGGGTGATGCCGGCGTAGACCAAGACCCGTCCAACGTTGCTGGGGTCAATGTAGGACAGCGCCGGGTTCATGTGGTTGGGGCAGGAGGCGATCAGGTCCATGCCGTCAACCTGGATGCGCAGACGGTCATCGGCCAGGCCGTGGATGGTGGGCAGGCTTGACACGCCGCCAGCACCATTCAGGCTCACGCCAGGCACATCGCTGAGCAGGCTGGCAGTGTCACTGGTGGCGCTGCGCTTGGGCGCCAGGCTAGCCGGTGGCAAGGTGCTGGCACCGGGCGCAATGGTGGTGTCGATTTTGCTGGCGTTGACATTGACAATGGGCAGCGTGGCCACTGTCGGGTCTGCCGCCAGCGCCTGGCTAGACAACAGGGACAGCGCCGCCAGGGCCAGGCCCATGGTGAGGGCGCGTTGGCTGAGTTTGAATCGGGTCATGATGCGCCTCGCTTATTTGGCAGGGGCGGGTTTGGGCATCGGCATGTTGCCGTGCATCGAATGGTCCATGGCCGGGGCGGGCTTGCCACCGGGGGCCATGCTGGCGACCGGCACTTTCAGCTCAAGCTTGCTCTCGACACCCTTGGCATCCTTGAACAAAAGCGTCAGCGGCACGGTGCTGTCTTTTTCAAGGGCTTGCTTCAAGTCCATCAGCATGACGTGGTAGCTGCCCGGCTTGAGCTCAACGGCTTTCCCAGCGGGCAAGTCCAGGCCGCCTTTGACTTCGTTCATTTTCATCACGCCGTCTTTCATCGTCATTTCATGCACTTGGGCCACGCCAGCAACCGGGCTTGATGCGCCGATGAGCTTGGTGCTGTCTTTGGCGGTCAGTGTCATGAAAGCGCCGGTGGCCATTTGGCCCTTGACCGTGCCACGCGCCCAGGCGCTGTCGACCTTGATGGCTTCGCCTTCGGCAAAAGCAGTCAGGGTTGTAGCCGCCAGCGCAATGGTGGTCATCAGTAATTTGATCTTCATGGGGTTTCCTTCTTGGGATTAAAAATGGCAGCGTGTGCCGGGTTGCGAAACGGGTGAGTGCGTCATTGCGAAGGCCATCAGCTCAAAGCGCCAAGGCCGGTTCAGCGTCGTGCTGGATTGCCACGTCGCTGCGCTTCTCGCAATGACAAAGCATGTTGTGCATGGCGCACAGTTCAGGGGAAACGCGCAGAACTGCGCAAGTTGATGCATCAAATCAGCTCCTAGCCCACGTCAGACGTGCGCCATTAGCTATTAATTTGATAGTTAAAGAGAGATTGGGGGGCCGCGCGAGGGCGGCGGTGCTGCAGTTTTCGCAGCAATGATGGCGGCCGCAATGCCTTGCAGCACATGGCCCAAGGGCTGAACCGGCTCAAAAACAAGGCTTGCCACACTGGGCGGTGCCCCACCCATTACGCACAGTGGGCAATGCGCCTCAGCACTGGGCGTGCTGCTGACCGAGCCATCGGCATTGAGCGCGAGCTTGACCATGCCCGCCGAGGTGCAAATCACCAGATCGGCTTGCGGGTTGACCATCGGCGAAGCCACCGCCACACCCAGCGTCAAGGCAAACCACAGCAAAGCCAACTTGGCCAGCCAGGGAGAGTTACGCAGGGTATGAAAAAGCGACATGGGCGCGATTATGCACGGGCCACGCTCCCTGCTATCCTGCAGCCCGAAAACCGGAAAAATTCGCCATGCAGTACACCTTTGTCTCGGCCACCATTTTGCTGATCCTGATCACCGACCCGATTGGCAATATTCCCATCTTCGCCAACGCGCTCCAGCATGTGGCCCCCGAGCGGCGCGCGCGGGTGATTTTGCGCGAAGTACTGATTGCCTTTTTGTTGCTGCTGAGCTTCATGTTCATTGGCGACAGTTTTTTGCGCATCATGAACCTGAGCGAGCTGTCGCTGCAAATTGGCGGCGGCGTGATCTTGTTTTTGATCGCGCTGCGGATGATTTTCCCGCCACCCAAAGTGGAGACGGACGAGCCGGTGGGCGAGCCGCTGATCGTGCCGCTGGCGATTCCGGCCATTGCCGGGCCGTCGGCCCTGGCCACCGTGCTGCTACTGGTGTCGCAAGCGCCTGAAAAACGGCTGGAATGGATTGCCGCGCTGTGCGTCACCATGACCGTCAGTGCCGTGGTGCTGGTGCTGGCCGAGCGCATTCAGCGGGTGGTTGGTGACCGCTTTGTGGTGGCGCTGGAGCGGCTGATGGGCCTGGTGCTGGTGGCGCTGTCCATCGAGATGATGCTGCGCGGCATCAAGACCTTTGTCAAGCAAATCGCCGGGGCGTCATAGCGCCTTTCAGACTCAAGGCTTCGGTGCGTCGCCAATCACCACGTCCTGATCCAGCGCACCAAACACGCTCAGGCCGTCGCGGCCTTTCATCTCGATGCGCACGCTGTCGCCCTGGCCCAGCCACGGTGTTTTGGCCTTGCCGTTTTGTTGCACTTCATGGGCACGGCGACTCGCCAGGCTGCAAAAGCCCCGGCTGCTGTCCTGGTTACGGACTTCGCCCGAGCTGATGATGGCCCCGGCGCGCAGGCGGCGCGTCTGGCACAGCGTGGCCATCAACTGGCCAAAATGCCGCTGCATGTCTTGCCCGGCATCGCACAGCCCCAGCTTGCGACCATTGACCATGCATTGCAGCGTCAGGTTCAGCCGGCCTTGTGACCAGGCACTGTCGCCACCAAACGCCAGCTCATCGGGCGTGACAGCCACCGGGCTGAAGGCCGTCTGTGGTGCGCTGACCAGCGGCTGCCCCGCCAGCGTGACCGCCAAAGAACGCAAATGCAGCTGGTTGGCCAGTACCAGCAAACGCACGCCGTCAAGCGCCTGCGCCGGTGATGCGCCCTGCGGCACGTCACCGGTGATGACGGCCAGCGCCGCTTCAAAATCCAGCCCCTGGGTGGCGCTGGCGCACTTCATCGGGGCACAAGCTCCGCCCAATTCATCGGCAAACGCCAGCCGCAAAGCGGCAGAGTCGGCAAACGCATCACCCACTGCCAGCAAATAACTGCGCGGCAGCGGGGCCATGCACAGCCGGGCATCAAACGCAAACGCATGGCGCGCCTTGCCGTGGTTCAGGGTGTCGTACAGGTCTTGCAACTGCGGCGACATGAAGTTCCAGTCATCAACCACCTGCTGCATGTGGTTGGCAATGCCGGTCGCATAATGCGCAGTCGTCAGATCACGCGACACCACCACCAGATGGCCATCGCGGGAACCGTCATTCAAAGTTGCAAATTTCATAGGTAATTTATTCTCTGAGGGCCGCAAAAAGGTGGCGAATTCTAGTTGACATGAAACCTCCGAAAACGCTACGTAGGGCCTGGCTGCTGCTGGGTTTGACAGTGCTGCTGGCGCACCTGGCGCTGCTGCAGGCGCTGCCCCTTGGCCTGGACCCGCAAGCACCTGATGCACCGCTGAGCTTTGACACCCGCACGCTGGCGCTGCCACCGCAGGCGGCCTTAACACCCACTGCACCCACGCTGGCCAAGCCCGTCAAATCCAGGCCAACAGCCACACCCGCCCGGCCTGCCGTGCGCTCCTTGGCAAAGCCACAGCAACAGACACCTGAGGCCACCGCGCCAACAGCGCTCGCACCGGCGCAGGCCAGTGCGCCAGTGCTACCCGCTTCAGCACCCACCGAGCCGCACCCCAGCCAGCCCACCCCAGCTTTGGCAGCGGCAGCGCCGCCAGCACACGCCGAGTCTGCTGCTGACGCAACGCCCAAGCGCCCGCCGCGCCAGCCTGCGCCCTACTTCAACGCTGAAAGCCTGGCCGACTCAACCCGACTCATCTACCAGGTCGATGCGAGCAAATTCCCGTTTCGCCTGAGTGCCGAGTTGTCCTGGCACAAGCTGGCCGACAGCTACGATGCGCGACTGAGTTACAGCGCGTTTGGCCAAAACAGAACGCAAACCAGCAAGGGCCACATCACCGATGCCGGGCTGGCACCCGAGCGTTTTTCTGACAAATTCCGCAGTGAACAGGCGGCACACTTTGATCGGGCGCGCGGCTTGGTCACCTTCAGCGCCAACACGCCCGATGCGCCACTTCTCAGCGGTGCGCAAGACCGCTTGAGTGTGCTGATCCAGCTCGGTGCCCTGGTGGCCAGCGAGCCCGAGCGCTATGGGCCCGGCAGCACGCTGACGATTCAGACCTTCGGCCCACGCGCCGGTGACCTGTGGCTGTTCACGGTCGAGCAGACTGAGACGCTGGAACTGCCCGGTGGCCGCCAGCAAGCCCTGAAACTGGTGCGCATGCCACGCGAGCCCTATGACCAGAAAGTTGAAATCTGGCTGGCTCCCGCGTTGGGCCACCTGCCGGCGCGGGTGCGCATCACCGAAACCAATGGCGATGCGATTGACCAGAAGTGGCTGTCCACCGACCACCCGGATCAGCCAACCTGAAGCGCAGGCCGTCTTGAAAAAGCCCTATTTGCAGCCAACTGCAGGGCAACCCTGATTCATGGATAATTTGCCGATGCACACCCTCTACGACTCCGACACCTACTCCGTGACCCACATGCTGGCCAACGCGGTAGCCGCCGACGTGCCGGCAGACAGCCTCAAAGCCGGCGAGCAAGTGTTGATCGTGCCCCGGCTGGCGCGCCACGGCTTCGAGATTGTCGACAAACGCAGCGGCAAAGAGGTGTACCTGGACGGCTCCTGGGCCGAGTTGTTTCAAGCCCACATTTCAGCCTGGCAAGAAAAAACACCCACGCAAGAAGAAGTGGAAGACACGCTGGAGCAATACGCCGAGCTGGCGCAAAACCCGGTACTGATCCACTGATTTATAAGAAATAAGCTGTTGCCAGCAGCGTCATTGCGAGTTTCCAGTTTCGGGGCAAAACCGCACACGAACCTTGAACCGAAACACGCGTCATTGCGAGGAGCGTCAGCGACGCGGCAATCCATGCTCGATACACGCGTCATTGCGAGTTTGCAGTTTCGGGGCAAAACCGCACACGAACCTTGAACCGAAATACGCGTCATTGCGAGGAGCGTCAGCGACGCGGCAGTCCATGCTCGAAACACGCGTCATTGCGAGTTTCCAGTTTCGGGGCAAAACCGCACACGAACCTTGAACCGAAACACGCGTCATTGCGAGGAGCGTCAGCGACGCGGCAATCCATGGATTCAAACTGCATGGATTGCCACGTTGCGCTCGCTATGACGGTAGCCGAGTAGCCACCTGATTGGTCGCGGTAGGGACAGGAGTTACCCCCTGCCCCCCGCACAGATCCCTGCGAGCGCTATTTACGCACAAGGCTCCTGCCGCAGGTGTTTGACGTTAAACCGTCCTTCTGGATATGGATGAGTATGTCTGTATGGCGGTATGAAGCGTTTCTCCAATCTCCTGAAACGCTCCCAGGACAGGTTGTGACGCTGGCTTCTTCGCAGCAGCATACGCCGCCAAGCCCGACAGACCTCGCTGCGAAAGCTGCATAGCCGGTACTCATTTCCGGGCACCCCGAAGTAGTTGAAGTAGCCCTGCACCACGCGGTTTAGCCATTTCCCGACTTCCCCAACGCGGCAATGCATCTTGCTTCTCAACTTCGCCCGAATTTCCTTGAGTGTCACGCACATGCGCTTCTTCACTGTCAGGCGCAGTAGCTTGAACCATCCCTTGCGGGTTTTGGCGCAGCAGTGTGTGAAACCCAGAAAGTCAAACGTTTCTGGCTTTGCCTCGCCGCGGCGCTCCCGATTTTGGATGGCGTATCGTCCGAATTCGATCAGCCTCGTCTTGCCCGTGTGTAATGCCAGACCAAACTTTGCCAGTCGAACCCGCATTGCTGCGAGAAACGCTTGGGCATCTCCTTTGTATTCGAACCCGAACACACTGTCATCTGCGTACCTGACCATGGTCACCTGTCCTCTTGCCTGTCGGCCTCTCCACTGCTGCGCCCATAAGTCCAACGCGTAATGCAAATAAATGTTGGCCA
>JBBQLQ010000178.1:0-6469 GCA_038328055.1 Burkholderiales bacterium
GACCTGTACGAGCCCCAGCTCAACGCCGTCTATGCCGCCACGCTGAAACACTATGGTGTGGTGGGCGACCCGGCGCGGGTGCGTGACCCCAACCGCAAAGGCACCGTTGAACATGCCATCGGCCACACCCAGGCCACAGCCCTGAAGGGGCGCAGGTTCGAGACGATCGAAGAACAAAACCAGCACCTCGAACACTGGGAAACAAAGTGGGCCGCCCAGCGCATTCACGGCAGCGAACGCCGTCAGGTGCAGGCCATGTTCCAGGAAGAGAAGCCCCATCTGTTGCCCCTGCCGCTGCTGGGCATGCAATACTTTACCGAGGCTCAGTACACCGTCAACGACGACTCGTGCGTGCGGGTGGACCACAGCAGTTACGCCGCCCGTCCGGCGGCGATTGGCAGCCGGGTGCTGGTGCGCCTGTTTGCGCGTCGCCTGGAAATCCGTGAGCCCAAGACGCAAGCCCTGCTGCGCACCCATGACCGGGCACAGAGGCCCGGCACGGTGGTGCTGCCCATGAACGAGCGGGTCTTCAATCCCTCACGCGAGACGCAGCGCATTCTGAGTCAGGCCAAGGCCATTGGGGCTGCCACCCACAAGCTGTGCGAGACCCTGTTTGAGCGTGAAGGTCGTGTTGGCCAGCGCAAGATGTGGGGCATCGTCGGATTGGTGCGGCGCTATCCGCGCCGATTGATCAACAGCGCCTGCGACATGGCTATGTCAGAGGGCGTGTACAGCTACGGCCATGTCAAGACCTTGACCGAGCGGCTCATGGAAGATGCGCTGGCCCTGCTGGATGCACCTGATTCCGAAGCGAATTTGTCCCTGACCCAGAGCCACGCATTGATCCGCGCAGGCGACGACTACGCCGATCTGTTCACCCTGGGCGCCCAGCAAAGTGCCACGCTGGGCGCAACCCAAGCAGAGGCAACTCTATGACGATGAGCAAACATGAGATTGAACGCGCCCTCATTGAGCTGCGCCTGTCGGGGATGGCGGCCACACTGGAGACCCGTGTCCTGCAAGCCCAGGCCAGCGAACAACCCTTCCTTGAAACCTTTTGCATGCTGCTGCAAGACGAACTTGACCGACGGCGCTCGCGTTTGACCGAGCGGCGTTTCAAGCAGTGCGGGCTCGATGAGCGGCTGACACTGGCAGACTTTGACTGGCACTTCAACCCGAAGGTGCCCCGCCAGGCCTGCTTTGAGTTGCACACCTTGAAGTTCATAACTGAGGGCATCAATGGGCTGCTCATTGGCAAGCCCGGCACCGGCAAGAGCCACATCGCCAAAGCTGTGGCCTATCAGGCCACCTTGCAGGGCTATGACGTGCGCTACGTGGAGGCCGACAGCGTGTTTGCGCATTACTGTCTGGCCAGCCCAGTTGAGCAGGCCAAACTGCTCAAGGGCATGTTGGAGCCGGATCTGCTGGTGCTTGACGATCTGTTTCTGGCGCGGCGCATCTCGGACGGTGCCGCCGAGTTACTGCAGATGGTGGTGCACCGGCGTTACAAGCTGCGCCGCTCCATCGTGGTGACCTCCAACCGGATTGTTGAGGACTGGGGGAAATACCTGGGCGACAACACGATGAGTACGACCATTCTGGACCGGTTAATGCACCGCTCGGCACTGCTGGCGTTTGAGGGCAAGAGTTACCGGCTGAAGGAGGCCGCCTCGCGAATTGCTAGGGCCGGCGCAGCGTAAGAAACACGCCCGCCGTGGACAACTGTCCTGACCACAGGGCAAGCCTGTGGACAGCCGGTGCTGCGCACCGGTGCGACAGTTGCCCACGCTCCCCGGCGTTTGCCTTCGGCCTGACGCGCTGCGCTTGCCAAACAGCCGTTTATAAGAAATCCAAAAAAAGTCAGGGAGAAATTACCAAAAAAGGACGTCAGAACCAAGCAGACCAAAAAGTTGATAATTTAGCTGTCCTGTCTGGGGGAATTTGACTGGCCAAAGGTGGGGGAGTTTAAAGTGGCCATCAGGGATTCACCGGGTAAAGCGATTCATTTGGTAAAGTAAAGCACCCAAATTCGCTTCACCTGGGCCATGGGCCATGGCCCAAGACGATATCCCTCAAAATGGGCGGGGCCTCTGATAGTTCGCTTGCACTGCAAAGCCGAAATTCGCCGCGCTCTATTTCTGACTTTCAACTTTGGCAACGGTTGGCTGACTTTTAAATGACACGCAGAGGGGTTTGTAACGACAGCAACTTGGTCATTTGGGATGTTACTTGAAGGCCTGCCAGCAACCAGCACATAGGATCCGGTACTTGGCCGGCTTGGCGCCAATGTTTCGCTGGTCAATTCATGGTTGATTTGTGGTCAGTTCGTGTGTGATATTGGTTTGTGACATAATCTAATGCTCTTGTCCACGGCAAGGTAGGAGTAACTATGCAGTCAAGAATCGGACTTTTTGATATTGTCCCACCAGACGTGATGCAGTTTGGCCAGGGCGGCGCGTTTGTGGCCAAGATGGTTCCAGAACTGTTGGACCTCAAGAAAGAGGACGTATCGCGCCTGTCGGGTGTAGCTGTGAGCTCAGTGCGCTACGATGACGCTATTCCCGTTCCCATGCGCGATCGCTTGGAAGAGGTGGCCAACACCATTAACATGGTCGCATCCTTGTTCGCTGGTGATGTGAACAAAACAGCAGCCTGGTTCAAGGCCAGAAACCCCATGCTGGGCGACATCTCACCTAGAGACATGATCAGACTTGGCCGGTATGAGCGACTGCGTAAATTCATCATCAATGCGATGAATGAGCGCAATGCAAAGCCAATGGAACCCTAACCAAGACGTATTTTGGTTAGTCGCAAACAACCGATTCCAAGCAAAGGTGTTGGCTCAGTGCCCCCACCGAAAGGCATCCTTGAACTCGATCGCTTTTCAAACACAGATATCACGCGTTGGCAAAAACTTTCCAACGACCTCGATGAATTAACTGCATCGCTGTATTTTGGTATTGAGCCCGCGCGCAGGCGACTTCGATCAAGACTGTGCGACACACTAAAGCAAACTGGTGGAATTGCGCTTGACCTACAAAGCTGGGCGAGGATGGTGACTTACCAGTACAGCTTGCAGCCCCTGTCCTGCGCCGGAAGTCTTCAATCCGTAGGTGGGCGGTTCAATGCAGGTTTTGAGCTCGATGACAACACGCTCAATCCTTGGCCCGCTCTTTACGTGGCGGAAGACTTCGAAACCGCTTACAGAGAAAAGTTTCAGCTCGCGAGTACAGACCTCACGGATGGCCTCAAGCCCGATGAGTTGGCACTAGAGCATGCAGTTGGACTCACAACCATTTTTCTGAACGGACGAGTGGAAAATGTCTTCGACATGACGTCGTTCGTTACGCTAAATTCGGTTGGGAAAATTTTTCGCGAAGTAAAAATGCCCAAAGAAGCATCGCATCTAGCGTCGAAGCTCAAGATCAGCGGCAGCAACAAAATCATGGTTCAGAACGGACAGCAACTGCACTCAGCAATCGTGAAGAACAACTGGAGAATTTGGCCCATACAATTCGGCATCCCTGCTCCAAGCCAGACCATGGCTGATTTGATCAAAGCAGCGGGATACGAAGGGATTATTTATCCCTCCAGCAAAGGACCAGGAAAATGTCTGGTGGTATTCCCAGAGAATCTTTCCGACCTCTCGCATCTTGATCTCATTGGACCAGCACCAAGTGCTGCAACCATAACCCGTTTGGATTCGAGCACTTCAACCTCACTCGAAGGTTGGGATTCAATTCCCAGAAACAGAAGGCATATCTAAGGCATATCTAGGGCAGGTCTGAATGCCAGGTGGCCGCTACGAGGGGTCGATTTGTTTTAGGTGCAAAAAGTCCCAGTTTGGATTCCAGCACTGGCGTGGGGGTCCCTATAGGAGATCGTTGATTTCATTAGGTTTTCAGCCTGTTTGTAAATCTGGATTTTGTGGCGTCAAACCGTGATCGGTTTCAGCTAACGGCTGCATTTATCGACGGTGCCAGCGACGGCATCAAATATGGCGCATATTTCTCCACCGGAAATCGGAACACGCCCCGCGAATTGATCCCACTCAGGCGCGTTGGAGCGATCTTGGCCATGATGTCAGCCTCAATCACCTGACGCCGGTCGGCCCAGCGATTCATGATCGCTTGCATCTGCATCGTGTTCTAGGCCATGACCGTGTTGGCCAGCAAGCTCAAACCGTCAGCCACCGCCTGCATTTTGTCTGGCTGCTTGGCCTGCGTCGGACTGATGCGCCCCGTGTAGATGGCTCGCTTCAAGGCATTGACCGCCTCACCCCGGTTGAGAACTCGGCGCAGCTCCTGGCGAAACGGGGTCTTCACAAAGTAGTCGGCCAAAAATGTCGTGCGCAGTAACCTACCCAGCTGAACACCGGCCTCATACACCGGTTCCCCTTTGGCTGCAGACCCGAACCGGGCTAACGCAGCCACCGCGCTGGCGTTGCCACTCATCACCGATGCTGCGAGATGCACCAGCGTGTCCCAATGTTTCTCAATCAAGTCGGTGTTGACATTGGCCTCGCACACGGCGGCGATCTCAGGAGGAATGTACATGCCGCGTGGCAAAAACAGATGACGCTGTTTTAACTCTTTCAAGCGCGGGCACAGATCAAACCCCAGCAGTCGGGCCAGCATCATTGCAAAGTCTGTGTAGCCGTGGGTATCGACCGCCAGTTGGCTGGTTTCCATGCGCTCCTGGCGCAGAACGCCTTCAATGGCGACGCCTGCCTGGCGCTCATTGAGAACGAAGGGTTGGGCGTAGGAGATGCTCCAGCGGTCCCGTACGTGGGAGTAAATGCCAATGGACGGCGTGTTGCGTCGGGGATCCAGGCGTGCCTGCCAAACCCGCTTGGTCGTCTCCATGCTCATCATGTCCAAGGAGGCCAGGTCAGAGCGGCCCCAAGTTGCCGCAATCGGTTGGCGCTGCATGAATTCCAGGACTGCATTGCAGGCCTGGCTCAGCCGACGCTCGTCGCCTGCCCAGCGCATGGCCTGTCTGATGCTCACCGCCGAGAGCTGCGGGATCATGCGCGCGCATTCGGCCGAGGTCAGACTGGTGCCGTGCGCCAGAATGCCGGCGTAGACCATCAACAACTCGTCCGTGGACCGTGGCTCACGCCCCAGCATGATCCAGCTGAAGCGGACCTGAGCATCCACTTGCAGAATCACTTCTGGCAGCTGCACCTCGCCCAGGCGCTGCTCAAGTTGAGCCTGCAGCAAAATGACCTTGGGGTCTTCATCCTCGGCCGGCATCGCGGTCAAATGCAGTTCGTCCTCAACCCGCAGCACGCCGTCACGGGCGGCCTTGTTCACCCGCGAGTCGTGCCGCTTTCCAGCAATGGACCGCCGCCTGACGGATGCCTTCATTCCGGTCGTTCAATGGCTCGAACAACTGTCCCAGCTTGTGCGCCCGCCAGTGTGGCGCGATCAGGACCGTTTAGGCCAACGACCTGACTCTGTGAATCTGCTTTTTGAATGGGGCCAGGCTATGGATCTTGACTATCCGGTGTGCTTTGCGAGGCCGCAACCTGTACCCTGTCGTCACCCGATATCGAGCACGAGTGGGCGGATGCTGGGCAGCCATGTCACGGCAAGAAACGCATTGGAACTACCCATGCGCAGCATGAGCTGGCGTCATTCCCCTGCACATTGGACTTATCAGGCCATTTCCAGGTACATCAGACGTCATGTGATGCGCGAACTCGATCGTTCCGGTCCTCAGTCAACGGCGATGAATGGCCAACAGCAGGTTGCCAACCTTCTTCGACTGGATCGATTCAAACAACTCAAGCCAATGGAAATGGATTGGGCAATGCGTCTGGATGAAAAACTCCACCTGCAGGCGTTGCCGTTCTTGCCGCCTTGGACTGCCGGCACCATCCCACTGATTGATGAACTTTTCACGTCGGGAATGTTAACCAGCACGGATCCGAGCCCGGGCGCGCGCTACCCCTTGAGTCAAGCCGCCCGATGTTGGCTGGCCTACCACGCTACTGGCAAGGCGATGATGGCGCGATTGCAGGAAGAAACGCAAAAAGTCGGCGATCCGGTAAGCGTAGTCAGTGGCCACCTACACGTCGACTCGACAGAAATAGCCAGCCTGTGCGATTGGTCAGCCGTCATGCGCCCGGATGGAAGTCTTCGATTCTTGAGTTTGAGCTCACCGGGACCCTGCGTGTTCGCTACCGCACCATCGGGACCTGACAAAAGGACGCGCAGCCAAATAGTCATGAAGACCCAGGAGGCCGCAGACCGTCAAGTATTCGATGCTTGCGCTGGTCCGTGTCTGACGTGGACGAATTCCGAAGGCTGGCACGTCACCGCATCGGTCAAACCGGACAAGGGTCAATGGTGCCGCCAACGACTATTCGGAGTCCAGGGGACAAAGCCGTTTTTTTGGATCTTTGTCAAGGGCGATCGATTTGTTGCGCGACTGTGCTCGCTCAGACTTCAAACATTTGGTGCGA
>JBBQLQ010000179.1:0-6361 GCA_038328055.1 Burkholderiales bacterium
ATGACGATATCAGCATGGATTGCCGCGCTGCGCTCGCAATGACGATATCAGCATGGATTGCCGCGCTGCGCTCGCAATGACGATATCAGCATGGATTGCCGCGCTGCGCTCGCAATGACGATATCAGCATGGATTGTCACGCTGCGCTCGCAATGACAGATACGCCTTAAGTTTCGGCTAAGCCAAGCCTAAGGTAAATCTAAGTTTGGCTCGGTACAGTCACGATCAGTTGGAGCCGAGCCAACACACTTGCAAATCATCCATCCACTGTCAACCGAAAGACGCTCACATGAAAACCACTTTTACCGCACTGTGCATTGCCGCTGGCCTATTGGGCTCAAGCCTGACCTTTGCCGCAACTCCCATGACCGCCGCTGCACCTGCTGCACCCATGGTAAGTGCTGCAGCGCCTGATGCCGCCAGCCCGGTGACCAAGCCCGCCAAGAAAAAGGTCAAAAAGCACGCAGCCAAGAAGGTTGCCAAAAAGGCCGCCACCACCAATTGATGGTTTAGCCGGGCGAATCTGTTCGCCCCCAACGACTCAAGGCCGCGCCAATCACGCGGCCTTGTGTCGTTTTGGGGGCGTGATAAGCTGAAATTCTCTTTTCTCTGTTTGGTGGCTCATGCGCGTCCTGCTTGTTGAAGATGATCCCCTGATCGGCGAAGCCGTTCGCGTTGGCCTGGCCAGGCTGGGCATCACCGTGGACTGGGTGCGTGATGGTGCGCTGGGCCTGCAATGTGCCAAGACCGAGCCCTTTGATGCCATGGTGCTGGACTTGGGGCTGCCCAAGCTCGACGGCATGAGCGTGTTGCGCGAGCTGCGCCAGGGCGGCAACCCGCTGCCGGTTCTGGTGGTGACCGCGCGTGATGCGCTGGCGGACCGGGTGGCAGGCCTGGACGCGGGTGCTGACGACTACATTCTCAAACCCTTCGAGATGGATGAACTGGCCGCGCGCCTGCGCTCAGGCATTCGCAGCCGTTCGGGCCGGGCTGACCCGGTCTTGCACAGTGGCAGCCTGGCCTTGCACCCCAACACCAAGCTGGTCACCCAAGACGGCGTGGCGGTCAGCCTGTCGGCGCGTGAATTTGCCTTGATGGAACTCTTGATGCGCCATCCCGGCGTGCCGATGTCGCGCGCGCAGCTTGAGGAGCGGCTGCTGGGCTGGGGCGAAGAAGTGGCCAGCAATGCGCTGGAAGTCAACATCCACAACCTGCGCCGCAAGCTGGGCGCTGGAGCCATTCTGAACATCCGGGGCGTAGGCTACTTTGTGCCGCGCAGTGAGTCGCCATGGATTCCCTGAAGTCACGGCTGCACCGGCGGCTGCTGCTGGGTGCCCTGTTGGTCAGCCTGGTGCTGGGGGTGACCGTGCACCAGCAGGTGCACCGCCAGTTGGGCGAGTTTCTGGACTACCAGCTTGAGCAGGTGGCGCGGGCGCTGATTCGCAGCGACCTGCAGGGCACCACCGGCCCAGCCTGGGACGACGACCCCGCGCTGCACCTGGATGTGCAAATCTGGAGCCATGAGGGCCGCCTGCTTTACCGCTCCAGCGAACTGGTCGAATTTGGCCCGGGCACGGCACCGGGTCTGTCTACGGTGCGCAGCGGACCGCAGGCCGATGCCGTCACGCTCAAGGTCTTCACACTAAGCAACGCCAGCCGCACGGTACAGGTCATGCATGCCAAAACCCTGCGCGACGAGCTGCGCTGGGATGCCGTGCTGGATGTGCTTTTGCCGGCGCTGCTGGTCATGCTGGCGGGTGCCATTCTGATGGGCTTGTCGGTCAAACAGGGTCTGGCACCGCTGCAGGAGCTTGACAAGGAACTCAGCCGGCGCGATGCCGGGTCGCTGCAGCCGCTTGTACTGCCCAACGCCCCGACCGAACTGGCCAACGTGGCGGCCACGCTCAACCGCTTGTTGCAGCAGCTTGATGTCAGCCTGCAGGCGCACAAGCGCTTTATTGCCGATGCTGCACACGAGTTGCGCACCCCCATTACTGCCCTCGGCCTGGAGGTCAGCAACCTGATGGCCGCGCAAGATCAGGCGCAGACCCAGCAAACCGCCCAGCGGCTGAGCCTGGGGGTGCAACGGGCGCATCACTTGCTCAAGCAAATGCTCACCCTGGCGCGGTTGGAGGCGCGCTCTCAGCCCCGGGCCCACGGCGCGGTCGATCTGGCCGCGTTGACCCAAGCTTCCATGGTGGGGATGTCGGCGCTGGCAAGCCACCGTGGCATCGAGTTTTCGCTGGATGCCTGCGCCACCGCCCTGGTGCAGGGCGACGGCGATGACACGCGCTTGCTGCTGGACAATTTGCTTGGCAATGCGCTGAAGTTTTCCCCGGCGGATGCCACGGTGGAAGTGACCCTCTGCGCCGATGATGAAGCCGTCACGCTGATCCTGCGCGACCATGGCCCGGGTGTGCCGCCCGAGTGGCGTGCGCGTATCGGTCAGCCTTTTGTGCGGGAAAATTCGGCTATTGAGGGTGCCGGCCTGGGGCTGAGCATTGCCCTGGAGGTGGTGCAAAACCAGGGTGCAACGCTGGCCTTTGAAGACCCGCCCGACGGGCAGGGGCTGGTGGTGAAAGTGACCTGGCCGGTGGCGCTGCCCGGGGCCTTTACTGACAACTAATTTTGGTAACTACTCAGCAGTTCCCGGCATTGTCATTGCGAGTTTCCAGTTTCGAAATCAAAACCGCACACGAATCTTGTACCAAAACATTCGTCATTGCGAGGCAAAAGCCTTTAGCCGCGAGGAGTGTAGCGACGTGGCGGGCAGCGACGCGGCAATCCAGGAAGTCCAGGGGCCATGGATTGCCACGCTGCGCTCGCAACGACGATACCGGGATGGATTGCCGCGCTGCGCTCGCAACGACGATACCGGGATGGATTGCCACGCTACGCTCGCAACGACGATACCGGGATGGATTGCCGCGCTGCGCTCGCTTGTGACGGTCCTCGAAGGAACTTAGCGGTTACTAATTTGAATAAAATAGGCCTCTAGCCCTTATAAAATAAGCGCAGCATGCTATCTAATATATAGTGCAAATTCATTTATTCACTCCAGCCCAAGTACCATGACACAAACTCTTGACACCCTCAACCAGCAATTTGCCCTGATCAACACCCTGCATTTTGCGGACGCTGCACCGGGCCTGCCGGTGGTCGAGATCGGCACGCCGCTGGGCGGTGCCCGCGTGGCGCTGCAAGGGGCGCAAGTGCTGACCTGGCAACCCGCCGGGCAGCAGCCGGTGGTCTGGGTATCCAAAGCGGCGGTCTATGAGATTGGCAAGGGCGTGCGCGGCGGTGTGCCGGTGTGCTGGCCGTGGTTTGGTGCCAAGGCCGGCAGCAGCGCGCATGGTTTTGTACGTACCCGGCAATGGCAAGTGCGCGCCGCCAGTGTCGATACGGCGGGTGAAGTGGCGTTGCGATTGGGCATCAGCGACGATGCCAGCACCCGTGCCATCTGGGACTTTGCCTTTGACCTGGAGCTGGTCGTCACGGTGGGCACGACCCTGACCATGGCGCTGATCACCCGCAACACTGGCAGCGTACCGTTTTCCATCACCCAGGCGCTGCACAGCTACTTTTGCGTGGGCGACATTGCGCAAACGGCGGTGCAGGGGCTCGACGGCTGCGACTACCTGGACAAAGTTCAGGATGCCAGCCAGGTTCGCCAGACAGGTGCCGTGCTTTTCAGCGGTGAAACCGACCGCGTCTACCTCAACACCGCCGCCGACTGCCTGATCGAAGATGCCGCCTGGGGCCGCACCATTCGGGTGGCCAAGACGGGCAGCCAGTCCACCGTGGTCTGGAATCCCTGGGCCGAGCGGCAAAAAGCCTTTGCCGACATGGCTGACGGAGAATACAAAGACATGCTGTGTGTGGAAACCTGCAACGCCGGGCCTGATGAAGTCAGGCTGGCGGCCGGGCAGCAGCACACGTTAAGCGCCTGCATCTCGGTGGCATAGCCTGCGGTGCGCGGTCGGGCTCAGCAACAGCCCGCAAGTTTTGCAGCCAGCCCGGCCAGTGCGCAGGCCACAATCACCGGCACCACGCCCACCTTGTAGCGCAACAGCGCCAGTGCCGCCAAGGCGGCCAAGGTCAGGGCTACCACATCTATTTTTAAGCCAAATAGGCCTGTAGCCCCCGTGTTATGAGCGATATGCACTATAAAAAACAGAGCAAGACTGGCAATCACCCCGACCACCGCAGCGGTGATGGCGGTTAGCGGGGCGGTGAACTGCAGCTTGCCGTGGGTTGACTCCACCAGTGGGCCACCGGCCAGGATGAAAATGAAGGAAGGCAAAAAGGTAAACCAGGTCACCACCGTAGCAGCCAGCGCCGCACCCAAAAACAGCGCGTCGGGCCCCAGCACCTGCTTGCTCCAGCCCCCCAGAAAGCCGACAAACGCCACCACCATGATTAACGGGCCGGGTGTGGTCTCTCCCAAAGCCAGCCCGTCCATCATCTGTGGCCCGGTCAGCCAGCCAAACTGCTCGACGCCGCCCTGGTACACATAAGGCAGCACAGCGTAAGCGCCGCCAAAGGTCAACAAGGCCGCCTTGGTAAAAAACCAGCCCATCTGGGTGAGCGCACCACTCCAGCCTTGCCACGCCACCAGCACACCCATCGGCAGCAGCCACAAAGCTGCGCCCACCAGCAGCACCGTGGCCAAGCGCGACTTTTTGAAGCGGGCGTGTGCTGGGGTCGGGGTGCTGTCGTCAATCACAAAGCCGGGTTGATCGGCTGGCAGCGTAGCTTTGCCGCCCCCTGACTGGCCATGGCCAGCAGCACCGCCAAACTGCCGCGAGCCCAAGCGTTGCCCCAGCCAGCCGGTCAAGGCTGCTGCCAGTACCACCCACGGAAACGGCACAGTGAAGGCCGAAATAGCCAAAAAACTCAGCGCGGCTATCACCCATAACAGGGGCGCTTTGGCCGGGTTTTTCAGTGTTTTGGAGCCAATCCGGTGTACCGCCTGCAACACAATCGCCGCCACCGCCGGTTTGATGCCGTACAGCAACCCGGCCACCCACGGCACATTGCCAAAAACCACATACACCCAGGCCAGCCCGATCAGAATGAACAGCGACGGCAACACAAACAGCACGCCCGCCACCACGCCGCCCAGCGTGCGGTGCATCAGCCAGCCGATGTAGGTGGCGAGTTGCTGCGCCTCGGGGCCGGGCAGCAGCATGCAGTAATTGAGCGCGTGCAAAAAGCGGCCCTCGGAAATCCAGTGTTTTTCTTCCACCAACTCACGGTGCATGATGGCAATTTGCCCAGCCGGGCCACCAAAGCTGATGAAGCCCAGTTTCAGCCAGAATTTGAAGGCCTCGAAGAAGGAAACCACAGGCAGTTGCGCGGCTTGTTCGGCGGAGGGTGTGAAAAATGCAGACGGTTTTGTGCTGTCCATGAAGAGTCCTGTCAAGGTTGCAGCGATTAGACGGGACACCGTCTTGAGGCCTTGGCAGGCCTGATGCCGGGGAGCTGACGCCCCGACGGCTGTAATGTCAGAATTCCTGATGCGTATAGACACAATTTGCTTTTTTCAGGAATTGGACTGGCACTTGTAGGAGCGGCGGCAGCCGCGAATTCGGGCTTGCCAGCCCTCCCACAAAGTCACAACCAGGCTTTCGATAGCTTTCGATTGAAGTGCACCCCTGCCATCTTGCCAGCCCTCCCACAAAGTCACAACCAGGCTTTCACCATGTCAAATGGATTCCGTGCGGATCAGTAAGTCTGAATGTAATCGAAGCTGCCAAATTGTTCAGCATGGCGGCGAACGAGGGCGTGGTGTCGCACTTTTTGGGATGTGTGCGATGCAACACGAGGGAATACGACGATTTCTTGCTGGGCAAGGTCGCGGCGCGCCGGCGTGGGTCGATCGAATGAAGTTGTTGAAGCCGAGTTTGCCGCACGAAGAGCGTGAGCGCTGGATTGCGATTTGAAAACTGGATGATGCCAGCAGATAGCGGGCGCTGATGAACGTGCCCGTCTTCAGGGCTTGGCCGTCCACGCGTCCCCCTTGACCACCGCCTGCGCACCCACTTTGCCCCAAGCAGCATCGGCCGCGCCAGACGCGGTCGAAGCGGCACGCTTTTCAAAAAACTGTGCGGTTTCCATGGCGCTTATTTTTTCAGCAATAGCGACCACGAAAAACTGGTTCATGGTGGTGTCATCGGCCGCCGCAATGCGTTGGGCCGCCTGTTTCAAAGACTCTGGTAAGCGAAGGGCATAGTTACTCATGGTGTGGCGCTCCGAGGTGGGGATAAGTTGAAATGCTTGAATGTTTGCTCAGGATTGAGCACCAAAATTCCAAAGCGCTGCGCCGGTTTGAAGTCGCGCAGGTTATAGGTCACGATGG
>JBBQLQ010000180.1:0-6360 GCA_038328055.1 Burkholderiales bacterium
CCCGCTGTTTGGGCCTAATGGCGTGCGCAAGGCACTGATCGTGATTGCCCGTGACATCACCGAGCGCATCCAGACCGAGAGCCAGTTGCGCAAGCTGTCACAGGCGGTGGAGCAGAGTCCGGAAAACATTGTCATCACTGATTTGATGGGCAAGATCGAATACGTCAACACCGCCTTTTTGCAAAACACCGGCTATGACCGCGATGCGCTGATTGGGGTCACGTCGCAGTTGCTCAAGTCCGGCAAGACCCCGCTTGAGACCTACCAATCACTGTGGTCAACGCTGGCCACCGGCGACATCTGGCGTGGTGAATTCATCAACAAACGAAAAAACGGTAGCGAATACACCGAAAGAGCCACGATTGCCCCAATGCGTGAAACGGATGGACGCATCAGCCATTACCTGGCGATCAAACAAGACATCACCGAGCAAAAGAACGCCCAGGCGCAAATCTTCCGACTGGCCTACCATGACACCCTGACCGGTCTGCCGAACCGGGCGATGCTGCTCGAACGCCTTGGCTTGACGCTGGCCTTTGCCAAACGTCAGGCGGTAGAAAACGCCTTCATTTTGTTCAACCTAGACCGCTTCAAAAACTTCAACGACGCACGCGGTCACAGCTTGGGCGATCTGTTTCTGATTGCCGTCAGCACGCGGCTGCGCCAACTGTTGGGCCCCGGTGACACACTGGCCAGAATCGCCGCCGATGAATTCGCCATGCTGTTGCCAATGCCTGACACTGGCGATGGCAGCGCCAGCCGCCATGCGTTGACGGTGGCGGACAAAATCCACGCGGCGCTGCTGGAGCCGTTCAATTTTGATGGCGAAAACTTGCTGGCAACAACCAGTCTGGGCATCACGCTCTACCCCCAAAACGCTGACGATACGCCGCAAGAAGTCATGCGCCGCGCCGACACCGCGTTGCACCGGGCCAAAGATGCGGGCGGCAACCAAAGTGCCTTTTTTGATGCCGCCATGGGCGAGCTGACGCAACAGCGTTTTCTCATTGAGCATGAGCTGCGCGCTGGCATTGCGGCGGGCGAGCTGCGTCTGTACATTCAACCGCAAGTCAATGCCGTCGGCTTGGTGGTCAGTGCGGAAGCCCTGGTGCGCTGGCAGCATCCAACACGCGGCCTGCTGGCCCCGGGCGTGTTCATACCGATTGCCGAACAATCTGACCTGATCATCGAACTCGAAAACTGGGTCATCCGCGAAGCCTGCCGCCTGATGGCGCGTGAAGAGATGGCCGGCTACCCGCTGCACCTGTCGGTCAATATCAGCCCACGCCATTTCCGTCAGTCCGGTTTTGTCGACTGGTTGATTGAACGGATCGGACACGAAGGCAACGATCCCACCTACCTGACGCTTGAAATTACCGAGGGCATGGTGATCGACAACGTAGACGAGCTGATTGCCAAGATGAACCGGCTGACCAAACTGGGCATTCATTTCTCGATTGACGACTTTGGCACTGGCTACTCATCGCTGGCCTACCTCAAGCGCCTGCCGATTCATGAGCTGAAAATCGACAAAACCTTTGTACAGGACGCGCCAACTGACCCGGACGATGCGGCACTGGTTGAAACCATTCTGGCCATTGCCAAGCATCTGCATCTCAAAGTGGTGGCCGAGGGCGTGGAGACCCCCGCCCAGGCCGACTTTCTGAACGCCCGAGCCGAGGTCATTCATCAGGGCTACTTGTATGGCCGCCCAGAGCACGCCGAAGCTTTTCTGCAACGCCGGCGTATGCTCCAAGGGTGATAAAGAGGCGCGCTGGTGACCGGCCTCGAAGAATCGTGTTTTTGTTTTTTTGTCAGGAGTAATGACCATGTTTGGAAAACCTGTTCTCGGCATCGTGACGCTCGTTGCCGCTGGACTATTCGCCTCCCAGGCTGGGGCAGCAGACCAGAGTGCGGCTGAGCTCGTCACCGAGCGCTGCGGTATTTGCCATGGTGCCAAGGGGCAGTCCACCTCGCCCGTCTTTCCGTCGTTGGCGGGACAAAATGCCCAGTACATCACCAAGCAGTTGCAGGACTTTCAGTCGAAAAAGCGGGTCAGCGACACCATGGCACCCCAAGTGGTGGGCCTGACACCCAAGAACATTGCCGATCTTGCCGAATTTTTTTCGGGCTTGCCGGCCCGGGTCGGGCGGGTTGGTGACGAAGACTGGCTGGCCGTGGGACGCCATATCTACACCAAGGGCAACACTTGGTCAGGGGTGCCAGCGTGTGCCAGTTGCCATGGCCCAACTGGCCATGGCACCAGCACCCTGCCACGTCTGGCCGGGCAAAATGTGCGTTACCTGGTTAGCCAGATGCAGGATTTCAACCAACGCGCCCGCACCAATGACAATGAGATCATGCACATGGTGGCCTCGCGACTGACTGAGTTTGAGCTCAGGGCGGTGACTGACTACCTGACGCAACTGCCTTGAGGCAAGCGCACGATTTTCTGGCGCATGGCGAGGGTTTGCAGGTCCACGCCCGCGCGGCCGAGTTGCGCCTTTTGGCCTGACAATGCAAACTGTCCGCAACCGGAGAAACACCATGGCCGAACCCCTTGGTCTATCAAGATTGACCGTGACCGACTATCTGAACTGGGAACTCCAGCAAACTGATAAGCACGATTATTTGCGAGGCGAGGTGTTTGCCATGACGGGGGGCAACTTGCGACACAACCTGGGCACCGTGGCGAGCACCACGATCTTCAAATCACATCTTGCTGGCACGCCCTGCAAGGTCTTTTCAGGCGATGTGAAGGTGGCCGTGAATGTCACCGAGCACTGGTTTTACCCTGATGTGGTGGTGACGTGCAGCGCACAAGACTTGAGCGATATGGGGGCGGTGGCCATCAGCGAACCCGTACTGATTCTGGAGGTGCTGTCGCCCTCAACGGCAGCCTATGACCGGGGTCAAAAATTCATGAGCCTGCAACAGCTGCCATCGCTCAAAGAATACGCCCTGCTTGACACCGAAGTCCCCCGTTTGGAGGTGTATCGGCGCAACGCTGCAGCGCGCTTTGAATTGTTTGTGTTTGAAGGCTTAGGCTGCGAGGCCGAACTTGCCAGCATTGAATGGCGTGGTCCGGTGGCTAGCCTGCTGGACTGATAACCGGCAAGGCTTTGAGGTTTGTACCCATCGTGTTTGACGGCCCGCCTTGGATCTGATTCAAACGGGTGTGCTGCATCGGCTTTGGGGTCGGATCACGATTTTGGCTGCTGGCCGATGAGCTTGCCAATGTCGTCCCCCAAAACTCGTGCTCTGACCCCAATGCTTTGGCCAAGGCCACCAAGCTTATTTTGGAGACATCGTAAGAACAACGTCGATGTACTATGATAAATATAGCTACGAACGCTTATTCAATAAGGGCTAGATGGTTATTTCCTACATAAAAATCGTCTGAGTACCGCATCAGCGCCGGGTTGGGGTCAGTCGATCCCGCTCACGTCCAGACCGACTCCTACTGCGCATCACTTTGAATCGTACCCGCCCGCCTTGACCCGTGACCAGATTTATGCCGCGCGACTTGATCGTTTTTGTTGATACCGGAGTGGTTCAAAATCGTGTAACACTTTTTCGGATGGCTATCGGTTGCGTTATAGGCAAACCATCCAAAATTGTGCTTATTCAGCAATGGCTACAGGGTGTTTTGGTGTCAAGTTTGCAGTTTTTAGGTGATTTCCGCCAAAAGCCATCCTTTCACGCGGGACGGATGAGGATGTCCCATTTGGACAAGAGCGGGTACGGATAGACGGATAGTCGTTTCCTAATAAAAAACGGTTGTAGACCTTGTAAAAAAAACGTGTGCAGCTTCATAATTTATAGCAAATAGCCGCTATTGCAAGGCCAGATAGAACCGATTGGTCGCTTCGGTGGGTGCGCTGGCTGGCACGCTTGCAAGCGTAGAATCTCTGCTTTGGCTAGCCGGTCTGGCCTGAAAAAAGTTGGAAAATGTTTCGTGAAACAAAGCAAAAATGACCATGACTGAATTCAATCGACGCAGCCTGATTCATACCGGTGCGTTGGGTCTCTTGCTGGCTGCAGGCGGTGTTCGCGCCCAGACCTTGCCAGCGCTCAAGCTCGGCATCATGCCTTTCAACAGCACCTTGGCCCTGATCAAAACTCACCGCCCACTGGTTCAGCATCTCGAAGCCAGTTTGGGGCGCAAGGTGACGGTGTTCACCTCAAGCGACTACTTCACTTACATCAATGAGCTGCTGGATGGTCACTTCGATCTGGCTATTGCCGGCCCGCACTTTGGTGTCATGGCGCAAGAGCGGGGCATGAAAATTTTGGTGCGCTACAAGGCCGACTTGCAGCCAGTATTTGTGGTGCGGGCCGACTCGAACATAAAAAAACTCGATGATTTGCGGGGCAAGCGCCTGGGCTTGTCGAGTCGGCTGTCAATCTCTTCGATTGGCGGTGTCAAGTGGCTGCATGACCATGGCTTGAAGCTTGGCCTCGACTACCAATTGGTCGAGCGCAGCAGCCACGGTGCTGCCATTGCCGCCGTGGCGGTCGGTGAATTGGATGCTGCCCTGACGACCTACACCCCGCTCAAACAAATTCCAGATGATGTGCGAGCCAAAATCAGCACGCTACCGCTGGACATTCATTCGCCCCATTTGATGACGCTGGCCCATACACGGCTGGGTACACCCGCAATCCAGCGCATTGACAAGGTGTTGCACAGCTTTGCGGACACGCCCGCTGGGCTGGCCTTTTTTCAGGAGACAGGCTACCAAGGCTATGCTGATGTGTCCCCGGCCGACCTTGTCACCCTCAAGCCCTTTGTTGCGCTAACCGTTGAGATGATGCGGCAAGGTCGATGAATCTGCCGGGCTTTACCAACAGCCTACGTTTTCGGCTGGTGATTGCCAGCCTGTTGGTTGAGCTGGTGATGATGGTGCTGCTGGTGGGCAACAGCCTGCGCCTGATTGACGCGCATCTGGTGCGCCAGACCGAAAGTCGCATCACAGCCATTGAATTGGCCTACAAGACCGCCGTGGCCCTGCCGCTGGCCTCACGAGACTACGCCACTTTGCGCGATGTGCTTGATGGCTGGCAGCAGGCTGACGACATTGTTTACCTGGCGGTAACTGACACCCACAGCAGCGTTTTGGCCGCGTCGGGTTGGCCCGATGGTCAGCCGTTGCCGACACCAACCAAGGATATTCGCAACGTGGATGTGCTGCATGTCAGCTTTGCGGTCGATGTGCTGGGTCAAAGCTACGGCGTGGTGCATTACGGCTTGTCGATGGCTTTTCTGCAGGCTGCTCGCCACGACCTGCTGCTGCAGGGGGCGCTGATTGCCGGCGTCGAGCTGCTGCTGAGCTTTCTGGTGTTGTACGTGGTCGGTTTTTGGTTGACCCGGCATCTGGCGCACCTGACCGAAGCCAGCAGCGCAATTGCTGAAGGCAGCTACCAGATTCGGCTCAACCAAGCTGGCAGCGATGAAGTGGGCTTGTTGACGCGCAACTTCAACCGCATGGCGGAGGCGGTTGAATCGCGCGTGACTGAACTGGCGACCCACCTGGCCCGGCAAAAAATCATTCTGCAAGCCTTGGGCGAAGGCATTTACGGACTCGACCTACAGGGATGCTGCACGTTCATCAATCCGGCGGCGTTGGCGATGCTGGGTTTCACCGAGGATGAAGTGCTCAGCACCGACGCTCACCAACTGTTTCACCACACCCGCATCGATGGCGGTGCCTATCCGGATCATGAATGTCCGGTATTTTTGACCTTGCAGGATGGCCAGACGCGCAGTCTGGATGAGTGGTTTTGGCGCAAGGATGGCGTTGGGTTTGCGGTTGCCCTGATCGTCACGCCGATGGTTTTGGAGGGCCGCATTCAGGGTGCCGTGGTGGCCTTTCGGGACATGACCGAAAGTCGTCAGGCCGCGCAGGCACTGCAGGACAGCTTTGAGCGGCTGGCAAGTTTCACTCATGCGCTGCCCGACATCGTGGTCATCAAGGACGGCCAGAGCCGTTGGCAACTCATTAACCCTGCGGCTGAGCGGGTGCTTGAGCTGAAAAACTTTCCCTGGCAGAGCAAGAGCAACCGCGAGTTGGCTTTGGAACGACCGGCTTTTCGGGCATTTCACGAGGCCGCCCTGGCCAGCGATGAGGTCGCCTGGCGCAGTGTGGACATCTCCCTCAGCATCGAAAATATTTATGCTACAGGCAGCACGCCGCGCATCTGCGAGGTCAGGAAAATCCCGCTGTTTGGGCCTAATGGCGTGCGCAAGGCACTGATCGTGATTGCCCGTGACATCACCGAGCGCATCCAGACCGAGAGCCAGTTGCGCAAGCTGTCACAGGCGGTGGAGCAGAGTCCGGAAAACATTGTCATCACTGA
>JBBQLQ010000181.1:0-6354 GCA_038328055.1 Burkholderiales bacterium
GCACGCACCGGCATCGCTACTACGGCGTGCTGGCGCCCAACTCGCCACTTCGTGCGGCGGCGGTGGTCATGGCGCAGGAGGCGGCGCCAGTGGTCGTGAGTTGCCCCGTGGCAGAGGATGCAAACACGGGTGCTGGCATGACAGTCGCAATCGGCGGGCCTGCTATATCCGGCGTAACGGTTCCATCTGAGGTGCTGGCCAAGCCCAAACCGCGTGCCCCCGCGAGCTATCTGTGGGCCGCACTGATTGCCCGTATCTACGAGGTGTTCCCGCTGATCTGCCCGCACTGCGGTGGACAAATGCGCATCATCGCGTTCATTACCTTCAGCGCAGACATCCACAAGATACTGGAATACATCGGTGTTGATGCTGAAGCCCCGCGCATCACTCCGGCACGCGGGCCACCGCTGTGGGATGACTGTGACGCGCAGGATCAGGGCGAGGGTGTGGAGGGTGTGGAGGCTGAGCCAGACTGGGATATGGCAGCCCAGCCAACCCCCGACTACTGCGAAGATCAGCGCACAGGCTGGTGAACCAGATGAACCAAAAGCGACGACTGCGCCGGGGTAGGGCTGTGCCCGATGCCCAGCTTTCCATGTCGTTTGTGCCGGTGGGGGAAAAACCTTGTGAATTCAGATCACCACATCAAGGAAAGCACGACTCTTGAGGACGTTTTTCGGTGCCATACTTGGCCTCATGCGGTTGAATTTCCTATCAAGACTTGAATTTCCTATCAAGACTCAAGACAAACTACTGGATGGTGGTGACACTGTTGCCGCCAGCACTTTTACGACCGCACAGCGACGCGCGCTGGAGGAACTCGCGCGCAAGACCGGCGCTTTGCGCGTCAAATCAGAAGGGCGTGGCAGCGTTTATCAGGTTGTGCATACGGATATACTTGCCGTCCATCTTCGCTCGCTTCGACCCTTGAATATCGACGAAATTGATTTTTCGTTACCAAAGCGCGCTGCCAATATCGCACAAACACGCAGTAGCAAGGGGGCCGGGCACGGCCATGCACTCCACTACTTGCTGGTCAAGGCAATTTCGGATGGTGTGACTTGGGAAGCCGAACGAGATGGATCTTCCCGTTGCCTTGATTTATCCACCGTTACAGACGTTGCCGGTGCGGGTGTATTGGCCTTGGCGGACGACGACTCTTGGCAATCCGAACACCCACTTTGGCTTGTCGAAAACCAGGCGTTGTTTGATCGTCTGGACTGGTTGCCGCTTGGAGCCACCGGTACGGTTGGGTACTACGCGGGGCAACTACCGGCCCACTTTTTGCGATGGATTGCGGCCAAGCAGCGTACACCCGAAGTAATCTTGTTTCCGGATTACGACGGAGTCGGCCTGCTCAATTACACCCGACTTCGGGAAGTTTGTGCCGGCCCTTGCTCATTTTGGCTAATGCCCGACTGGCAAGCTCGATTGAATGCGTTTGGTAGTCATCAGGTTTGGCTAAACACCCATAGCGACTTTCAGTCAGCGCTGACCAGGCTCGAAGCGATGGGCTGGGAAGACGGTGTTTCAGACCTATGCAAAGCGTTGAGTAGAGCGGGTATGGCGCTGGAGCATGAGTCTGTATGGTTGTCTGTGCCACGGCTAGATCAGCAACTCACAATCAAGTAGTTTCGGCTAACAGTGGAACGATTCATCCGAGCGCCTCGGCCTTTAAATCGACCGCCGGCAGCTATATTGTTCCAAATATTCGGCACTTATTTACATTCGACGAATATATGGAACATGCTTCATCAACCAGTCGCGATGACACCTGCACCCAGCGCGTCTTTCATCTGTGTAGAGCGAAAACAAACAGGTTCCGTTAGTCACGCCGCTGGTTGATTTCGTGCTCGAGTTTCTCGACGGCGTTCAGCACGTCAGAGAATTCCGGCACCTCACCAAAAATCATTCCGAGCATGGCCTGGTAGTCGCGCCTGAGCGCATCGACCATTCCGGCGGTCGGCATGATGACAAAGGTACCTGGCCGGGCACTCAGTAAGTCCAAATCTGGACTGTTGAAGAACATCAGCGCATGGCGCGCACAGTCCAATGCCAGTGCATGATCTGCCGTAGCGTTTCTACCCACAGGGGAGTGGATCAATTTGAAGATGTCGTAGTAGTGCCGGGAAACTCGATGCCCCTGCTGTCGTAGCGTTCCTCGGTTGTCATGCCAGCGGCGCAGGCCATGCAGGATCACAACCTTGTCCCAAAATGTGCGCTCGGCATCAATGGTGACTACGCCCGGCACAACGAGATTGGCTGCCGGCATGTCGTCAGCGACATAGGGTTGAATGGTCGCAGGGCGGTGCGGGTCGAGCGCCGATTTGGCTCCAGCCTCGATCTTGACCGTCGGTTTCACGTAGTCGTCGCCGTCGGTGCTGACCGACGGATAACGCACCAGCAGTGTCTGGCGATCTGCATCATCGGGATCTTCCATGACCGGGAGGTCTGTGAACGGAACGCCTGCCTCACGGAATGCGACTTCGATCTGCCGGTTCAGACGCTCCCGGAGTTGGCCCTGGATGTAAGTCTGGCAAGCCTGCTTGATTCCTTCCAGTCGGAGTCGTTGCTGCTTTCCCGAGAGACCTTCCAAGTCGCCGACGTGAACATCTTGGCCGATATCCTCGCGGAATACCGTGATGTCAATATCTTCAGAAAATCGGGAGATCAAGCCGTAGGCCTTGGATAACGACGTGCCACCCTTGAAGAGCAAACGAGGTTCGCCAGCGTCGCGGCCATTGAAGAGCAGATCCAGCACCCAGGACACCCAGAAATCCTTCTCGACGTTCTGGAGTGGCGTGCCGAGCCGGTTAGCTGTGGCCAGAAACAGACCTCGACGATCATCGGCGGTGGCAGCGATCACGCGAAGAAAATCTGGATTCATGATTTAACCTCAACCGAGTGCTGCTCAGCGCGGGCGAACAGGTCGCGAATCCACTTCTGCATCCACGAGGGAACGGTGTGCAAGCCAGCGCGCAGATCGTCGCGGATCGAGCTTCCCTGATGGGGGTCTTGCAGCAAGCGAACAAGTTTGGCTTGAATCGCATCCTGATCTAGCTGCGTGCCGGTTTTCAGGCCATCGCGCAACCAGTAGAGAGCCTGCACCACGCGCATGGCCGGGCGACCGGCCCAGTAGAGTTTGCTCGGTGCGGTTAATTTGAACTGGAGGGTCAGTTTGTCCAACACGATCGGGCGCAAGCGACCGTCGGTGTGCACGATGACCTGTCCCGGTACCGCATTAGTCAGACCGAGATCGTTGGCGGCCGTCATTCCGTCAATCAATACGCGCACCTGGTCACGACGACCCACGGCATCGATCACACTGCGATAATCTGGGGCTGATGGGCGACTGGTGAGCGTATTCACCCGGGGTTGGTCATACAGACCGCGATCAATCCGACGCAGGTCGTTGCTGGCCACCATGCGTTGCAATGTCTTGTCCACCGCATCGCGGCCGCCCAGGTCGAGAAAATCCGCCGGCGTCCATACCTTGGCTGCCGGGGCTTGGCTGATGCGTTGCATCAGCTGCGATTTAATGACGGGCGTTGGATTAAGCATTGCCAGCTCCTTGTCCGATAAGTATATACATATTTCGGACAACGGCAAGGGCGGGAGTGCCCGAGTCGTCGGGAATGGGTGTCGGCAAGTGTTCGTTGGGTAGGTCTAACCGGCAACGGCCTTCCTCGTGGACGACATCAGGCACGCGGACTCATACTCTTCAATATCAATAAGGCGGTAGAGCGTAAGCCTCCAGCCCAGCCATCTATCCCCCTGATGCGCCGATCGTCAAACTCCAGTTTTTCAACAGGAGGAAATCATAGACATGGCCAACGAACAAGAGCGGGAATCTTTCTGGCAGGTGCACGTAGCCACCTGGCGAGGCAGCGGAGAAACGCAGCGCGCCTACTGTCTTCGTCACGGCTTGAAATGCCATTCCCTCAGCTACTGGCACCAGCGCCAAATTCATCGCGAAGGTTCGCCGGCAGCGCGTCCGCTAACCCTGGTGCCGGCGTCAATTCTGCCAGAGGCGGCGCTAACGCCGATGGGGCCCTTGTCACTCATCACACCCAATGGCTGGCGACTGGAGTTTGTCGCCTTGCCATCCACGACCTGGCTGAACGAACTCTGGTGCAAACAGCCATGACCCCCGCGCTGGGTCATTCACCCGATCGCATCTGGCTTGCCCTCGAAGCGGTCGACATGCGCCTTGGCATCGATGGCCTTTCGGCTCGTCTTCAGGCCAGTCTGGGCTGCTCCCCCTGTGATGGCACCGTCTACGCCTTCACCAACAAGCGACGCAGTCGCCTCAAACTACTGGTTTGGGACGGCACCGGCGTCTGGCTCTCGCAACGCCGCCTGCACCAAGGCAGTTTCACCTGGCCGAGTGCCGACGCCCCAGTCTGTGTCTTGACGCCGGGGCAATGGCGGTGGCTAGTCGCCGGGGTGGACTGGCAACGTCGTGACGCCCCAGCACCTGCCCACTTGCAGGTTTAGCCCCCCCGGAAATGGGAGCTAATGGGACGGACTCCGGAAAATCTCGACAGTGACATTCCGTTGGTCAAACTCATCCGAGCCGCGATGGCGACGATGCAAAACGACCCTGGGCGTGGCATCACCACGGGCAGCATCACGAATGCCGCAGGGCTTAAAAATCAAGAATGGTTCAAGGGATTTGAATCCCAATTGGATGTCGCATTAATGGAAACAAAAACTTTTCTTATGGATCGTCATTGATCTGTATTGGTCCCGCTTGGTGGCCCACTGATTTAGCAGCTCTTCAGATTCGTCAACCCAGTTTTCTCGTCAAAATGGTCGAACGGTGGCAATGCGAAGTTCTGCTGCCGTTTAAGCATCATTCCATCTATGACCGTTCAGGCCGACCACCGGCCCGCCAAGAAGCAAGGATGAAGGTCTCTTCTTCGCCCAATACCTGTCGCTGGAGGCGGCTTAAACGCTGAATGCCTGCTTGTGTTCAGTAAGCTGCCGGCTGTTTGCATGGCATGACCGTAAAATCGCCGAGCTTTTGACAAGAGGACAGCCATGCAATTTGCCACGTTGGGAAACAGCCATCTACAAGTATCCCGAATCTGCCTGGGGACCATGACCTTCGGCCAGCAGAACACCGAAGCGGAGGCGCATGAACAACTGAATTTCGCTTTCAGCCGGGGCATCAACTTCATCGATGCGGCCGAGATGTACCCCGTGCCATCACGGGCGGATACTACCGGGCGCACCGAGCAATACGTGGGGAGTTGGCTCAAGCGGCAGGCACGCGACAAGGTGATCCTGGCTACCAAGGCGACGGGGCCGGCGCGCAGCCTGAGCTGGATCCGGGAAGGGCAGCTCAATTTCACCGGGACGAATTTACGTCGAGCGCTGGAGGGTTCCCTGAAACGCCTGCAGACGGACTACGTGGATCTTTACCAGTTGCACTGGCCCGACCGAAACATGCCCATGTTTGGCGGCTACCACTTCGATCCAGAGCAGGAACGTGAGACTGTGCCGCTGCTCGAAACCCTGGAAACCCTTGCCGAGTTCATCAAGGCGGGCAAGGTGCGTGCTTGGGGGCCTTCCAACGAAACGCCCTGGGGCTTGATGAACTACTTGCGCCTGGCCGACGAACTGGGATTGCCGCGTCCGGTCTCGGTCCAGAATGCCTACAGCCTGCTCAACTGCACCTGGGAAAACGGGCTGGCGGAAATCGGCTATCGAGAAAATGTGAGTCTGCTGGCCTATTCCCCGCTGGGTTTTGGTTTTCTGACTGGCAAGTACCTGAAAGATCCCCGCTCGCCTGGCCGGGCCAATCTATTCAGCGATTTCGCCCAGCGCTACAAGAAGCCCAATACCGCGAAGGCAGTGGCGGCCTACGTGGATCTAGCCGAGCAGCACGGACTCACGCCCACGCAATTGTCACTGGCCTTTGTCTATCAGCGCTGGTGTGTTGGCAGCACCCTTATCGGCGCCACCAGCATGGCGCAGCTGCAAGAGAATCTGGATGCCGCAGAGGTCACCCTGTCCCCGGAAGTGTTGCAGGCCATTGAACGGATTCATCTCGAATATCCCAACCCTGCACCATGAAAATACCTTCTGCGAACACTGGGCAATGTTTACGTCTGCAAGACATTCAGATATTCGCGTAGGGGTGAAAAAATCGCTGCGTTCAGAACCTGGCTGCCAGTCCAGGCGTTCGTGGCATGCATCACCCCATACGCAAACAATCAGAGCCGCCTGACCGTGACCTTTCCCTTCGCCATGTGTGACTTGAGCAGCTTGTAGGTATCCATGTCGAACTGCACTTGGCCCGCCTGTTCCAAAAGTTCATGCACCTCGGCCTTGTTCGTCGCCGTACCC
>JBBQLQ010000182.1:0-6283 GCA_038328055.1 Burkholderiales bacterium
TTTTTCCATGCATTGCAATAATCATATACACACCCGTATTCACTTGCGCATCGCATCTGCAGCATGTTGCATGCAACACCATGAAACAAGAAAACCCTTTATTTACGCGGCTTTCAAGGGCTTTTTGACCATTTTTTGCAACGTGTTGCAATCACCTGAAACGGCCTTACCAACTCAAGAACTAAAGAGAAAGTTCATCACATCGCCGTCCTTCACGACGTAGTCCTTGCCCTCGGCGCGCATCTTGCCCGCATCCTTGGCACCTTGCTCGCCCTTGTAGGCAATGAAGTCCTCATAGGCAATGGTTTGGGCGCGGATATAGCCTTTTTCAAAATCGGTATGAATCACGCCCGCCGCCTGCGGCCCGGTGTCACCCTTGTGGATGGTCCAGGCGCGCACCTCTTTGACACCGGCAGTGAAATACGTTTGCAGGCCCAGCAAGTCATAGGCTGCGCGAATCAGGCGATTCAGGCCCGGCTCGTGCAAGCCCATTTCCTCCAGAAACAACAGGCGGTCGTCATCGCTCATGTCGGCCATGTCGGCTTCGAGCTTGGCGCAAATGGCCACCACGGGTGCGTTTTGCGCCTTGGCATAGGCGTTCAGACGGTCCAGAAACGGGTTGTTTTCAAAGCCGTCTTCAGCCACATTGGCTACAAACATGGCAGGCTTGGCGGTGATCAGGAAAAACTGCTTGAGCAGCACCTGCTCTTCTTTGTCAAAGTCCAGCGTGCGCACTGGCTTGACTTCATTGAGCGCCGCCTGGCAGCGTTCCAGAATCGTCACCAGCTTGGCGGCTTCTTTGTCACCGCCGGATTTGGCCGTCTTCTGGTAACGCGCCAGCGACTTTTCGACGGTGCTCAAGTCGGCCAGGCACAGCTCGGTCTGGATCACTTCAATGTCGGAAATCGGATCAATCTTGCCGGCCACGTGGATGACGTTGTCGTCTTCAAAACAGCGCACCACGTTAATGGTGGCATCGGTTTCGCGGATGTGCGCCAAAAACTTGTTGCCCAGGCCTTCGCCCGTGCTGGCACCGGCCACCAGGCCGGCAATGTCAACAAACTCGACTATCGCCCGCTGCACCTTTTGCGGATTGACTATTGTTGAGAGTGCATCCAGCCGGGCATCGGGCACTTCCACGATTCCCACATTGGGCTCAATGGTGCAAAAGGGGTAATTTTCTGCTGCGATGCCCGCCTTGGTCAGCGCGTTGAACAGGGTCGATTTACCGACGTTGGGCAAGCCCACGATGCCACATTTCATAAAAATCCTAGTGCGTTGGGAAGGGGTAGTGCCCCTGAAAAACAAGGCCCCGAGTGTATTCGATGCAGTTTTTTTGCCGCTGCGCAACGCCAACAGGCCCGACTTCTACAATGGCGCGCATGACGCACCATTTTGATATCTGTATACGCGGCGGTGGCATTGTGGGCCACACCCTGGCGCTGCTTTTGGCACGCGAGCGCCTGCGCGTAGGGCTGGTCGCCCAGCCGCCCGCCCCTACCGCTGCCCCCGACGTGCGCGCCTATGCACTCAACGCCAAGTCCAAAGCGCTGCTGGAATCGGTGCGCTGCTGGCCTGATGACCAGCACGCCACTGCGGTCACGGCCATGCAGGTGCTGGGCGACGATGGCGGCGAGGTCAACTTCCTTGCCAGCGATCTGGCAGTACCTGCCTTAACCTGGATTGTGGATGTGCCCGTGCTCGAAGCCCAATTGCGCGACGCGCTGCGCTTTGCGCCACAGATTGAACTGCTTGAGAGTCCCCAGCCCGCCAGCCTGACCGTCATCTGCGAAGGCAAGGCCAGCCGCACACGCGAAGAATTCGGCGTGGAGTTTGCCGTGGCGCGCTACCCGCAACGCGCCATTGCGGCCCGCTTGCAGTGCGACAAGCCGCACGCCCAGGTCGCGCGCCAGTGGTTTACCCAAGGCGAAATTCTGGCTTTTCTGCCTCTTGAAGGCGAAATGGGGCACTCGGTTGGCATTGTCTGGTCAGTACAGGAGTCACGGGCGCAAAGCCTGCTGGATGCCAGTGAGAAAGATTTTTGTGCCGAGCTGGAGCAGGTCAGCGGTGCGTGCCTGGGCAAGCTGCAATTGAGCAGCCCGCGCGCAGCCTGGCCGCTGCAGTCAGCCCAAGCCAGCCGCTGGGTGGGCAAGATCAATGGCTCAAGCCAGGGCGATGCCTGGGCGCTGGCCGGAGACGCGGCGCACAACGTACACCCCTTGGCCGGGCAAGGTCTCAATCTGGGCTTGGGCGACGTGGCCGAGTTGGCGCGTATCCTGCATGGCCGCGCTTACTGGCGCCCGGCCAGCGATATCAAACTGCTGCGCCAATACGAGCGCGCACGCCGTACCGAGGTAGCCGCCACCGACCTGGCAATGGATGGCTTGCAGCGCTTGTTTTCCAAAGACGGCAACAGCTGGCAGACCCTGCGCAATTGGGGCATGCGGGGGTTTGAATACAGCGGTATGGCCAAACAATGGGCAGCCCGCCAGGCCATGGGACTTTGATCTTTTTTAACTGGATGATGATGATGAAACCATTGAACACCACCCTGATCGCGGGCGCACTGCTGGCCTGCATGGCTGCCAGCAGTGCCCTTGCGCAGGAAGCCACCATCCGCAAGAACCTGGCCGAGCGCATTCCGCAATTGGCCAAGATTGACGAGGTCAGCAAGACCCCGATCGCGGGCTTGTTTGAAATTCGCGTCAACGGGGCCGATATCTATTACACCGATGCAGAAGGCAATTACCTGGTGCAGGGTAATCTGATTGACACCAAGCAAAAACGCAACCTAACCGAAGAGCGCATCGACAAACTCACGGCCATCGCCTTTGAGTCGCTGCCCTTCAAGGATGCCTTCACCATGGTGCGTGGCAACGGCAAGCGGCAACTGGCCGTGTTTGAAGACCCCAACTGCGGCTACTGCAAGCGTTTTGAGAAAGACCTGCAAAAAATCAACAACGTCACGGTGCACCTGTTTCTCTACCCGATCCTGAGCCCCGATTCGACTGAAAAGTCCAAGAACATCTGGTGCGCCAAAGACAAGGCCAAGGCCTGGACAGACTGGATGACGCGTGACATCACGCCTGCCGCCGCAACCTGTGACAGCACCGCCATTGCGCGCAATGTCGAGCTGGGCCGCAAATTCAAGATAACCGGAACGCCCACGCTGGTGTTTGTCGATGGCACCCGCGTGCCAGGGGCGGTGGGGGCCGACCAGGTTGAAAAGCGCCTGGGTGCTGCGGGCGGCTGACCGCAGCTGTTTGAGCCTGCCCGCGTCCCATGAGTCCGGTCCATTACCAGGTCAGTGTGCATGACCTGCACGCCCACTTGTTTTCGGTCACCCTGACGATTGCCGCGCCCACTGCTTGCCAATTGGTCAGTCTGCCGGTATGGATACCGGGCAGCTACCTGGTGCGTGAATTTGCCAAAAACCTGCAAGGCCTGCAAGCCCGCCAGGGCCGGGCCAAAGCCGCCACCCTCCAGCTTGACAAATGCACCTGGCAGATTGATTGCGCAGCAGGCAAGCCCCTGGTGCTGAGCTACCAGATTTATGCCTTTGACAACTCGGTGCGCACCGCCTGGCTGAGCCCGGAGCGCGGTTTTTTCAACGGCACCAGCCTGTGTTTGCGGGTGCATGGGCATGAAGATTCGCCGCATTTGTTGACGCTGGAAACCGATGGCCTGCCCACCGACTGGCAAGCCGCCACCGCGTTGCCGCCACACAAAGTCTCAGCCAACGGGTTTGGCAATTACCTGTCGCCTCATTACGACGCGCTGGTGGACGCGCCGGTTGAGTTGGGCAACTTCTGGAGCGGCACATTTGAGGCCGCAGGCATCAAACACCGCTTTGTGGTCGCCGGTGCCGCGCCCAGCTTTGACGGCACCCGCTTGCTTGCCGATGCACAAAATATCTGCGCCACCGAAATGGCTTTTTGGCACGCCAACATTAATAAAAAAGATAGCGGCTTAGGCAATGAATACAAGGGCCAGAGGCCAATTTCTCATAAAAATTACCTGTTTATGCTGAATGCCGTGGACAACGGCTATGGCGGGCTGGAACACCGTAACAGCACAGCCCTGATCTGCAAACGCGCCGATCTGCCGCGCATCGGCCAGGCAACAATGCTGAGCGCTGCGGATGGCTACACCAAGCTGCTGGGCCTGATCAGCCACGAGTACTTTCACACCTGGAACGTCAAGCGCCTGCGCCCAGCCGAGTTTGGCCGTTATGACTACGCCCGAGAAAACTACACCGAGTTGCTGTGGTTTTTTGAGGGCTTCACCAGCTATTACGATGATTTGCTGCTGCGCCGCGCCGGGCTGATTGACGATGCCGCCTACCTGAGCCTGCTGGGCAACACCATCAACCTGGTGCTGCAAACCCCCGGACGCAAGCTGCAAAGCGTGGCGCGAGCCAGTTTTGATGCCTGGGTCAAGTACTACCGGCAAGACGAAAACACGGTCAACGCCACAGTCAGTTATTACACCAAGGGCTCGCTGGTGGCACTTTGTATTGACCTGAGCCTGCGCCAAAGTGGCAAAACCACGCTCGATGATGTCATGCGGGGTCTGTGGCTGCGCTGCCAGGCCGGCCCGATGACGCAAGACGACCTGCTGGCGGTGCTGGCCGAGTTGTCAGGCCAGTCATTTGATGCCTTGATTGCGCAATGGGTTCATGGCACGGCGGACCTGCCACTCAAAACCCTGTTGCAGCAGCACGGCGTGCGCTATCAGGAAGAAAGCGCACCACTGGCGGATCAATTGGGCCTGAAGGTTACCGAGCAAAATGGCATTCATGTTAAAAGCGTTTTGCGCGGCAGTGCGGCCGAGCAAGCCGGGTTTGCCGCAGGCGACGAATGGCTGGGCGTGCAAGTCGAATCGGGCAAAGGCAAAGGCAAAGGCAAGCAAAAGCACGGCTGGCGGCTGTCCAAACTCGATGAACTGCCCCTGTACCTGGGCAGCGCCACCGGCTTTCATGCGCTGATTGCACGCGACGCGCGCCTGCAAACCCTTGCCGTCACATTGCCAGACACGCACACCAAGGTTCAACTCGCCGTCGATGATGCCAAGCGGCTGGCCCGTTGGCTGGCCAACACCTAAAACCTGGCGCAATCCACTATTTTTTCTTCAGGAGACCCCATGACCTACGAACTCATTACCGTGCGCACCGAAGCCGACAAAGTGGGCATCATCACGCTCAACCGCCCCAAGCAGCTCAATGCGCTCAATGACCAACTCATGACCGAACTGGGCGCTGCCCTGCTGGCATTTGACAGCGACGCGACCATTGGCTGCATCATCATCACCGGCAGCGAAAAAGCCTTTGCCGCCGGGGCCGACATTGGCGGCATGGCCAGCTACAGCTTTGCCGATGTGTACAAAGACGACTTCATCACCCGCAATTGGGAGCTCATCCGGGCCATCCGCAAACCCGTGATTGCCGCCGTCAGCGGCTTCGCCTTGGGCGGCGGATGCGAACTGGCCATGATGTGCGACTTCATCATCGCCGCCGACAACGCCCGTTTTGGCCAACCTGAAATCAAGCTCGGCATCATCCCCGGCGCTGGCGGCACCCAGCGCTTGCCGCGCGCCGTGGGCAAAGCCAAGGCTATGGACCTGGCGCTGACCGGGCGCATGATGGATGCCGCCGAGGCCGAACGCGCCGGACTGGTCAGCCGCGTCGTGCCGCTGGACAAGCTGATGGACGAAGCCCTGGGCGCGGCGCTGATGATCAGCGAGTTTTCACAAATCGCCACCATGGCGGTCAAGGAATCAGTGAACCGGGCCTTTGAGAGCACCCTCAATGACGGCATCATGTTTGAGCGCCGCCTGTTTCACGCCCTGTTTGCCACGGCTGACCAAAAGGAAGGCATGGACGCGTTTGTCAACAAGCGCAAAGCTGTATTCACGAACCGTTAAGTGACCGGTTTGCATGTGGCTATAATTCCGCCTCGTTGGTGATATAGCTCAGCTGGTTAGAGCGCAGCATTCATAATGCTGATGTCGGTGGTTCAAATCCACCTATCACCACCAAAATACAAAAAACCCGCATCGGCGCTCAGCCTTTGCGGGTTTTTCATTGGGCCAATTGATTTGGCTTACGCAGCCTCGTCAGCCTGCGCTTCACCGGTCGGGCGCGCGTTGCGGATGCCGGGTTTGGCAAGCAGTTCCAGATAAAAAGCATCCGATCCGTCTGCGGCCGCGGCATCAATCAGGGCGGTGATGGTGGCAAAGTGCACCGTCTGGGCCAACTCAGGGCTGGCGCCAAATTTGCAATCAA
>JBBQLQ010000183.1:0-6280 GCA_038328055.1 Burkholderiales bacterium
GGAATCAAGGTCGATGAATCATTGCGTGCGCGCATCAAGGCGGCCGCGATGGCCCAGGGAAAAACCCCGCATTGGCTGATCAAGCAAGCGGTTTTGCTGTCTGTGGAAAGTTTTGAGCGTGGGGACTCGCCGCAAATGGCAAGCCTGGGCGCGGGTGGCCTGTTGGGCGGCAGTGAAACAACGGACGAAGACGATCTGCTGCTGCCTGCGGGTGCCAGCACATTGGCCGCGCAGCCGTTTCTGGACTGGGCACAAAGCGTCTTGTCGCAAACCGATTTGCGCGCCACCATCACTGCCGCCTGGCATCGGCCTGAGCCCGAATGCCTGCCGATGCTGGTGCAACTGGCGCACACCACCGACCCCGCGCAAGGTGAGGCCATCGAGCAGACTGCCGTGCGCCTGGTTGAGGGCTTGCGTGCCAACAAGGACAGCGGCGGGGTTGAGGCGCTGGTGCAGGAGTTTTCACTCTCCAGCCAGGAGGGCGTGGCGCTGATGTGCATGGCCGAGGCGCTGTTGCGCATTCCGGACAACGCCACCCGCGATGCCCTGATTCGTGACAAGCTCAGCCAGGGTGACTGGCATTCGCATCTTGGCAACTCGCCGTCGCTGTTTGTCAATGCCGCCGTCTGGGGCCTGATGCTGACCGGCAAGCTCACCGCCACTGCCAGCGAGAAAAGCCTGGGCAGTGCGCTGACCCGGCTGATCGGCAAGGGCGGCGAGCCGCTGATTCGCCAGGGCGTGCACCGCGCCATGAAGCTGATGGGCGAGCAATTTGTTACCGGCCAAACCATTTCAGAAGCGCTGGCCAACAGCCGCGCGCTGGAAAAAAAAGGTTTTCGCTACTCGTATGACATGTTGGGCGAGGCCGCTACCACCGAGGCCGATGCCGAACGCTATGTGGCCTCCTATGAGCAGTCTATTGCGGCGATTGGCAAGGCCTCCAACGGGCGCGGCATCCATGAAGGCCCCGGCATTTCGGTCAAGCTGTCGGCGCTGCACACCCGCTACAGCCGGGCCCAACGTGACCGGGTCATGAGCGAGCTGTTGCCGCGTTTGACCAAGCTGGCGGTGTTGGCGCGCCAGTACGACATCGGCATCAACATCGATGCCGAAGAATCTGACCGCCTGGAACTCTCGCTGGACCTGCTGGAGCGCCTGTGTTTCGAGCCGGCTCTGAAAGGCTGGAACGGCATTGGATTTGTCGTGCAGGCCTACCTGAAACGCTGCCCCTATGTGATTGACCATGTGGTTGACCTGGCGCGGCGCAGCGGCCACCGGCTGATGATCCGGCTGGTGAAAGGGGCTTACTGGGACGCAGAAATCAAGCGCGCCCAGCTCGATGGCCTGGACGGCTACCCGGTGTTTACGCGCAAGGTGTATACCGATGTGGCGTACCTGGCCTGTGCCCGCAAGCTGCTGGCCGCACCGGATGCGGTGTACCCGCAGTTTGCCACCCACAACGCGCAAACCGTGGCGGCCATTCACCAGATGGCGGGCAACAACTATTACGCCGGCCAATACGAATTTCAGTGTTTGCACGGCATGGGCGAGCCGCTTTACCAGCAGGTAACCGGTGCCGTAGCAAGTGGCAAACTGGGCCGCCCGTGCCGCATCTACGCGCCGGTGGGCACCCACGAAACATTGCTGGCCTACCTGGTGCGCCGCTTGCTGGAAAACGGTTCCAACTCGTCGTTTGTCAACCGCATTGGCGACCCCAAGGTGCATGTCCGGGAGCTGGTGGCTGACCCGGTTCAAGAAGCGCTAAAGATCGAGGCCGAGACTGGTCAGCTGGGCGCGCCGCACCCCAAAATACCGTTGCCGCGCCAGCTGTTTGCCAAGCTGGGCGCGCAGTCGCGCCTCAATTCCTCAGGCTTTAACCTGGCTAATGAGCAGCAACTCGCATCGCTGGCCGCCGGCCTGCTGCGCAGCACCCAAATTCTGTACACAGCAGCCGCCAGCGTGGCAGAAGTACCCGGCGTGAACCCCACCCCGGCATCGGCCGAGGGCTGGCAGCCGGTGTGCAACCCGGCCGACACCCGCGACTTGGTCGGTTGGGTGCGCCCAGCGACCTCATCGCAAGTCGAACTGGCCGCCGAGCGCGCTGCCCGCGCCACGCAAATCTGGCAAGGTACACCGCCACAAGAGCGCGCTGCCTGCCTGAACCGCGCGGCAGACCTGTTGGAGCAACGCAGCCAGAGCATTCTGGGCCTGATCGTGCGCGAGGCCGGCAAGTCGCTGTCCAATGCGATCTCTGAGGTGCGCGAGGCGGTCGATTTTTTACGCTACTACGCGGCGCAGGTATCGGCGACTTTTGACAACGAAACCCAACGCCCGCTCGGCGTGGTGTTGTGCATCAGCCCGTGGAATTTTCCGCTGGCCATCTTTACCGGCCAGGTCGCCGCTGCGCTGGCTGCCGGCAACTGCGTGCTGGCCAAACCGGCCGAACAAACCCCGCTGATTGCCGACCTGATGGTCAAAATTTTGCACGAAGCCGGTGTGCCTGGCGATGCGGTGCAACTGGTGCCCGGCACCGGTGAGATCGTTGGTGCTGCGCTGGTGGCGCACCCCCAGGTGGCGGGCGTGCTGTTTACCGGCTCCACCGAAGTGGCGCGCATCATTGCGCAAACCCTGGCGCAGCGTCTGAGCACGCAGGGCCGCTGCATCCCCTTGATTGCCGAAACCGGGGGCCAAAACGCGCTGGTGGTGGACTCGTCAGCGCTGGCCGAGCAAGTGGTGGCCGACGTGTTGTCCTCGGCCTTCGATTCGGCCGGACAGCGCTGCTCCGCCTTGCGCCTGCTGTGCGTGCAAGAAGACGTGGCTGAACGTGTCGTCGACATGATGAAGCAGGCCATGCAGGAGTGGGTCTTGGGCAACCCGGACCGCATGCACACTGATGTCGGCCCGGTGATTGACGAAGACGCGCGCGCCCAGATTGAGCAGCACATCAGCCGCCTGCAGGCTCAAGGGCAGCCAGTGACACGGCTGGCGCGTGACGAGAGTGCCGGTCCGGGCTTTTTCGTGCTGCCCACAGTTATTGAAATTGATAGCATCACACGCTTGCAGCGCGAGGTGTTTGGGCCTGTTTTGCATATATTGCGGTACCGGCGCGCAGACCTTGACCAGGTGCTTGATGCGATCAACGCCACCGGCTACGGCTTGACCTTTGGCGTGCACAGCCGCATAGATGAGACCATTGCCCAGGTGACGCAGAAGGTGCAGGCGGGCAATGTGTATGTCAACCGCAACATCATCGGCGCGGTGGTGGGTGTGCAGCCGTTTGGCGGCATGGGCTTGTCAGGCACGGGGCCCAAAGCCGGTGGCCCGCTTTACTTGTACCGCTTGCTGCAGGCCAGCCAGAGCGATGGCAACCCGGCACTCCACGCGTTGGCGACCTCCAGCGCCAGCCAGGCCGAGGTCAGCACCGACACGCGCCTGGCCAAACAGCCCGCTCTGCAAGCGCTGCAGAGTTTGACTGCAGCGCTGCAAACGCAGACACTGGCGCGCTTGGGTGTCTGGGCCAGCCCGGCCGATGCGGCACACGCTGCGGCGGCGTGCCAGGCTTACCAGGACTGCAGCGCGCTTGGTCAGGTGTTCAACCTGCCCGGCCCGACCGGCGAAGCCAACCGCTACCAATTGTTGCCGCGCGGCACCGTCTGGGGTGTGGCCGAAACCGCGCATGGCTTGCTGCATCAGGTCGCAGCCGCATTGGCCAGCGGCAGTGTCTGCGCGATTGCAACCCCAGCGGCGGGCAGTGCCATGGCGCACCTGCTGGCAGCCTTACCCGCTGAAGTGCAGGCGTTCATTGCGCAACGCAGTACCCCCTTGGCATCCAACCAGACGGCTTTTGATGCGCTGTTGTTTGAGGGCGATGCCGATGCCTTGCAGGCTCTTGCCATGCAGATCGCCCAGCGCCCCGGTGCCCTGATGCGCATCGACAGCCTGACCCCGGCGCAACTGGCCGCCGGTGCCAGCTACGACCTCAGCGCCTTGATGCATGAACAAAGCATCAGCACCAACACCGCTGCGGCTGGCGGCAATGCCCAGTTGATGACGATGGCGTGACCCCGGCAACTTCAGAGATGACGACAAAGGCAACAGGTTACAAACGCCGAGCACGCCGCAGGCGTTTCAATTAATTTGGGGAATTGCTAGAAAAAATAACGCCATAATGGCTCCAAATTGAAGCCAATTCCATTTTGGAGCCAAAATGTCAAACCTGTCCATCAAAGACGTGCCTGAAGCCTGGGCCGAAGCGCTGCGCCAGCGTGCTGCCCGCAACCACCGCTCGCTACAAGGTGAACTGATGTCCATCATCGAGCAAGCTGCCACTGCACCGCGGCTAGCGGCAGGCACGTCGTCAAACCTGGGCTCGACCACCGGTTCGGACCGTTTTGGGTACCCGCTTGCACGCCGGAGTTGGACCACATTTGAGCAGTGGGCGGCCGAGCGCCGCCAGATGTACCCCGAGCCCATCACGGGTTTCAAGAGCGGCACCGATATCATTCGCGCAGACCGGGATGCCCGATGAGCATGGGTCACACGCTGTACGTCGCCGAGCCGCCCGCCATGTACCTGGTTCGGCCACCGCTGGTGGTGGACTGCAGCGTCTTGAGCGCCGCGCTTTTTGAAGAAGACTCGCGCGACCAGGCCATTGAATTACTGGCGGGAAAAAGTTGGCATGCCCCGCAGGTGCTGGATTATGAGATCACCAGTGTTGCACAGAAGAAGGCTCGTCTGGGCGCGCCTGTCAGCTTGATCGCGCAGGCCCTGTCCGACTACATGGGGCACGAGATCGAGCTGCACCGCACCGACCCTCAGGCCCAATTCGAGCTCGCCCAGCGTTACCAGCTCAGCGCCTATGATGCCGCCTACCTCTGGCTGGCAGCACAACTCAAAGCCCCACTCGCCACCTTCGACCAAAAACTCGCCACCGCCGCCAAGGCGCATATGGCCACGCTGACCTAACTTTGCCCCCAACCACCATGTCCCAAGTCATCACCACCAACCTGCCCAGCGCCCAACAGCGGTTTCTGGGCCTGCTCAAAAACGACATCCTCAAGCTCAGTCTGGCCGAGCTCGACTTTGGCATTTACCGCATCCTGAACTACCGCCGCGCCAAGGTCATGGCCTACCTGGACGAAACCTTGCCAGGGCGCATCCGCGAGTGGACGCAAGCGCTGCAACAGCAGAGCAACCGCGAACTGGCCAGCACCGAGGCCGACCACTGCTACTACCACCTGTACACCTTCTTTAGCCGCTATTGGGACGATGGCGACTTCATCCCCCGCGCCCGCCGTGGCGGCACAACCGCCTACGCCGTACCCTACAACGGCCAAGACACCCACTTTCACTGGGCCACCAAGGGTAGCCACTACATCAAAAGTGGCGAACTGTTTGCCCGCTACGCCTACAAAGACGGCGACTTGGAAGTGCGCTTTGTCATCGAACGCGCCGACATAGAAAAAGACAACGCCAAAGGCTCCGCCAAAACCTTCTTCCCAGCTAGCGTGCAGGCCATAGACGGCGCAGTAGAGCTGCGCTGGCAATGGCGCGCCGCCACCGATGCGGAGAACAAACGCTATAAAAATAAGAGCAACTCACGCACTGTTGACGGGGGACAGAGCGACATTTCATCTGAAGATAACGACGACGAGGCACCAGCCACCGACGGCTCCAGTCTGCAAGAGCGCGTGCTCAACGCGTGGTTGGCGGGCGACGACTTCAAGGCCGCCAAACCCCCGGCCAGCCTCAACCCCGACATGCTGGCCAGCAACGCCCGCCGCTTTGTGCGCAAAAACACCAGCGACTTCTTTGTGCACCCGCAGCTCGGCGCGTTCTTGCAAGGCGAGCTCGATGTGTACCTCAAGCACGAATTTGTGCAGGTCTGGGACGCCCCGGACGCTGAGCTGCCCCGCATCCGCGCCAAGTTCAAACTGGTGCGCGACATTGCGCTCGATCTGATCACCTTTCTGGACCAGATCGAGCGCTTCCAGGCCACCTTGTTTGAAAAACGCAAGTTTGTGCTGCAGGCCGATTACCTGGTGCAGTGCAGTTGGTTGCAGCGCGAAGGCGGCGCTGACGGCCAAAAACTGGTAACTGAGGCCGCTGCCAGCGCCGAGCAGGCCCAAGAGTGGGCGCAGTGGGTCGGCGACAGAACTAAAAAACCCAGCGGCAAAAAGCTGTTGGCAGCCTACCCGCACCTGCCGCTGCACACCCGCCACTTCAACGCCGACTTCAAAGCCCGGGTACTGGCCTGTTTTGACGACATCGAAGGCCAACT
>JBBQLQ010000184.1:0-6234 GCA_038328055.1 Burkholderiales bacterium
GTCACAACCAAGCGTTCACCATGCCCAATGGATTCCGGGCGGATCAGGAAGTCTGAGATTAATAAAAATGAATAGCAGCTCACGCACTGTTTGTAAGGGATAGGGGCTAATTTGTTATAAATTCAAACTTCCTGATGCGTAGAGGCACAGTTTGCTTTTTTCAGGAATAGGACTGGCACTTGTAGGAGCGGCGGCAGCCGCGAATTCGGGCTTGCCAGCCCTCCCACAAAGTCACAACCAGGCTTTCACCATGCCACATGGATTCCGTGCGGATCAGGAAGTCTGAGGTTATGAAGGGGGTCAAAGCTTTGGCTGCGACACGCAATCAAGTTGCCACCATATCTGGCTATTTTTCGTCTGGCATTGGGCGAGTTTGCTGCATTGCCGCGTCCACTGACTGCTTGATTTGCGTTTGAATTTCTTGACTTTGCTGTTGGGCCGTCGCACCAGGAGTTGTCGTTGGCAATGTGATGCCGGAGTCATTCAATGGTGCTGATAAACTTTTTGACACTGAGCCAAATTGCGACTTGGCTAAAAAACCAACAATCGCCACAACAAGCAGCAAGCCAACAATGCTGAATATCGCGCGCATAAGATGCTCCCAAAGGTGGTCATTTCGTTAATCTGGTCATTGTCCCAGACGAAAGCTCAATGCCTAAAACGCCTTGGCATAGTCGCCGTTGTCTTGTGCTGCTACGCCATCTTCATATGGGCCCGCCATCGCAGTTCCAGCGATTGCAGAAGCGGCAATTGCGGTTTCGCAATTGTCGCAGTCGCCTGTCAGCAGCTCCGGGCCCATGGCCCCAATGCCATCTTCTCAGAGGCGCTCACATCACGTGAAAAGCGGGCGCAGGCTATCAATGAGTCCTGCACAAGACCGATCCTGACGGCGTTGGCATACGCCTCTCGGGCGATATCAAATGGAAGCGCCAGGACGGCTGCAGCTGAGCGCAAAACGGAATTCGCGGACGGTTTCAATTCGCACTGGTTTCCTGTAGTGGTGTACATCAGCGGCCTTCCATTCCGATTATTAAAGGGGGGGTGCAATACCCGCTCGAACGTTTGTCGACGAATTTCATCCGACGCTCGAGGTCAAAAGTGTCGACCGATGCTTTCACATACGCATCATCAGCGTTTTTTTGAGACGGGAGCCTGGGCAGGTAGGCCCTGATAAGCTCAATAAATTTGGACATGATGAGTCCTTTCTTTGGTTGCAAGGATTAAAGATAAGGGTTTACCCTTGGTATTGCAAGTCTTTTTACTCTTTTTTACGACAAGTGTGGGTTGCTTACGTCGGCCGGTACATTCAGACTTCCTGATGCGTATAGGCACAATTTGCTTTTTTCAGGAATAGGACTGGCACTTGTAGGAGCGGCGGCAGCCGCGAATTCGGGCTTGCCAGCCCTCCCACAAAGACGCAACCATGCTTTCACCATGCCAAATGGATTCCGTGCGGATCAGGAAGTCTGACATTTGAAATTATTGCTCGGAACCAATGGAAAAGTAATTCGCGGGGCCGCCACCCCGTAAGACTACGTCTGATGCAGCCGTGTCACACACGCCGTCTTTGAGCAAGTGCGGTCATTGTGGCTGCATCAGGGGGCGAGGTGTGAGGTTTGATATTGGTGTGCCAGCGCACAGATGCAAACGAAGCCAGCAGCTAAAGTTGCGTCTGGACTGAGAAGTCCCCGCCCAGAGCGGTCAGCGAGAATTTATAACCCAGCACGTTAAAACTGCTGGGTTTTTTTTGGTAAATGTTCGATACCGAACGGAGCACCAAGCGCAAGACGAAATACATTTGATTTGGATGGTTCCATCCCCGCGAGTCTCCTCTTCAAACGCGGCAAACCCTTGGAGTTTGCTTAGACCCGGTCTATTGGCCGGGTTTTTTTTGGCTCAGCAGATATGCCCCGAACCTTTAAAGTTCCATCGTTCGCTCGATCCGTATTTCATTGGACTGCAGACTCAGTCCAGTTCTCGACTCGCAATCCGGGATAGTCTTTGAAGTCTGCCCCATTGTTGGTGACGAGGGTCAGACCAACGCTGACGGCGTGGGCCGCAATCAAGCGATCCAGGGCATCGCGGCTGCGCTCGCGTACCGCCGCTCGAAGTACGCCGTAACTTTCGGCAGCGGTCTTATCCAATGGGAGCACGGGAATTCTTTGTGTGAGTGAATTGAGCACGCGCTCGTCGTGCTCCCGAAACCTGGCCTGCATCTCCAAGCCGGCGCGCAATTCAGCATAAGTCACCACGGACATCACAGCGCTGCCTTGTGTCAGGGCCTCCAGTCGGCGCAGAACCTGTGGCGGGTGGCACTTAATCAGGTAGATGCAGATGTTGGTGTCGAGCATGTAGCGCATGAATCAGCCCTGCTGTGGTGCTTGATTGCCACCGCTCCAGTCGCGCTCACGCTCATCGTGAAACTCGCGACCTTCGGCCATGAAGCTTGCACTGAAGCTGGTAAAGATATCGCCCAGGCCGGCCAAGGTGCCGGTCGCTACCGGGCGCACTACCAAAGTGTTCCCGACACGCTCGACCTCAACGTCCTGCGCTTCATCGACAAATCCCAATTCCTTAGGGATGCGCATCGCTAGCGAATTGCCGCTTTTGAAAACACGGGTCAGCATAGTAAAAGCTTCCTGAGAGTTTAAGTATATACAGTGTATACAAAAAGTTGTGCGGGTTGAGGCTATGTGTCTCACCAAAGATGGTTCTTGAGACACCTGGTCCAAATTCAGACTTCCTGATGCGTATAGGCATAGTTTGCTTTTTTCAGGAATAGAACTGGCACTTGTAGGAGTGGCGGCAGCCGCGAATTCGGGCTTGTATGAGCGGCTGCAGCCGCGAATTCGGGTTTGCCAGCCCTCCCACAAAGATTTCGGGCTTGCCAGCCCTCCCACAAAGTCACAACCAGGCTTTCACCATGCCAAATGGATTCCGTGCGGATCAGGAAGTCTAAACTTCCAAATGCATGAGTTGCCACGCTACGCTCGCAATGACCGCCGGCTTGGCTCACTGACGTTTTCGCAAAGTTAATTCTGACCCCCATGAATTCCAATACTTCCTCAGCACCCTCAGCACCTGACGCTGGCATCAGCACCCTCAACCCCGCCGAGCTGCAAGCCTTGCTGGCCAACGCGCCAGCGCGCGCCTGGTGGCGGCGTCGGACACTCTGGATTGCTATTTTATTAATAGCTGCTAGCGCAGGCGCTTACTGGGCTTGGATGCAAAATAAGCAAAAAAATGCAGCGCCGGTCTTTGTCACCGAGCCCGCTGCACGCGGCAACCTGACCCTCACCGTCACGGCCAACGGCACGCTGCAACCCACCCGCTCGGTCAACATTGGCAGCGAGCTTTCGGGCACCGTGCTGCGGGTGCTGGTGGATGTGAATGACCGGGTCAAGAAAGGCCAGGTGCTGGTGGAGCTCGACACCGCCAAACTTAACGACCAGGTAACACGCTCACGCGCCGCTTTAGCCGCCTCCCAGGCGCAATGGCTGCAAACTGCGGCCACCGTCAAAGAAGCCCAGGCCAGCCTGGCCCGGCTTGAAGAGGTCTCGCGCCTGTCGGGTGGCAAGGTGCCATCTGCCAGCGAGCTCGACAGCGCCCGTGCCGCCCTTGAGCGTGCCAACGCCGCGCAAGCCAGTGCCAAAGCCAATGTCGACTCAGCCCGCGCGTCGCTGGCCACCGATGAGACCAATTTGTCCAAGGCTTCGATTCGCTCGCCGATTGACGGCGTGGTACTCACCCGCACGGTTGACCCCGGCAACGCGGTGGCGGCATCGCTGCAAGCCGTCACGCTGTTTACCGTGGCTGAAAACCTGACCCAGTTGCAGCTGCGGGTGAATGTGGACGAGGCTGATGTGGGCCGCGTCCAGGTTGGGCAAAAGGCCAGCTTCACCGTCAGCGCGTTTGCCTCAAGGCGCTTTCCGGCCAGCATCACCCGGGTGTCGTTTGGCTCCACCATCACCGACAACGTGGTCACCTACGTCACGCAAATGGATGTCACCAACACCGACCTGAGCCTGCGCCCAGGCATGACGGCCACCAGCACCATCACCGCCGTGGAGCGCAAGGATGTGCTGCTGGTGCCCAACACCGCACTGCGCTTTGCACCGGCCCAGGCCAGCACCGAAGCCCCCAAACAGGGGGCCAGCATCATGTCCAACATGATGCCGCGCATGCCCCGCGCTGGCGGCCCCAAGCGCGCTGGCGGCAGTGGCCCGGCCAAACAGGTCTGGGTGCTGCGCGACGGTGCCCCCGTGGCGCTAAGCGTCAAGGCAGGCATCAGTGATGGCCGCATGACCGAAATCCTTGAGGGCGAACTGACCGAGGGCATGGCCGTGATCACCGAGCAGCGCAGCAACAACGCCCCGGGCAAAAAGCCATGAGCGCTGCCCCACTGATTGAATTGCTGGGAGTCACCAAGACCTACGGCCAGGGTGCCACCGCACTGCAAGCCCTCAAAGGCGTTGACCTGCGCATCGACGCGGGCGATTTTGTCGCCATCATGGGGCCCAGCGGCTCGGGCAAATCCACCGCCATGAACACCCTGGGCTGCCTGGACACGCCGACCACGGGCCAATACATCTTCAATGGTGTGCATGTCGAAACCCTCGGGCGCGACCAGCGTGCGCTGCTGCGCCGGCGTTACCTGGGTTTTGTGTTTCAGGGCTTCAACCTGCTGGCACGCACGTCGGCGCAAGAAAACGTTGAACTGCCCTTGCTGTACCGCGGCGAACCTGCCAAGCAGCGCCACGCGGCGGCCAAAAAAGCGCTGGCTTCGGTGGGCCTGGCCGGTTGGGAACACCACACCCCGGCCGAGCTATCCGGTGGTCAGCAGCAGCGCGTGGCGATTGCGCGCGCCATCGTCACCGAGCCGGCCGTGCTGCTGGCCGACGAGCCCACCGGCAACCTCGACACCCAGCGCAGCCTGGAAATCATGGACCTGCTCTGGCGGCTCAATGTCGACCATGGCATCACCGTGCTGATGGTCACCCATGAGGCCGACATGGCCGCCTTCGCCAAGCGCATCGTGCACTTTGTCGACGGCGTGGTGTCTAGTGACGAACGCAACGCGCACCCGGCTGGCCTGAGCCGCCCAGCCGCAGCCAGCGCCAGCACGCCCGCAATGGAGGCCAGCTGATGTTGCTCAGCACCCTGCTCCTGGCCCTGCGCTCGATCCGGCGCAATTTAATGCGCTCGTTTTTGACCATTTTGGGCATCGTGATTGGTGTCAGCGCCGTCATCACCATGGTCACCGTGGGCAACGGTGCCACGCTGGCCGTGCAGAACCAGATCACCAGCCTGGGCACCAACCTGCTGCAAATTCGCCCGGGCCAGCGCATGGGCGCACCCGGCGGCGGTGCCGGCGCGGCCCCGTTCAAAGAAGCTGACGCCGACCTGATCGCCGCCCAGGTGGGTGGCCTGCTGGCCGTAGCCCCCGAAGCCCGCACCGGCTCGACCATCGTCGCCGAAGGCCGCAACTGGAGCAGCAGCGTGATTGGCAGCACCAGCAACTGGCTGACCACCGGCAACTGGAAAGTCACCGACGGTCGCATCTTTACCGACGAAGAGCAACGCGGCGGTGCCGCCGTCTGCCTGATTGGCGAAACCGTGCGCCGCGAGCTGTTTGGCAACACCAGCGCCGTGGGCACCTCGATCCGGGTCAAGCAAATTGCCTGCGAAGTCATTGGCGTGCTGGGCTCCAAAGGCCAGGGCGCGTTTGGTAACGACCAGGACGATGTGGTGCTGACCCCGCTGCACACGCTGCAGCGGCGCATCACCGGCAACACCCGGGTCAACACCATTCTGGTGTCAATGCAGGACGGTGCTGACCCCGAACGTGTCAAGGCGGCTTTGAGTGAACTGCTGCGCGAGCGGCGCAAGCTCGCTGAAGGCGAAGAAGACAACTTCAACGTGCTTGACACCAAACAATTGGGCGAAACGTTTGCCAGCACCACCAAGGTCATGACCATGCTGCTGGGCGCCGTGGCCGCGGTAAGCCTGCTGGTCGGTGGCATTGGCATCATGAACATCATGCTGGTCAGCGTGACCGAGCGCACCCGCGAGATCGGCCTGCGCCTGGCCATAGGCGCGCTGGAGCGCGAGGTGCTGATGCAGTTTTTGATTGAAGCGGTGGTGCTGTCGGCGCTAGGTGGCGTGATCGGCATCGTGCTGGCCACCGGTGCCTCGATTGGGCTGGCCAAGCTGATGGATGTGCCCTTTGTCTTT
>JBBQLQ010000185.1:0-6180 GCA_038328055.1 Burkholderiales bacterium
TAAGGGCTAGAGGCCTAAATTTAGACTTTCTGATGCGCACGGAATCCATTGGGCATGGTGAAAGCCTGGTTGTGACTTTGTGGGAGGGCTGGCAAGCCCGAATTCGCGGCTGCCGCCGCTCCTACAAGTGCCAGTCCTATTCCTGAAAAAAGCAAACGGTGCCTATGCGCATCAGGAAGTCTGAAATTATCATGAATGACTATGACAGCGTGGTGGCGAGCCTCAAGGCCCAGGGTGTTCACTCGATCCTGACCCAGTTCTGCGATTTGCATGGCGCGGCCAAGGGCAAGCTGGTGCCGCTGCACAACTTGCGCGAGTGGGTTGAAAGTGGTGCCGGATTTGCCGGCCCCAGCATCTGGGGCACTGGCTTGGGCCGCTATGGCGCGCGCAGCGAGTATTACGCCCGGGTGCAGTTGGAGAGCCTGCGCTTGCTGCCCTTTATGCCGGGGGTAGCCCATGCCGTGTGTGATGGTTATGCCGGGGCTGAACCACTGCAAACCTGTTCGCGCCAGCTGCTAAAACGCCAGTTGGAGCGGCTCAAACAGCGCGGCTGGACATTGTGGGTCGGCATTGAGCCCGAGTTTTTTCTGTTGCGTCAAAACGAGCAAGGCCAATGGCAGGGGGCTGATCCGCACGACCAGCTCGACAAGCCTTCTTACGATTTGAAAGCCATTCACCGCAACCGGGCCTTTTTGGACGACATGCGACAGACCTTGACGCAGCTTGGTTTTGATGTGCAACAGATCGACCACGAAGATGCCTGTGGTCAGTATGAAATCAACTACCGCTTTGATGACGCGCTGGCGGCAGCTGACCGGTTCATGCTGTTCAAAATGACCGCCCACGCCATTGCCGAGCGGCATGGGTCGGTGTTCAGTTGCATGCCCAAGCCCTTTGCCCAGGCACCGGGCAGCGGTTTGCACTTTCATATGAGCATCAGCAACGAGCAGGGCGACGCGGTCTTCACAGACAACAGCGATGAGTTGCAACTCAGTGAAACAGCGTACCAGTTTGTCGCCGGGTTGTTGCACCATGCCGATGCCTTGAGTGCGCTGTGTGCGCCCACGGTCAACAGCTACAAGCGCCTGGCCTGCAGCGACAGTGCCTCCGGCACCACTTGGTCGCCCGTCTGGAAGACCTACGGGGACAACAACCGTACCTGTGTGGTGCGTACGGTGGCGGGGCGACTGGAGTGGCGCCTGCCTGATCCGTCGTGCAATGTGTATGCGGCCATTGCGGCCACGCTGGCCGCCGGGCTCGACGGTATTGACCGCGCGCTGAACGCGCCACCGGCTTGTCAAGAAGATTTGTATGAGCGTTTTGCCGCAGGCCAAGTCATGCCGGATCGTTTGCCCAAAGACCTGGCTGCCGCCCTTGACGCGTTGGCCAAGGACACCTTGCTGATGGATGCCGTTGGTGTGGCGTTTTGCCAGCAGTTCATTGAGCTCAAGCGCCAGGAGTGGAGCAACTACAGCCAGACCATCAGTGCCTGGGAAATGCAGCGCTACGCAGCAGCCTTTTAGAAATGTCACGATGTGAAATTTTAATTTCACATGGCGGATTACATGCTGGTTGCAATGCCACATTTTTTCTTGAATTGAAAAATGCAATTTCATATTGAGAAACTACCCTCGTAACTAGTTGATTTAATTGTAATAAAAATATGTCTTGTATAAGACATAAGATTTAATTTACTCTTATATAAGACTTAGAATTAGCGCCATGATGCCCAGCGTCTACAACGCTAGGCCCCGATTGTTTTAACCAACTCAGGAGTGAACTCATGTCACAAACCCTTGCAGCACAACCCAGCCGTGAAGAACAAATCGCCGCCCTTGAAAAAGATTGGGCCACCAACCCGCGCTGGAAGGGCATCAAACGCGGCTACAGCGCTGCCGACGTGGTGCGTTTGCGTGGTTCCTTGCAGGTCGAGTACACACTGGCGCGCCGCGGTGCCGACAAGCTGTGGGACCTGGTCAACAACACACCTTACGTCAATTGCCTGGGTGCCTTGACCGGTGGTCAAGCCATGCAGCAGGTCAAGGCCGGCGTGAAAGCCATTTACCTTTCGGGCTGGCAAGTTGCTGCCGACAACAACGGCTACTCTGCCATGTACCCCGACCAGTCGCTGTACCCGGTGGACTCGGTGCCAAAGGTGGTTGAGCGCATCAACAATTCGTTTAGCCGTGCTGATGAAATCCAGTGGTCCAAGGGCATCAACCCAGGCGATGCCGGTTACATCGACTATTTCGCGCCCATCGTGGCCGATGCCGAAGCCGGTTTTGGCGGCGTGTTGAATGCCTATGAGCTGATGAAGGCCATGATCCGCGCCGGTGCCGGTGGCGTTCACTTTGAAGACCAATTGGCCTCTGTCAAGAAGTGCGGTCACATGGGTGGCAAGGTGCTGGTGCCCACCACAGAAGCCTGCCAAAAGCTGATCGCTGCCCGCATGGCCGCTGACGTGTATGGCGTGCCAACGCTGGTGATTGCCCGTACTGATGCCGAAGCCGCTGACCTGTTGACCAGCGACTACGATGCCAATGACAAGCCTTTCCTGACTGGCGAGCGCACCGCTGAAGGCTTCTACAAGACCAAAAAGGGTATGGACCAAGCCATCAGCCGCGCTGTGGCTTACGCCGATTACGCTGATCTGGTGTGGTGCGAAACCGGTACGCCCGATCTGGAATTTGCCAAGAAGTTTGCCGATGCCGTGCACGCCAAACACCCTGGCAAGATGCTGGCTTACAACTGCAGCCCATCGTTCAACTGGAAGAAAAACCTGGACGATGCGACCATTGCCAAGTTCCAGAAAGAACTCGGCGCCATGGGTTACAAGTACCAGTTCATCACGCTCGCCGGCATTCACAACATGTGGTTCCACATGTTCGACCTGGCACAGGACTACATGCAGCGCGGTATGACCGCCTACGTCGAGAAGGTGCAAGAGCCTGAGTTTGCTGCGCGTGACCGTGGTTACAGCTTCGTGTCGCACCAGCAAGAAGTGGGCACCGGTTACTTCGATGAGCTGACCACCGTGATTCAAGGCGGCAAGTCCAGCGTGACGGCACTGACCGGCTCGACCGAAGAAGAGCAGTTTCACTAAATTTACAAAATAGCGGCCCGATGAGGGCAAGGCTGGCAGCTTGAACAAGGCAGCCAGCCTTTTTTTATGCGCGCCGATGACTGCGGTAAAATCAGTCGCATCCTGGACCCGCAAGAGCTAGAAAGGCAAACTGGTTATGACACCGCGAACGGCATGGGCTAATTTATCCAGTAATTAAGGCCGTAGCCCGCGTGCCCATTGCGTAGGCAGCTACAAAATACAGAGTAAAACGCGGTCTTGACCGCGTTTTTTTGTTCAACTTCAATACCTCCTCGAACACCATGGTTCAAATTTCGCTTCCTGATGGCTCGCAACGTGACTTCCCTGGCGCGGTCACCGTGGCCGATGTGGCCGCCTCCATTGGCGCTGGCCTGGCCAAAGCGGCTCTGGCTGGCAAAGTTAACGGCAAAGTGGTCGATACCAGCCATGTGATCGATGCCAACGCCGCTGTGTCCATCATCACGGCCAAGGATGCTGATGGCCTGGAAGTCATTCGCCATTCCACCGCGCACTTGCTGGCCTACGCGGTCAAGGACTTGTTTCCCAATGCGCAGGTGACGATTGGCCCAGTGATTGAAAACGGCTTTTTTTACGATTTCGCGTTTGAACGGCCCTTCACCATGGACGATTTGGGCTTGATCGAAAAGCGCATGACGGCGTTGGCCAGCAAGGACGAGCCGGTCGTGCGACGCGTCTTGCCGCGAGACGAAGCGGTAGCCTATTTCAAAGGCCTGGGTGAACACTACAAGGCCGAAATCATCGCCAGCATTCCAGCCAACGAAGATGTCAGCCTGTACCGAGAAGGTCAATTTGAAGACCTGTGCCGTGGCCCGCACGTGCCAAGCACCGGCAAGCTCAAACATTTTAAATTGATGAAAGTGGCGGGTGCCTACTGGCGTGGCGACCAAAAAAACGAAATGCTGCAGCGCATTTACGGCACCGCCTGGGCGACCAAGGACGAGTTGCAACAGCACTTGACCATGTTGGAGGAGGCCGAGAAACGTGACCACCGCAAACTCGGCCGCGAGCTAGATTTCTTTCACCTGGACGAGCATTCACCTGGCACGGTGTTCTGGCATCCCAAGGGTTGGGCTTTGTGGCAGGAGGTTGAGCAATACATGCGCCGGGTGTACCGCGAAAATGGCTACCAGGAAGTCAAAGGCCCCCAACTGCTCGATCAAGGGCTGTGGGAGAAAACGGGGCATTGGGACAAATACCGTGACAACATGTTCACGACCGAAAGCGAAAAGCGGCACTACGCCCTCAAGCCGATGAATTGCCCAGGTCATATCCTGATATTCAAGCAAGGCATCAAGAGCTACCGTGATTTGCCCTTGCGCTATGGTGAATTTGGTCAGTGTCACCGCAATGAGCCAACGGGTGGGCTGCACGGCATCATGCGGGTGCGCGGTTTTACCCAGGACGACGGGCATATTTTTTGCACCGAAGATCAAATATTGGGTGAATGCGTGGCCTACACCGCGTTGTTGCAAAAGGTCTATACCGATTTCGGCTTCAAAAACATCATCTACAAAGTAGCCACACGTCCGGAAAAACGCATCGGATCAGATGAGAGCTGGGACAAGGCTGAGGCGGCGTTGATCGAGAGTTTGCGCGCATCGGGCTGCGAGTTTGAAATCACCCCGGGCGAGGGTGCTTTTTATGGCCCAAAAATCGAGTACACCTTGAAAGATGCGATTGGTCGCCAATGGCAATGTGGCACCATTCAGGTCGATTTCTTCATGACCGAGCGGCTTGATGCAGAGTATGTTGGCGAAGACGGGGCGCGTCATCGGCCTGTCATGCTGCACCGCGCGATCGTCGGCAGCCTGGAGCGTTTCATCGGAATTTTGATCGAAGAAACCGCCGGCGCACTGCCAACCTGGCTGGCACCGGTGCAAGTGATGGTGCTCAATATTACCGATGCGCAAGCAGAATATGCCCGCTCTGTCGTCAAAACGCTGCAAAATCAAGGGTTTAGAGTTGAGTCTGACCTTCGGAACGAGAAAATCACGTATAAAATACGCGAGCATTCAATGCAAAAGTTGCCTTATCTGATTGTCGTTGGCGACAAAGAAATGGCTTCTGGTGCTGTCGCAGTGCGCGCCCGGGGTGGACAAGACCTTGGCGCAATGTCACTTGTTGATTTCTCTCAACACCTAAACGCTGACATTGCCCAAAAATCTAACACTTGAGTTGCTTAGCTGATTTCATTGGCAGGCTTGCGCACTGTGCGGTTATAGCTACTATTGTTGTAGCATTTTGTGAAGGATTAAGCCATCGCTACCGAATTTCGTGATCGCCGTCACCGCGAAGAACGCAAACACCGATTGAATCGGGAAATCATGGCCCCAGAGGTTCGTCTCTCGGGTATTGAAAATGAACCACTTGGTGTTGTGAGCCTCATGGAGGCCTTGCGTATGGCAGGTGAACTGGATGTGGATCTGGTTGAAATTGCGGCAACAGCAATCCCTCCGGTGTGTCGGTTGATGGATTACGGCAAATTCAAGTACCAGGAGCAGAAAAAGGCGGCTGAGGCCAAGGCCAAGCAGACCGTGATCGACATCAAGGAGATCAAGTTTCGCCCGGGTACCGATGATGGTGATTACAACATCAAGATGCGCAACATTCGCCGCTTTCTGGCAGATGGCGACAAGTGCAAGATCACCTTGCGATTCCGGGGCCGTGAGATTACCCACCAGGAATTAGGCATGGCTTTGTTGAACCGGATTCGCGATGAACTCGGCGACCTGATTTTGGTGGAACAGTTTCCCAAGCTCGAAGGTCGCCAGATGATCATGATGATTGCACCGGGTCGCAAGAAGCAGGCAGTGGCCAAGGCGGCGGCAGTTGTGGAAAATAGCGCAGCGCCGACGTAAAGATTTGAGGCGGGTTACACCGCATCAATAGGTGGTGGAGTCATATCCGCCACTTAAAAAAGTGGCTCGGGGCCCTCAAGGCTGCAAGTAGTTTGCAGACGCCTCACGAGCACAATGTAAAAAGGAGCATGAAAATGCCCAAAATGAAGACCAAGAGCGCGGCGAAGAAACGCTTCCGCGTCCGTCCAGGTGGTACCG
>JBBQLQ010000186.1:0-6178 GCA_038328055.1 Burkholderiales bacterium
CGTGATATCTTGATGCATTCAGGATGTCACATCAGTTTGAATCGCACCCCTTGGGGCACTAGCGCGCCTCAAACCCGCCCAGCAAACGCCTCAGCAGAAAACCCCACGCTCACCGAGCCATCGCCCCACACCACCACCGGCCGTTTGATCACACTGGGCTGTGCCAGCATCAGCGCCGTGGCCGATGCATCGTCTACCACCGCCAGCCGGGTGGCCTCATCGAGCTTGCGCCAGGTCGTGCCCTTGCGGTTCACCAGCGTCTCCCAGCCCACGGCAGCCAGCCAGCCAGGCAACAAGTCAACTGGCACCCCTTGCATTTTGAAGTCGTGAAAGGTGATTTCCAGCGGCTGCTCGGCCAGCCAGGTGCGGGCTTTTTTCACCGTGTCGCAGTTCGGAATACCGAAAACGGTGACTTTGTTGGAGGAGAAAGTTGGACTTTTCATGCCGGCAATGATGCCATTAACCGGGTTAACCCTGCCAGATGCACCCACCTGCGCGACAATTCGGCCCGCTATGACACATTCTTTCCAAACCCTTAACGAGTGGCTGGCCTACTGCGAGCAACTCCACCCCACCGCCATCGATATGACGCTGGAGCGCGTGCGCACTGTGGCGCAGCGCATGGCCATCAGCATGAAATGCCCGGTGATCACCGTGGCCGGCACCAACGGCAAAGGCTCCACCTGCGCCATGCTGGAAGCCATTTTGTTGCAGGCAGGTTACCGCACTGGCGTTTACACCTCGCCGCATCTGGTGCACTTTGAAGAGCGCTTGCGGCTCAATGGTGCGTCGGTAGATGCTACTGAATTGATGGCATCTTTCGCTTATGTGGAAAGGGCCAGATGCCAAGATGATGAGCCTATTTCACTCACCTATTTCGAGTTTTCTACGCTGGCGATTCTGGATGTGATGCGGCATCACCCGTTGGATGTGGTGGTGCTTGAGGTGGGCCTGGGCGGGCGCCTGGATGCGGTGAACATCATCGAGCCTGACTGCGCCATCATCACCAGCGTCGACCTGGATCACACGGCTTTGCTGGGCAGCGACCGGGAAGCCATTGGTTACGAGAAGGCCGGCATCATGCGCACCGGCAAGCCGGCGATCATCAGTGACCCGGTGCCGCCGCAAAGCGTGCTGGACCGTGCGCTGGAGGTGGGTGCGGATGTGTGGCGCGTCGGGCTGGACTTCAATGTGTCTGGCGACAAGCAGCAGTGGGCCTGGGCCGGGCGCGGCAGGCGCTATGCGGGCATGGCTTACCCGTCGCTGCGCGGTGCCAACCAGCTGGTGAACGCCGCAGGCGTGCTGGCGGCGCTGGTGGCGCTGCGCGAGCAGTTGCCAGTGACCGCGCAGGCGGTGCGCTCCGGGTTATTGTCGGCAGAACTGCCGGGGCGTTTTCAGATCGTGCCGGGCCAGCCGACCCTGGTGCTGGACGTGGCACACAACCCGCACGCGGTGGCCGCGCTGACCGCTAATCTGGACGCGATGGGCTTTTTCCCGACCACCCATGCGGTGTTTGGTGCCATGGCCGACAAAGACCTGGGCGCCATGCTGACGCGCATCGGGCCGATCATCGACAAATGGTATTTCACTGATCTGCCGACGCCCCGCGCGGTCTCCGGGGCGACGTTATTGGCGCACTGGCAGGCGCAAAACAAGCGTAAAAATGTCACTGCTACGCTGCACGCCGACCCCGAAACCGCGTTGCAGGCGGCCCTGGCTAGCGCAGACCCCGCTGATAGAATCGTCGTCTTCGGGTCGTTTTACACCGTCGGCGGCGTCTTGAAAGACGGCACGCCCCGGCTGGCGGCCAAGCACCTCCCCACCTCCTGATTCACCACCACACACCAGCATGGCTTTTTTCAAGTTTCGCAAGGGCACTGACGAAGCTCCCAGGGCACCCGCGCAACCGCAAAGCATCGAAGCCATTCGCCAGCGCGCCAAATACCGGCTGGCGGGTGCCACGCTGCTGGTGCTGATTGGGGTGATTGGTCTGCCCATGCTGTTTGACAAGCAGCCGCGGCCGATTGCAGTGGACACACCTATCTCGATCCCAGATAAAAACAAGGTGCCTGCGCTGGTGATTCCCGTCGCACCGACGGCAAAGCCCCAGGTGGCCGTTGTATCAACGCCAGAGCAAGAAGTGATTGACGAGGCGCCCGACAAGCTGGCAGCACCTGTTGTACCAGCGAAGACCGAAACGCCTGTGGCTGCCAGTGCAGATAAAAATAATGCATCAAAACCGCCTCTAGCCCAGGTAGATAAAGCGCAGGCAGCTACAAATAGCATAGAGAAGACAGCGCCTGCTGGCAGCAAACCGGAGCCGACCAAGCCAGAGACCAATCGGGCGCAGGCCCTGCTGGACGGCAAAGAGGCTGATGCCAAAGCCGCCAAAGCAACCCAAACCGTCAAGGCAGAGGCAGCCGATGCCAATCCAGTCGCCACCAAGCCGGCAGCGACTGAGGGACGTTTTGTGGTGCAGGTTGGCGCCTTTTCTGAGAGCGCCCGCGCCCAGGAGGTGCGTATGAAGCTGGAGCGTGCCGGGCTGAAGACCTACGCACAAACCGCGCAAACCAAAGACGGACGGCGCATTCGCGTGCGGCTGGGGCCCTTTGCGACACGGGCCGAGGCCGAAAAGGCGGCCGAAAAGGTCAAGAAGTTGAGCCTTCCTGCCGCCTTGCTCACGCTATAGGGGCAGCTGCTTGACCATGTCCGCGCTTGACTGGATTTTTGCGGTGGTGGTGTTGCTGTCGATGGCGCTGGGTGCCTGGCGAGGTCTGGTCTACGAGGTGTTGTCGCTGGTCAGCTGGGTCGTAGCGTTTGTGCTGGCCCGGCTGTTCGCCCTGGATGCCGCGCAGCTGTTGCCCATGAGCGGAGCCAGTGCCGCCATGCGCTACGCCGCTGGTTTTCTGCTGGTGTTTGTGCTGGTGCTGGTTGCGGGTGGCCTGCTAACGGTGTTAATCAAAAAGCTCACCGCGGCGGTTGGCTTGAGTCCGATTGACCGCACCCTGGGCGCTATTTTTGGTGCCACGCGCGGGGTGTTGCTGCTGTTGCTGGCCACCGTCGTAGTGCATCTGACGCCAATGAAAGACAGCGTGTCCTGGCAAGAGTCGGTGGGTGCCAGGCTGGCAGCGGGCACCCTCAAAGGGCTCAAACCAGCGCTGCCGCGTGATCTGGACAGGTTTTTGCCCGCTTGAGGCGTCATTGAATAACCAGGAATCTAAAAAATGTGTGGAATCGTCGGTGTTGTCAGCCAGTTGCCGGTCAACCAGCTGATTTATGACGCGTTGCTGCTGTTGCAGCACCGGGGTCAGGATGCAGCCGGGATCGTCACCCAGCAAGAACGCAAGTTTTTCATGCACAAGGCCAAAGGCATGGTGCGCGACGTGTTTCGCACCCGCAACATGCGCTCGCTGCCCGGCAACTGCGGGCTGGGCCAGGTGCGCTACCCCACGGCAGGCAATGCGTTCAGCGAAGAAGAAGCCCAGCCGTTTTATGTGAACGCACCGTTTGGCATCGTGCTGGTGCACAACGGCAACCTGACCAACGCACACGCTTTGAAGGCGGAGTTGTTTACTGCCGACCACCGCCACATCAACACCGAGAGCGATTCCGAGGTGCTGTTGAATGTTTTGGCCCATGAGATTGAAGCCACCACGCGTGGCATGCCGTTGCGCCCGCGTGATGTGTTTGAGGCGGTGCGCAAGGTGCACTTGCGTGTCAAGGGCTCGTATGCGGTGATTGCCCTGATTGCCGGCCACGGCGTGCTGGCATTCCGTGACCCCTTCGGCATTCGCCCGCTGTGTATGGGTCGCAGCGAAGACACCTGGATGCTGGCCAGCGAATCGGTGGCGCTGGAGGGCACATCTCACAAGTTTGAGCGTGACATTGCACCTGGCGAGGCGGTGTTCATTGACTTGGAAGGTAATGTGCACATGCAGCAGTGTGCCGAGCACCCGGTGTTGAACCCCTGCATTTTTGAATTTGTTTACCTGGCCCGGCCTGATTCCGTGATGGACGGTATTTCGGTCTACCAGGCGCGTTTGAATCTGGGCGAGACCTTGGCCAAGCGGGTGATCTCGACCGTGCCACCCAATGAAATTGACGTGGTCATCCCGATTCCGGAGTCCAGCCGCCCGAGTGCTGCGCAACTGGCGCAGTTACTGGGTTTGCCGTACCGCGAAGGGTTTGTTAAAAATCGTTATGTGGGTCGCACCTTCATCATGCCGGGGCAATCGGTACGCAAAAAATCAGTGCGCCAGAAACTCAACGTGATTGCCAGTGAATTCAAGGGCCGCAACGTGTTGCTGGTGGATGACTCCATTGTGCGTGGCACCACCTCCAAGGAAATTGTGCAAATGGCACGTGATGCCGGTGCACGCAAGGTCTACATGGCCAGCGCTGCGCCGCCGGTGCGTTACCCCAATGTCTACGGCATCGACATGCCCACGCCGCAAGAGTTGGTGGCGCACAACCGCAGCGTGGAAGAAATTCGCCAGATCATTGGTTGTGATGCGCTGATTTATCAGGATGTCGAGGGCATGAAAAAAGCCATTGGCTCGCTGAACAAAAATATCAAGAACTTTGACGCATCGTGTTTTGACGGCATCTATGTAACCGGAGACATCACTTTGGAAGACATCGCCAGGCTGGGTGCAAGCCGTGTGACTGGTGATGAAAACGCAGAGGACAATTCCCGGCTGGCACTGCCCAACCATGAGGACTGACCATGACGGCAAGAAAACTCCCTGACAACCTGCACCGCGATACGCTGGCGGTGCGCTCGGGCATTGAGCCCAGCCAGTATGGCGAAAACTCCGAAGCCCTGTACCTGACCAGCAGTTTCGTCCAGCCCGATGCCGAGACGGCGCGCAAACGTTTTGCCAATGAGGAAGATGGCTACGTCTACACCCGCGTTGGCAATCCGACCGTGACCGGCATGGAGCAACGCCTTGCCGCACTAGAGGGCACAGAGGCTGCCATCGCCACCTCCAGTGGTATGTCGGCCGTGTTGTTGCTCGGCATGGGCGTGCTGCGTGCCGGTGACCATGTGGTGTGTTCACAATCGGTGTTTGGCTCCACCCTGCGCTTGTTCGCGGTGGAGTTTGCCAAGTTTGGTGTGGAAACCACCTTTGTATCGCAGACCGATGTGGCGCAATGGCGAACGGCGCTCAAGCCGAACACCAAACTGCTGTTTGCTGAAACGCCGACCAATCCGTTGACAGACATCTGCGACATCGCGGCACTGGCCGAGGTGGCGCACACCGGTGGTGCCTTGCTGGCGGTAGATAACTGCTTTTGCACGCCCGCGTTGCAACGCCCGACCGAGTTTGGTGCTGATTTTGTGATTCACTCGGGCACCAAATACCTGGACGGCCAGGGCAGGGTGGTGGCGGGTGCGATTTGCTGCAGCCAAAAATACGTCAACGACGTGTTTTGGCCTATCAACCGCACGGCGGGCATGGTGCTGTCGCCGTTCAACGCCTGGGTTGTGACCAAAGGCATGGAAACCCTGGCCATTCGCATGCGTGCCCAGTGTGAAAGCGCGCTCCTGCTGGCCCAATGGCTGCAAGCGCAACCTCAGGTGGCGCATGTCTATTACCCCGGTCTTGAATCCCATCCGCAACACGACCTGGCCATGCGCCAGCAAAGCGGTTTGGGTGGTGCAGTGGTGTCATTTGACGTGCGCGCCTCTGATGCGGCACAAGGCCGCAAGCGCGCGTTTCATGTGATTGACAGCACGCAAGTGTGCTCCGTGACCACCAATTTGGGTGACACCAAAACCACCATTGCCCACCCCGCAACGACTTCTCACGGCCGCCTGTCTGAAGCTCAGCGTCAGGCAGCTGGCATTGGCCAGGGCCTGATCCGTATCGCGGTTGGCCTCGAATATCTTGACGACATCAAGGCCGACCTGACGCGTGGCCTGCAACAACTTGACACTCTGCAATGACCAAAACCCGTACCCGTTTCGCACCGTCACCCACAGGATTTATCCACCTGGGCAACATCCGCTCAGCCTTGTACCCATGGGCCTTTGCCCGCTCGACTGGCGGCGACTTCATTTTGCGCATTGAGGACACAGATCTGGACCGTTCCACCCAGGCGGCGGTCGACGTGATCATTGAGGGCATGAGCTGGCTGGGGCTGGATTACGACGAAGGCCCGTTTTACCAAATGC
>JBBQLQ010000187.1:0-6145 GCA_038328055.1 Burkholderiales bacterium
CTCAGACTTCCTGATGCGTATAGGCACAGTTTGCTTTTTTCAGGAATAGGACTGGCAATGGCAATGGCAATGGCAATGGCAATGGCACTTGTAGGAGCGGCGGCAGCCGCGAATTCGGGCCTGCCAGCCCTCCCACAAAGCGAATTCGGGCTTGCCAGCCCTCCCACAAAGTCCCAACCAGGCTTTCACCAAGTCAAATGGATTCCGTGCGGATCAGGAAGTCTGAAGTTGGTGCGATCTGCGCTTTTTTGTGCAGCCAGCAAGCGGGCTACATCACCGGACAAAATGTGCTGGCCGATGGCGGCGCCTAGCCCGGCACGTTTTGAGGCAAATAGCGCCTTAACGCCGTGACGACACCACAATGCCGCCAACGATCAGCACAAACGCCAGCGCGTGGTACAGGTGCGGGGCTTCACCCAGAAAAATGCTGGACAGCACGGCCGTAAACAGCGGTGTCAGGTTGATGAAAAAACCGGCTGCCTGCGGGCCTGCGCGCGCCACGCCAGCCCCCCAGGCCCGGTAAGCCACCAGCGCCGGCCCGAGGGCGATAAATAGCAGGGCGGCTGCCAGCGGCCAACTCAGCTGCAAGCGCCCCAGGCCCAGTGCCCATTCACCTCCGGCAAACAAGCCCGACCAGACCAGCCCAAAGGCAATCTGGGCCAGCAAAAAAGCCGACCAGTCGTGCCGGATTTCGGGCGGCTCAGTGGTCGGGTGGGCCAGCATCCAGCTGTAGTAAGCCCAAGCGGCCGAGGCCAGCAGGATGTACAGGTCACCGGCGACCAGCCGTACCTGCAGCAACACCTCGATCTGACCACGGCTGAGCACCAGCAAGACCCCGCAGATGGAGAGCACCGCCCCGAGCCACTGGCGTTTTGAGATGTGGATGCCAAAAAACACCTGCCCAATCAACAGCATCCAGACCGGGGTGATCGAGCCCACCAGCGTCACGTTGATCGGGGTGGAAGTATTGAGCGCCAGGTAGAGCAGTGCGTTGTAGCCACCAATGGCCAGCAGCGACAGAGCAGCAAAGCGCCGCCAGCTCTGCCACAGCGGGCTGCTGCGGCGCAACACCGGTGCGGCCAGTGGCAGCAGCAACACAAAGGCAATGCTCCAGCGCAGCAGGTTGAGCGTCATGGGCGAGGCCATGCCGGCAATCAGGCGGCCCACCACCGCGTTGCCAGCCCACAGCAGCGGCGGCAAGGTCAGCAGCAGCGCCGCCGACAGGGAAATTTTGGGATGCGTCACGCGCGGCCCATCGATTGGGTCAGCAAGGACTCAAATTCGGCCAGGGGAGTGGGCTTGCCAAACAGGTAACCCTGGTACAAGGTGCAGCCGTTGTCAGCCAAAAACGCTTGCTGCGCGGGCGTTTCAACGCCTTCGGCAATCACTTCAAGTCCCAGGTTACGCGCCATGCCGATGATGGTTTGCACAATCACACCGTCGGTGGATTTGATGCCGATGTTGCGCACAAAAGACTGGTCGATCTTGAGCTGGTCCAGTGGCAGCTGGGTCAGATAGCTCAGGGACGACTGCCCGGTGCCAAAGTCGTCCATGGAAAAGCGCACGCCCAAGCCTTTGAGTGCGCTCATCTTGGCGATGGTGTCGTCTACATTGGCCAGCACCAGCGACTCGGTCAGTTCCAGTTTCAGCCCAAGTGGGTCAATGCCGGTTGCCTGCACCACTTGCTGCACCTTGGCCACAAAATCAGTCTGACGGAACTGGCGCGCGCTGACGTTCACAGCCAGTTGCAAATGGGCCGTGACAGGTGCCTGCTGCCATTGGCGCAGCTGCTCGCAGGCGGTTTGCAACACCCACTGGCCAATCAAGTTGATCAGGTCAGTTTCTTCGGCCACCGGGATGAACTCGAACGGCGGCACCATGCCGCGCTCGGGATGCTGCCAGCGGATCAGCACTTCAGCCCCCAGCACTTGGCCGGCTTGCGCTACCTGGGGCTGAAAGTACAGCACAAACTGATGTGTGTCGATGGCAATTTGCAGGTCGCGCTCAAGCTCGGCATGGGCGGTGATCGTGGCCTGCATTTGTGGGTCAAAAAAGCACAGAACATTGCGTCCGCGCGCCTTGGCCTGGTACATCGCAATGTCGGCTTGCTTGAGCAGTTCGGTGGGCATCATGAGTTCGCCGCCATACAGAGCAGCCCCCACACTGGCGCTGCTCTTGTGCGTTTTGCCGCCAAAGCTATTGGGCTGGCTCAGGGCCAGCAGCAGCTTGGTGCCAATGCGCCGGGCCAATTCGGCGGCATCCAGCGGGTTGGCACCAAGGTCTTCGAGCAGGACGATAAATTCGTCACCGCCCAGGCGTGCCACGGTGTCCTGGGCGCGCACGCTGGCCAGCAGTCGAGATGCAACTTGCTGCAGCAGCAGGTCGCCAACTTCATGGCCCTGGGTGTCATTGAGGCTCTTGAAGTTGTCCAGGTCCAGAAACAGCAGCGCGCCAAAGCGTTGGTGGCGCTCGCTGCTGACCAGCGCGTGGCCAAGCCGATCCATCAACAGCAAACGGTTGGGCAGGTTGGTCAGGGGGTCATAAAAAGCCAGGTGTTCAATTTCAGCCTTTGATTTTTTGATGTCCTGGCGGGCCTGTGCCAGTCGTTCCAGATACCAGCTGGCAAAGCCGCCTGCGGCAATCACCATCACCGCAAACAGACTGGCTACCAGCAAGACAAAATTGCGTTCTTGCTGCCATTTAGCCAGCGCTGCGCTCTCAGGGATGCTCGCCGAAATCAGTATGTCGTCATACAAAATCGGTTGCGCCACAACCTGCGCGCTTTGCCCGCTCAAGCGCGCCGGCAAGTGCAGCGCCCGCCCGGTGCTGGCTCCCAGCGGTGGTGCCAATTGGGTTCCCTGCAAGCGGTCTTGCGCCGGTGAGCTGGCAATCAGTTGCCCGTTGCCACGCTCCAGCGTGACTTCAAGGCCGCTGATGTCAGCACCTTGCACCATGATGGTGTTGAGGTGCGCCACCAGAACCTCCGCAGTGGCCAGAATCTTGCTGCCATCCGCCAGTTTCAGGGGGCGCGCCAGGTAAGCCACACGCTCGGAGCTGCTGGGCTCCAGCACGGTGGTGCTGATGGACAGGGTGGCTACGGTGGCCGACAGTGCTTTCTCTGCAAAGCCGGGTGGCAATTCAAACTGGGGAATGCCCCCGGGGTCAGAAGATGCCATGACGTGGGAATGTTCATCGATCAGCACCATGCGGTGCAGCAACAAGTTGCGTTGCGCAATGGCATTCATCGTGCGGCTGGCTGCTCCGCGATCAATCTCATCGGCATGCAGCATCGGCAGGTTTTGTGAATCGCTCAGGTTGGCCAGCGAAACATCCACGTCCAGCAGGGTGCGGTTAAGGGCTACCACTGCACCGTTGACAAAGCGCATTGCCTGCGCCTGGCTGTTGTTGAGCGCATCCTGGCGTTGCTGCCAGATCAGACTGGTGGCGGCGAAGGTGATCGCCAGTAAAAAAGCCAGCACAACACCTATCACCGCGAGCTGGATGCGGGTGAGTGACGGCTTTGTCATGGGGCTGCTTGGAGGGTGATGCCGCTGGTGGGGCCGACGGTGCGGTTCCAGACATCCAGGCACGCCGAGCCGCAGCGTGCAACCCAGCGCGGCAATACGTCTTTGCGGAAAATTTCCTGGCGCAGGTGATCGTCCTGGGCGTTGGCGGGCACCTGTAGCATCTTGCCTTTGCGTGCGGTTGTGCATTCGGGCGCGCCCATGTTGCAGGCCAGTCCTTCGGTGGTTTCGCGTTCGCTGGTCTGCCAGATGGCGGCTTCCAGCCGGGGCAACTCGCGGCTCAGCAAGGCTTTCAAGTCAGGCGGGAGCGCATCCCAGGCATTTTTGTTGGCACCAAAAACGGCCAACCCCCAGGTGATGGGCAAGGTGTGCACATGGCTGGTGATCTCATGCAGCCCAAGGGTGTTACCTGACATGGTGCCGGTGATGACGCAGTCGGTGTTGCCAGAGCGCATATTAAGCATGATTTGGTCAAAACCAGTGAGCACCGGCGTGGCACCCAGCGCGCTGATGAAGTCCGACTGGGTGGCCGATGACGTGCGGATGCGTCGTCCCTTCAGATCAGCCAGTCGGGCAAAGGGGCGGCTGCAAAAGACGACTTGGGCCGGGTACACGTACAAACCCAGCATTTCAATGCCGTGCTTTTTACGCAACTCATTTTCAAGAAAAGGCCGAAATGCCGCGACATTCTTTTTCAGGCTGGCCATGTGTGGGTTGAGTCCGGCCAGGTCCATGGCCGCATATTGCGGGTATTGCTGCCCCATCGAGCTCAGCAAAGTGGTGCCAAACGGAACAACGCCCAGTTTGAGCAGGCGCAGCATGTCACTGCCGGGCACGCCAGCCCGGTCAAAGGGCACGATCTCAGCGCTGTACTTGCCGCCACTGAGCCGGGCCAGTTGGCGGGCCCAAAATGGCTCTTCATGGTGGGTGTACTGGTTCAAATTACCCAGGCCACCCACGATGCGCAAGTGCAATGCGGGCGTGGCGCTGGCGTTTTGGGCTTGTGCTGGCGCGTAGACAAATGCCATGCACAGGCCTGCTACCACGGCAGCTGCGTGCCGCGATGCAAACTGGTGAAACTGGAGCGCAAAGTTAAACAAAAGATGCAAATTTTCGTGAAAGACTGCACATTCTGTCAGAGAAACACCGGCTTTCGATTCGTGGCAACATGCTGCCCTGCAGCAAAACAGGAGACTTTCAATGATCCAGCAAACATCACGCGCGATTCGCATTGACCAGCATGGCGGGCCCGAGCAGCTCAAGCTGGTCACTGTGGCCGTGGGCGAGCCCGGCGCGGGCGAAATTCGCATTCGCCACCAGGCGGTGGGGCTGAACTTTATTGATGTGTACCAGCGCAGCGGTTTGTACCCGATGACGCTGCCGGTGCAGCTCGGCATGGAAGCCGCCGGTGTGGTGGAGGCGGTGGGTGCCGGCGTGACGCACCTGCGGGTGGGCGACCGCGCCGCCTATGCCAGCCAGCCGCCCGGCAGTTATTGCGATCTGCGGGTAATGCCGGCCAAATGCGTGTGCCAACTGCCGGATGCGATTTCTTTTGAAACCGGTGCGGCCATGATGCTCAAAGGGCTGACGGCCCAGTACCTGCTCAAGCGCACTCAGCCGCAGGGTGGCTTGCAGCCGGGTGACTTTGTGCTGTTTCACGCAGCCGCTGGTGGCGTTGGCCTGATTGCTTGCCAATGGGCCGAAGCCATGGGCCTGCAGCTGATCGGCACGGCCGGGTCGGATGCCAAGTGCGCGCTGGCATTGGCCAATGGCGCGGCCTTTGCCATCAATTATTCGACCGAAGATTTTCTGGCGCGGGTGAAAGAAATCACCGGCGGCAAAGGGGTCAAGGCGGTATACGACTCGGTGGGCAAGGACACCTGGGACAAGTCGCTCGACTGCCTGGCACCCTTCGGCCTGATGGCCAGTTTTGGCAATGCCTCAGGCCCGGTCGCGGCTTTTTCGCCGGGCATCCTGGGGCCCAAGGGTTCACTGTATGTGACGCGCCAGACGCTGTTCACCCACATTGCCACCCGTGAAAGTACCCAAGCCATGGCCGATGATCTGTTTGCCGCTGTGACCAGCGGGCAGGTCAAGATTCACATTGACCAGCGCTATCGGCTCGAGGATGTGCAGCAGGCGCACCGCGATCTGGAGGCGCGCAAGACCACCGGCTGCAGCATATTGACGCTGTCATGATGGCCCTGGCATGACGCATCGCACTGAAGTTCTGGGCGCCTTTGATGCCCTGCTGCAGCCCGAGCGCTTTCGCGACTACGGGCCCAATGGCTTGCAGGTCGAAGGTGCAGCCAATGTTCAAAAAATTGTCTCGGGCGTGACCGCCAGTCTGGCGCTGATTGAAGCCGCCATTGCGCAACAGGCGGACAGCATTTTTGTGCACCATGGGCTGTTCTGGCGCGGTCAGGACGGCTGCGTCACCGGCTGGATGAAGCAGCGGCTGGCGCTGTTGCTGGCGCATGACATCAATGTGTTTGCTTACCATTTGCCGCTGGATGCCCATGCGGAACTGGGCAACAACGCGCAACTTGGCCTCAAACTGGGCTTGGTTTGCCAGACCCGCTTTGGTGAACAAGACCTGGGTTTTATGGGTGGGCGTGCCG
>JBBQLQ010000188.1:0-6138 GCA_038328055.1 Burkholderiales bacterium
GGCAGTCATTCCAAACAATGCTTTGTTCAGTAAGTCCGCTTCGGTTGCGTACACGAACCCAATCTGCGCGCCTGTAAGCTGGGCAGGAATCAAATGTTCCTTGACGGCGTCCGTGTGGACTCTGTACTGCACTTTTGCCAGCGAACGGCGGATACTCCACTCAATACCGCCGGAAAGCGCCTCTTGCTCTTTGAAGCGCTGGAATTCCTTGATCAGGTAGAGCTTGAACTCAGGGCTCAACCAGGAACCGAATTCAAAGGCAATATCTTTATGGGCAAAGGTGCTGCCGTAGCGCCCGGCACGCGCAAGCAGGCCAATTCCCTTGGTCCGCTCCGTCCACTGCTTGGCTGACATCACGAACCGGTTCAAACCGGCTTCGTTTTTAATTAGGTGGAATTCCACCAGATTAAAACCGGGGTTGTTCAATTGCTCCCAAACACCCAAGAAATCGACGGTGTTCTTGTTTTGCAACCAATTTTTGATGAGCTGATCAGCGCCATTGAAGCTTTTGGTCATGTCGGTAAGGCTGATGTAGTCCTCATCGTCCTTTGATGTCAGGTTTACCTCAACGCCTTTGACCGTCAAACTTTTATTTGTGACCATGATTTCTCCGTGTGGGGCCAATTTTCTCACGCCAGATTCCACCACAGAACTCCAACAACGACCGGGACCGCTAAAACTACGTTGAGCGGGTGACAGATTCGGGTGGGGGCAATCGCAATGCCGATCACCAGCATTCGCCGCAGTGGGGGCAATGGTGGGGGCAATTTGACAAACTGGAGCCAGAAAGAAGAAAGGACTTAGAGCATTTCCACTCTAAATCCTTGATTCATATGGTCGGTGTGAAAGGATTCGAACCTTCGACCCCTTGCACCCCATGCAAGTGCGCTACCAGGCTGCGCCACACACCGAAGACGCAGATTGTAACCTTGGTCAGGGGTGATTTTCAGTAGCTTCCAGTCAGCAATTCGCGTATTTCAATCAACTCCTGGCGCACTTGGTGCCATGGGTTTCTATCTGCACCCGGGAAGACACTCAATTCACTGTCAGAAAAATCATCAAAGCTGGAGTCTGTGACTTCGATGACTTCAACCCCATCGAGCAACTCCTCGCCGTTGTGTGTCTTTTCCCGCTCGCTGTGCAACAGTTCCTGCATCTTGTTGCGCGCACCGCTGATGGTAAAGCCCTGGTCGTACAACAGGTCACGGATGCGCCGGATCATCAGTACTTCATGGTGCTGGTAGTAGCGCCGGTTGCCGCGACGCTTCATGGGGCGCAGTTGCGTGAATTCCTGCTCCCAATAGCGAAGCACGTGCGGTTTGACACCACACAAATCGCCGACCTCACCAATGGTGAAGTAGCGTTTAGCCGGAATGGATGGGAGAGAATTCTCCATTGAAATCAACGAAATAGCCGCAAAAGCTTGCAGATTACTCTAAGTTGCCAATCACTGTAAAGGCCACTCGCCGATTAAATCTGCATTGTGGAAAACTCAAGACACAAAGCGTGATGGAAAAACCCCCTGCTCCTGGATTTGCTCTTTCAGTTTGTGGCTGGCGTGAAAAGTCACCACCCGGCGCGCTTGAATTGGGATAGCTTCGCCGGTTCTGGGGTTGCGCCCTGGACGTGGCGCCTTGGTGCGAATCTGGAAATTGCCGAAACCGGTGATCTTGACATCATCACCGTCAACCAAATTGTGGGCAATCAGGTCAAAAAAAGCGTCGATCATGTCCTTGGACTCCCGCTTGTTGAGGCCAATTTGCTCAAACAACAACTCAGACAGCTGCGCCTTGGTCAAGGCGGGGGTCTCCAACGATTCAACAGTGATGTCCATGATTGCTCTTTTTTGTCCGGGGTTTATGGCAGTGCATCAGACGCGCTGGCGGGCGCCGACTTGCGAGGCCAGTGTAGCGACTACCGCCGCCACCGCCGCATCAATCTGCGCTTCGGACAAGGCGGTATCGTCGCCATTGAGGGTCAAGCGTACCGCCATGCTCTTGTCGCCTGACTGCTGCGCGCGATAAATATCAAACAACACCGCATCGCGCAGCACCGCCCCCACGGGTGCCGTCCAGATGGCACGCATCAACGCATCATGCGTCACCTGCTCATCCACCAGCACTGCAATATCACGCTCGACCGCCTGGAACTTCGGCACGGTCTTGAAACGTGGCACCTGGCGACTCAAAACGGCATCCAGATCAATTTCAAACAGCACCGGAGCCTGCACCAGATCGTATGACTGACGCCACTTGGGATGCAATTCACCGACAAAACCGACCGCCACTTCAGCCAGCATGATCCGGGCACACCGCCCAGGGTGCAGGGCCGGATGCGAGGCTGGCGCAAAGGTCAAGGTGCAAGGTGCAAGCAAAGCTTCCAGGTCGCCTTTGACATCGTAAAAATCAACCGGGTGGTCCTTGCAACTCCAATCGGGTGCGTCACTGGAACCGACCGCCAAACCGGCCAGCCGCATGGGCTGATCAAAGCCCTTGACAGTCGTGTCGCTGCTGACAACGCTGTCATCACGCAGAAACACCCGGCCAATCTCGAACAGCCGCACCCGTTGGGCCTTGCGATCCTGGTTAAATTTCAAAACTTGTAGCAAGGAACCCAATAAAGACGAGCGCATGACGCTCATTTGGCTGGCAATCGGGTTGAGCAACTTGACGGGGTTGGGGTTGCCAGCCAGTTCGTGTTCCCAACGTTCTTCCACGAAGCTGAAGTTGATCGTTTCCTGATACCCCAAGGCTGCTATTGCGCGGCGCACGGCAAAGGTACTGCGCTGTGATTCAGGCCGAATTTTGGCGGTTATGGGTGCCAACGGCGGCGTTTGCGGCAGGTTGTCGTAACCCACCATGCGCGCCACTTCCTCAATCAGGTCTTCTTCGATCTGAATGTCAAAGCGGTAGGACGGGGCCGTTACCGTCAGGATGCCATTACCCTCGGCCACCGGTAATCCGAGCCCGACCAGCGCTTTGGCACACTGCGCCTGCGTGAGTGGCATGCCAATGATTTTGCTGGCGCGCGCCACCCGCAGCGTCACGATCGCAGGCTTGGGCATCGCCACTTTCTGGTCATCCATCGGGCCACAAACGGTTTGCGCCGTGCCACAGATATCCACGATCAGCTGGCTGATGCGCTCAATGTGCTCCACCGTCAGTTCAGGGTCAACACCGCGCTCGAAGCGGTGCCCTGCATCGGTGGAAAAGTTGAATCGGCGTGAGCGTCCGGCAATGGCCTTGGGCCACCAGAAAGCGGCTTCTACGTACACATTTTGCGTGTCGTCCGACACCGCCGTGGCATCGCCGCCCATGATGCCGGCCAGCGATTCCACCTGCTGACTGTCCGCAATCACCCCAACTTGCGCATCGACCGTCACCGTGTTGCCGTTGAGCAGCTTGAGTTGCTCACCGGGCTTGCCCCAGCGCACGTCCAGGCCACCCTGGATTTTGTCGAGGTCAAAAATATGCGATGGGCGACCCAGTTCAAACATGACGTAATTGGAAATGTCGACCAAAGCGGTAACGCTGCGCTGACCACAACGTGCCAGCCGATCCACCATCCAGGCCGGAGTTTTCGCACGCGGATTGACACCGCGAATCACGCGACCCGAAAAACGGCCGCACAAATCCGGCGCACTGACTTTCACCGGCAGAATCTCATCGGTGCCAGTTGCGACCTTGGGGTAGCTCGGCAAAGTCAAGGGCGCACCCGTCAACGCGGCCAGCTCACGTGCCACGCCAAAGACGCTCAGGCAGTGCGCCAAATTGGGCGTGAGCTTGAGGGTAAACAGTGTGTCATCGAGGTTCAGATGCTGGCGAATGTCTTGCCCCACCGGCGCATCCAATGCAAGTTCCAGCAGGCCGCCGTGATCGTCGGCGAGCTTCAGTTCACGCGCTGAGCACAACATGCCGAAACTTTCCACACCGCGCAGCTGGCCAACCTTGATCAAAAATGGCTGGCCATCATCACTTGGTGGCAGCTCAGCCCCCACCATCGCGCACGGCACCTTGATGCCCACACGCGCATTGGGTGCACCGCAGACGATGGTCAGCAGCGCAGCCTGGCCGACGTCGACCTGGCAGACGCGCAGGCGGTCGGCATTGGGGTGCTGCACCGCCTCTTTGATCTCTCCCACCACGATGTGGCTAAAAGGCGGCGCCACCGGTTTGAGCTCTTCCACTTCGAGACCGGCCATGGTCAGGGTGTCGGCCAGTTGCGCGGTGCTGAGAGGTGGGTTGCAGAATTCACGCAGCCAGGATTGGGGAAATTGCATAGTTGTCGATCTTGGTATTAGCGAAATTGCGACAGAAAACGAATGTCGCCATCAAAAAACAAGCGCAAATCGTTCACGCCATAGCGCAGCATCGTCAGGCGATCTGGCCCCATGCCAAAGGCAAAGCCAATGTAGCGCTCGGGGTCAAGCCCCATGTTGCGAATCACGTTGGGGTGTACCTGGCCGGCGCCGGCCACCTCCAGCCAGCGGCCGGCCAGCGGACCACTGGGAAACTGGATGTCGATTTCGGCACTGGGTTCTGTAAACGGGAAGAAGCTGGGGCGAAAGCGCAGCACCAGGTCAGCCGACTCAAAAAAAGTACGGCAAAAATCGGTGAACACAAACTTCAAATCCTTGAAGCTGACGTTTTCGCCGACCCACAGGCCTTCACACTGGTGAAACATGGGCGAATGCGTGGCATCGCTGTCGACCCGGTAGGTGCGACCCGGCGCGATCACGCGAATCTCGGGCATGGCACCGGAAAACAGCGTGCCATCCGAAACTGCGCCGTCAACCGCCGCACGGTGCTTCTTGACGTGCTGCACCGCATGGCGAATCTGCATGGGGCTGGTGTGCGTGCGCAACAAATTAGGTGCGCTTTCCGTGCCGCCTTCGACGTAAAAGGTGTCGTGCATGGAGCGCGCAGGGTGATCTTCAGGCGTGTTGAGCGCGGTGAAGTTGAACCAGTCAGACTCGATCTCGGGGCCTTGGGCAACCTCAAAACCCATCGAGCCAAATATGGCTTCAATGCGCTCCAGCGTGAGCGACACCGGGTGCAAGCCGCCGGCACCACGCTGACGACCCGGCAGGGTCACATCCAGCGCCTCGGCTTGCAATTGCTTGTGCAATTCGGCATCAGCCAGCGCCTGCCGACGGGCGTTCAGGGCCGCTTCAATCGCCTGTTTGGCCAGATTGATCGCTGCGCCCTGGACTTTTTTCTCATCCACCGGCAATGCAGCCAAGCCTTTCATCATCTCGGTGATGCGACCCGCCTTGCCCAGATACTGTGCTTTGGTATTTTCAAGATCGGCTGGGGTGTGGGCCAGCTCAAACGCAGCTTTGGCGTTGTCGACAACTGTCTGTAAGTCGTTCATAAAAATCTCTGATGCTCTGTCAAGGAAAAAGGGCTAGTGCCTTTTAAAGCTCTAGCCCTTGTCTCTGTTGCTTTAAGCGCTATCTATTAAATAGCACTCAGAACCTTACTCAAGCCGCCAGCTTGGCCTTGACTTGCTCCACGATGCCAGCGAAAGCTGCCATATCGTGCACGGCAATATCGCTCAAAACCTTGCGGTCAATCTCGATACCAGCTTTCTTCAGACCATTGGCGAATTGGCTGTATGTCATGCCACACTGACGGGCAGCGGCATTGATACGGGCAATCCACAACTGACGGAAGACACGTTTTTTGGTACGGCGGTCACGGTAGGCATATTGCCCAGCCTTCATGACCGCTTCTTTGGCGACCCGATAAACATTACCGCGGCGACCACGGAAACCTTTTGCAAGGGCCAGAACTTTTTTGTGACGGGCGTGAGCCGTTACACCACGTTTGACGCGAGGCATGTGATTACTCCTTGTTCGTCGTTAATTAAAGACCACGGCCGGGCAGCATCTGTGCCATGCGACCCATATCGGTCTCATGAACAGCTGTTGAACCGCGCAAATGGCGTTTATTTTTAGTGGTCTTCTTGGTCAGAATGTGACGTTTGAAGGCTTGACCGCGTTTAACGGTACCACCTGGACGGACGCGGAAGCGTTTCTTCGCCGCGCTCTTGGTCTTCATTTTGGGCATTTTCATGCTCCTTTTTACATTGTGCTCGTGAGGCGTCTGCAAACTACTTGCAGCCTTGAGGGCCCCG
>JBBQLQ010000189.1:0-6120 GCA_038328055.1 Burkholderiales bacterium
GTCAAGGTCGAGCGAATGGCTGATGGCCGGCAGGATTTCCTGGTAATCCGGCAAGTTGTAAATGGTGTGCAGCAGGATTTTTGCGCGTTCATCAAGCTTGCTGAAGCCCTGTGTGCGCTGGTTGAAAAAGTAATCAAGCAAATCAGGGGTCATGACCGGGTCGTTGGTCGTGAAGTAGCGCCGGCTTGGCATCACGATGTTTTCCATTTTCAAGTGGATGAAGTAATCGTGAAGATTTTTGTGTAAGGGCTTCTCACCGTAGATGTCGTCGAAATTGTCGGGTGCTGTTTGCAGATCAAGACTGGCACCAACGGCTGGCGCGCCATTGGCAAAGTCATAGTTGTTCACTTCGGATTGTGTAAGCCGTTGAAAGAGCAGCAAAGACTCGTACAGCTCAATGCGATCCGGGTTGACCGCGATCACCAGATGGCGTGTGTCAAAGTAGTTCCTGCAGTACTCATACATGAACTTCATCATTGGGAACAGGATGGTGCCCCCGGTTTTTCTGAATTTGGGATGCACAGCAAGCGCCGAAACCTCAGCGATCTGGCCGCCTTTGGCGCGCACTTCTTGCAGGTCAAAAACCGATTGCAATGGGAAACCAAACACACTTTCACGAATGAGAGACAGTGTTCCGACTACCTCGCCGTCAAATTTGGCGCACAGCGTGGTCGTGGTTGGAAGGGCATGGTAGATCGTCGCACGCATGCCAGACGGATCCTTTTGCATAAAGCCGCTGCTAACGTAGGCATCATGCAAGAGCGTGAAACAGGCTTCCAGTTCTTCCTGTGTATCAGCGATTTTCAGCACCAGGCGGCTATCGGGTGTAGGGTTACATTCCACAAATGAGCGGTACACGCCAAACCGCATTGCCTTGGGAAGAAACGAAAATGCGCGGCGCATGGCGTGATGCCAGCGCCTTTTGACAGCTGAGCCGATGGTATTTTTCATATTTAATGCACTCGCCGCATATTAGCCTTTGCCACCGGATGCAGCAATAAAAAAACCCCGCTTCTGTGAAAAAGCGGGGTTAAATAAATTGTTTGATTCGCTATGAAAACCACTCATGTGGTGCCCGAGGTCGGAATCGAACCGACACGCCTTGCGGCGGGGGATTTTGAGTCCCCTGCGTCTACCAATTTCACCACCCGGGCCATGAGAAGCGAAGGCAGAATTATGGCACATTACCGGGTATGAAATACCCAACTATTGAAGATTTGATTGGCAAAACACCGCTGGTGCGCTTGCAGCGCATCGGTGCTGCTGAAAATCAGGCGCACGGCAACGTGATTCTTGGCAAACTGGAGGGCAATAACCCGGCGGGTTCGGTCAAGGATCGGGCGGCTTTCTCGATGATTCAACGGGCGCAGGAGCGTGGTGACATCCAGCCCGGCGACACACTGATTGAGGCCACCTCGGGCAACACCGGCATTGCGCTGGCCATGGCCGCAGCCGTCAAGGGCTATCGCATGATTTTGATCATGCCCGAAGACTTGTCGATTGAACGCGTGCAGACCATGAAGGCGTTTGGTGCTGAGCTGATTTTGACCCCCAAGAGCGGCGGCATGGAGTATTCGCGTGATCTGGCTGACCAGATGCAACGCGAAGGCAAGGGGTATGTGCTCGACCAGTTTTCCAATGCGGACAACCCGCGGGTGCATGTAGAGACGACCGGGCCCGAAATCTGGGCCGCCACCAAAGGCAAAATCAGCCATTTTGTCAGCGCCATGGGTACCACCGGCACAATTACCGGCGTGTCGCAATTTTTGAAGACGAAAAACCCGGCGATCAAAATCATTGGTGTGCAACCGACCGAGGGCTCGCGCATTCCGGGTATTCGCAAGTGGCCAGAGGCTTACCTTCCCAAAATTTACGACCCGACCCATGTGGATGAGCTGATCTACGTGAGCCAGGAAGATGCCGAGGAAATGTGTCGCAAATTGGCGCGCGAAGAGGGCATTTTTGCCGGTATATCGGCCGCCGGGGCCTGCTGGGCAGCGCAAGAAATAGCCAAGCGCGAGCGCAAGGCCACGATTGTCTTTGTTGTATGCGACCGGGGAGACCGTTATTTGTCTACCGGCGTGTTTCCGGCCTGATCTCAGGCCGGCCCGATAAATTCATTTTCAGGAAACAAATGATGAAAATTGACATGGAAATTGATGCCCGTGGCTTGAACTGTCCGCTGCCCATTCTCAAGGCAAAAAAAGGGCTGAGCGAGTTGCAAAGTGGCCAGACCCTTAAAGTGATCTCGACCGACGCGGGCTCGTTGCGCGACTTTCAGGCGTTTGCCAAACAGACCGGCAACGAGTTGCTGGAGCAGGAAACGCTCGACACCGACTTCATTCACGTCCTGCGCCGGCGCTGATTGGTCTACAGCCGGGCTAACTGGTCTTTCACCTTGACCAGCGTGGCTTCAAAATCTGCCAGCCGTTTGCGCTCCTGATCAATCACGGCGGCCGGGGCTCTTGCGACGAATGATTCATTGCCCAGTTTTCCGTGGGCTTTGACGATTTCGCCTTCAAGCCGTGCCTGCTCTTTGGCCAAACGGGCTTTCTCGGCGGCCAGGTCAATTTCCATGAAGAGGCAAATGCGGGCCTCGCCCACCACGGCCACCGGTGCGGCTTGGGCTGCTGCTGCCCAGGCGGCTTCGTCCTCAAACACCCGCACCTCATTGAGTTTGGCCAGTGCCTGCAGCACCGGTGCGGCTTGCGTCATGAAGGCCGCTTCAGCGGGGGAGTCGGCCATCACAAACAGCGGCAAACGGGTGGCGGGTGACACATTCATTTCGCCGCGCAAGTTGCGGCAGGCATCGACCAGTTGCTTGAGTTTGGCGATGTGTGCGATGGCCGCCTCGTCAATGCGCTCGGGCTGGCTGATGGGGTAGGCGGCAATGGCCACCGATGCGCTGGCGCGTCCGGCAACAGGTGCCACTTTTTGCCAGAGTTCTTCGGTGACAAACGGGATGATCGGGTGGGCCAGGCGCAAGATGGTCTCCAGCGTGCGAATCAGGGTGCGGCGCGTGGCCCGCTTCTGGGCATCGTTGCCCTGCTGGATTTGCACCTTGGCGATTTCCAGATACCAGTCGCAGAATTCGTTCCAGACAAAGTCGTAAATCGTGCTGGCCACGTTGTCGAGCCGGTACTCGTCAAAGCCTTTGGCCACATCGGCCTCGGTGCGTTGCAACAAGGAGACGATCCAGCGGTCGGCCGCGCTGAATTCCAGGTAGCCACCGCCCGCACAGGCATCGGTGCTGTGGTCGCTTAGGCCACAGTCCTGGCCTTCGCAGTTCATCAGCACAAAGCGGCTGGCATTCCACAGCTTGTTGCAAAAATTACGGTAGCCCTCGCAGCGCTTGGTATCAAAGTTGATGTTGCGCCCCAAGGAGGCCAGCGAGGCAAAGGTGAAACGCAGTGCGTCGGCACCAAACGCCGGGATGCCTGTCGGGAATTCTTTCTCGGTATTTTTGCGTACTTGTGGCGCGGTTTCGGGCTTGCGCAAGCCTTCAGCGCGCTTGAGCAGCAGCTCGGGCAAGGCAATGCCGTCAATCAGGTCCACCGGGTCAAGCACGTTGCCCTCACTCTTGCTCATTTTGTGGCCTTGCGCATCGCGCACCAGGCCGTGGATGTAGACGTGTTTGAACGGCACGTGGCCGGTGAAGTGCTTGGTCATCATGATCATCCGGGCGACCCAGAAGAAGATGATGTCGTAGCCGGTCACTAGCACGCTGCTGGGCAGGTAGAGGTCGTAGTCGCTCAGTCCTTGGGTGCTGGCCCCGCACTGCGTCGCGTCGGAATCGCCTTGCGGCCAACCCATGGTGCTAAACGGTACCAGTGCCGACGAGTACCAGGTGTCGAGCACGTCCTCGTCCCGCGTCAACGCTCCGAAATAACCGGCTTTATCGGCTGCAGCCCTTGCCTCGTCAGCGTCTCGTGCTACAAAAACTGAACCGTCGTCAGCGTACCAAGCCGGTATCTGGTGGCCCCACCAGAGTTGGCGGCTGATGCACCAGTCCTGAATGTTGTTCATCCACTGGTTGTAGGTGTTGACCCAGTTTTCGGGCACAAACTTCACGTCGCCACTTGCTACAGAATTAATAGCTCCTTGCGCAATGCTGGTGCCGGTTGCACCGGGTTTTGTCATGGAAACGAACCATTGGTCGGTGAGCATTGGCTCAATGACCTGGCCGGTACGGGCGCAGCGCGGCACCATCAGTTTGTGCTTTTTAACCTCCACCAGCAGGCCCAGGGCATCCAGGTCTTTGACCACCTGTTTGCGCGCCACAAAGCGGTCCAGTCCCTGATAGGCGGCGGGTGCTTCCAGGTTGATCTTGGCATCAAGCGTGAGCACGCAAATCATTGGCAATTGGTGGCGCTGGCCGACGGCGTAGTCATTTTGGTCATGCGCGGGCGTAACTTTCACCACGCCGGTGCCAAAGGCCTTGTCCACGTAGTCGTCGGCAATGATCGGGATGGTGCGCCAAGCCGCAGGCGTATCGCCCGACAAGGGCAGGGTGACGTGCTTGCCAATCAGGTGGGCGTAGCGCTCGTCTTCGGGGTGCACCATGGCGGCCACGTCGCCCAGCAGGGTTTCGGGCCGGGTGGTGGCCACCACCAGACCGGGGGCCAGTTCGCCATTGACCAACTGCGGGCCGTCGGCAAACGGGTACAGGATGTGCCACAGGCTGCCGTCTTCTTCTTCGCTTTCGACTTCCAGGTCACTCACTGCGCTTTGCAGCACCGGGTCCCAGTTGACCAGGCGCTTGCCGCGGTAAATCAGGCCTTCTTCATGCAGGCGCACAAAGGTTTCGGTGACGGTTTTGGACAGCTTGTCGTCCATGGTGAAGTATTCGCGACTCCAGTCGACCGTGTCGCCCATGCGGCGCATTTGGGTGGTGATGGTGTTACCGGATTTCTCTTTCCATTCCCACACCTTGGCGACGAAATTTTTGCGCCCGAGGTCATGGCGGCTGAGCTTCTGATCTTGCAACTGGCGCTCCACCACAATTTGCGTCGCAATACCGGCGTGGTCGGTGCCGGGAATCCAGGCGGTGTTGTAACCCTTCATGCGATGGTAGCGCGTCAGGCTGTCCATGATGGTCTGGTTGAACGCGTGCCCCATGTGCAGCGTGCCGGTGACATTGGGCGGGGGCAGCTGGATGCAGAAGTTGTCACCCTGCGCGGCTGCGGCTGCGTTTGGCTGGCCAGTGCCACGGAATCCGGCGATGCCGTAGCCACGTTTTTCCCACTCTGGTCCCCAATGGGCTTCCAGCGCGGCGGGCTCGAAGGATTTGGACAGGCTTTCAAGGCCGGGTTGCTGCAGGGTATCAGTCATGAGGGTGTGCCAATAAGGACGAACGGCACCCAAAAGGTGCCGTTCCGTGAAGAAGAAAGGAACTGGCCCGATTTTACCGGGCCAAGTCCTCCAGAGCCGCGCAGTTAAGCCGCCGGCAAGCGCATCAGGTAATCAAACGCCCCCAGCGCCGCTTTGGCACCGTCGCCGGTGGCGATGATGATTTGCTTGAACGGCACCGTGGTGGCATCGCCCGCGGCAAACACGCCGGGCAGGCTGGTGGCACCGCGGGCATCGACCACGATCTCGCCGTGCTTGGACAACTCCAGCGTGCCCTTGAGCCATTCGGTGTTGGGCACCAGGCCAATTTGCACAAACACACCGGCCATGTCCAGGTGGTGCAGCTCGCTGCTGGTGCGGTCCTTGAAGGTCAGGCCATTCATCTTGTGGCCGTCGCCGGTGATCTCGGTGGTTTGCGCGTTCAGGTGAATCGTCACATTGGGCAGGCTTTGCAGCTTGTTGACAAGCACCGCATCAGCGCGCAGTTTGGTGTCGAACTCGATCAACGTGACGTGTTCGACGATGCCGGCCAGGTCAATGGCGGCTTCCACGCCCGAATTGCCGCCACCGATCACACCCACACGTTTGCCCTTGAACAGCGGGCCGTCGCAATGAGGACAGTAGGCCACGCCCTTGTTTTTGTACGCCTGCTCACCGGGCACGTTCACATTGCGCCAGCGTGCGCCGGTGCTCAGGATGACGGTTTTGCTCTTCAAAGAGCCGCCATTGGCCAGCTGGATTTCAACCAAGCCATTGGGTGTGTCGGCTGGA
>JBBQLQ010000190.1:0-6006 GCA_038328055.1 Burkholderiales bacterium
CGGGCTTGCCAGCCCTCCCACAAAGTAACAACCAGGCTTTCACCATGCCAAATTCCTGATGCGTATAGGCACAGTTTGCTTTTTTCAGCAATAGGACTGGCACTTGTAGGAGCGGCGGCAGCCGCGATTTCGGGCTTGCCAGCCCTCCCACAAAGTCACAACCAGGCTTTTACCATGCCAAATGGATTCCGTGCGCATCAGGAAGTCTGAAATTAGCTTTTTCAGCGTTGATCGACTTCACCTTTTGGGTGACAGCGCTACGCATCCGATTGAGCCGCCAGGACCGTGCCTGGGGGCGTTGATCGTCCTCGAAGGCAGGAGCCTTCAGCGTCGTCTCGCCTACCCAGACACGGTCCTGACAGCCCACTCAGGCGCGTCCAACTGAGGAATCTAAGTTCAACGTTCAGGCCGATGCCGCCAGCAAAACATCACGCAGGTGCTGTGACAGTGCCTGGGCGTTGGCCTCGGTCAGCCGGGCCGCGTCAAACCCGAGGTTCAAAATCAACTGGTCCTGGTAGCTGCTGGCCGCGGTAAACAGGGTCTGGTAAGGCATGGGGCACAGGGCGAATGAGATGGCGTCAACGCCTGGGTCGTCTGGCACTGCGGCAATGGCACCGACGTTGCTGACCATGGTGTTTGGCAGCGAGGCCAGCGCTTTCTTTTTGAAGGGTTCAAGCTGCGCTGGCGCAATCAGTGAGCCGTCCAGCCCATACAGGTTGAACAATAAATGACCCTCGCCGCGTGCCAGTTGCAGGCGGGTTTGCGTGATGATTTCACGCGCCAGCGCCCACACATCGGTGTCGGCACTGACTTGGTAAGTGCCGGCAATCAGCGACACAAAAAGCCCGGTGGGTGTGACCGGCTGCACCGGCTCCAGGTGGGCACGCATGTCCACCGGGCAGGACAGAAAAAACGCCGTTGAATCGCTGCCCGCCTGCAGCTTGAACTGCGCCAGCAACTGCGCCGCACACAGCGCGCCATGCACCGTGGTGCCTTGTGCGCGGGCCCGGGCAATCAGCCCGCGGGTGGCATCAGCGGGCAGCGTCAGGCGGATGAAGCGCGGCGTTCTATCCTTGGCCTCGGCAGCCAGCCAGGCAATGGCGGGCAGCGGGCCATGGCGGCGGTAATCGGTCATCATGGCGCTGCGGACTTGCCGGGCGGCCTCGGGCTGGTCGGCCCACCGGTAGCGCGGCGGGTGCACCTCAGCCATGGCGGGCAAGGCGAGCGCTGTGGCGGGCATTTTGGCCGGCGCGTTTGCATTTGCTGCTTCTGCTTCTGCTCCTGCTCCTGCTCCTGATGCGGTGGCGATCAGGCCCAGCAGGCGGCGCAGCAATTCGGTGCCAGCACGCCCGTCGCCGATGGCATGGTGAAAGCACAAGCCCAGCACCGAACGCGCAGGTGACGGCATTTCAAGGTACAGGCAGCGCATGAGGGGTGCGTCGCCATCGGCAAAGGGCTGCGACAACTGCGCCTCGATCGGGGCTTGCCAGTTGTCCGGTGTGACGCTGTGCTGCTGCAATTCAATGGCATGGCCTGGTGCGTGCGCAAAGCACAGGCCGTCTTCTTCCGTCCAGACGATGCGGGTTTGCAGCAGCAGGTGGTCACGCTGGATCACAGCCAGCGCAGCAAGGACGCGCTCGGGCTGCAAATGGCCAGAGCGCTGCGCAAACACCACAAAATTCATGCACGACACCTGATCCGACAGGTGAAAAAAGGCCTCGCCGGGGTCCAGCGGTCGAAGGATCAGGCTGTCTTGCATATCAGTCTTTTGGCCACTCGGTCACGGGTACGCACGCGCAAAACAGGTTGCGGTCGCCATACACGTTGTCAATGCGGCCCACCGGTGGCCAGTATTTGCTTTGTTTCAGGCTGGCCACCGGGAAGGCGGCCAACTCGCGCGGGTAGGGCTTGTCCCACACCTCGCCCAGCAGTGCGGCGGCCGTGTGCGGGGCGTTTTTCAGCGGGTTATTGTCTTGCGGCCACTCGCCACGCTCCACCTGGGCAATCTCGCCGCGGATGGCGATCATGGCATCGATGAAGCGGTCCAACTCGTCGAGCGTTTCACTCTCGGTGGGTTCAACCATCAGCGTGCCGGGCACCGGAAAACTCAGCGTGGGCGCATGAAAACCATAATCCATCAGGCGCTTGGTGACATCCTCGGCGCTGATGCCACTGGCCCCGCCGGTGCTGTCTTTGAGCGGGCGCAGTTCCAGAATGCATTCGTGCGCGACGCGGCCGGGTTTGCCGTCCACGGCCAAGCTGGTGTAAAGCGTGGGGTAATGGTCTTGCAGGCGCGTGCTGATGTAGTTGGCGCTTAAAATGGCCACTTCGGTGGCGGCTTGCAGACCGGCGGCGCCCATCATGCGGCAGTACATCCAGCTGATGGGCAGCACAGCAGCATTGCCCAGCGGGGCTGCAGACACTGCGCCGACACCGTTGTCGGTTAAACCGCCCGCCGTGTGACCTGGCAAAAATGGCACCAGATCAGCCACCACGCACACCGGGCCAACACCGGGGCCGCCGCCGCCGTGCGGAATGCAGAAGGTCTTGTGCAGGTTCAGGTGACTCACATCGCCGCCAAACTCACCCGGCGCGGCCAGGCCGACCAGCGCGTTCATATTGGCACCGTCCACATAGACGCGGCCACCGTGGCTGTGCACCAGCGCGCACAGGTCTTTCACGTTGGTCTCAAAGACTCCGTGGGTGCTGGGGTAGGTGATCATCATGGCGGCCAGATGGGCGCTGTGCTGCTCGCACTTGGCTTTCAGGTCGGCCATGTCGACATTGCCTTGCGCGTCGCAGGCGGTGACGATAACTTTCATGCCCACCATGGTGGCGCTGGCCGGGTTGGTGCCGTGCGCGCTGCTGGGAATCAGGCAGATGTTGCGGTGGATATCACCGCGTGAGGCGTGAAAGGCGCGAATCGCCATCATGCCGGCATATTCGCCCTGGCTGCCGGCATTGGGCTGCAGGCTGATGCCGGCGTAACCGGTGGCCTGGCACAGCCAGGCGCGCAGTTGTGCGTCCAGCTCGGCATAGCCCTGGCGCTGGTCAGCCGGCGCAAACGGGTGAATGGCGGCAAATTCGGGCCAGGTGATGGGAATCATCTCAGCCGTGGCGTTGAGCTTCATGGTGCAACTGCCCAGCGGGATCATGCTGCGGTCCAGCGCCAAATCGAAATCAGACAGACGACGGATGTAGCGCAGCATGCTGGTCTCACAGAGGTGCGTATTGAACACCGGGTGGCTCAAAAAGCTGCTGGTGCGCAGCAGGCCGGCGGGCAGCAGGGGCAGCGCGTTCAGTTCCAGCATGGCCACTTGCGGCAAGGTCTGGCCGTCTTTGGCGAAGAAGGACCAAAGCCGGGCAATGTCCTCGCGCGTGGTGGTTTCGTCCAGCGAAATGCTCAACGCGTCTTTAGAGGTTAATCGCAGGTTAGCCCTTGCAGATACTGCGCGAACAGCTATTAAATTTGTAGCGTCTCCGGTGTTGATGGTGAGCGTATCAAAGGCGCTGGCGTTGGCCACTTCATGGCCCAGTTGTTTCAGGCCAGCAGCAAGGATGGCAGTCAGCGTCGCCACGCGCCGGGCCATGCGTTGCAAGCCGACGGGGCCGTGGTAGACGGCATACATGCTGGCAATGACGGCGGGCAGCACCTGCGCGGTGCAGATGTTGGAGGTGGCTTTTTCGCGGCGAATGTGCTGCTCCCGGGTTTGCAGCGCCAGCCGGTAAGCCGGGTTGCCGTGCGCGTCAACGCTGACCCCCACCAAGCGTCCAGGCATGGAGCGCTTGAATTCATCGCGGCAGGCCATGTAGGCGGCGTGCGGGCCACCGTTACCCATGGGCATGCCAAAGCGCTGGGTGGTGCCAATGGCAATGTCGGCACCGAGTTCGCCCGGGGGCACCAGCAGGGTCAGGGCCAGCAAGTCGGCGGCCATGATGACGATGCCGCCTTTGGCCTTGTAGGTGTCAATCCACTCGCGGTCATCGCGCACCACGCCGCTGATGCCGGGGTATTGCAGCAGTACGGCAAAGCTGTCCTGCGCCAAGGCTTCGTCGCCTCGGCAGGTTTTGACCGTGATGCCCAAGGGTTCGGCGCGGGTCTGGATCACTTCCAGCGTTTGCGGCAGCACTTCTTCATCGACAAAAAATGTTGTTGATTTGGACTTGCTCATGCGCAAGCCCAGCGTCATGGCCTCGGCGGCCGCGGTGGCTTCGTCGAGCATCGACGCATTGGCCATCGGCATGCCGGTCAGGTCGCAGACCATGGTCTGAAAGTTCACCAATGCTTCCATGCGGCCCTGGCTGATCTCGGCCTGGTAGGGCGTGTAGGCGGTGTACCAGGCCGGGTTTTCCAGAATGTTGCGCAAAATCACGCCCGGCGTGTGGGTGCCGTGATAACCCTGTCCGATGTAGCTCTTGAACACCTGATTTTTGCTGGCGATGGCGTTGAGCTCGGCCAGTGCGGCGGCTTCGGTGACTGCGGGCGGGATGTTCATCGCGCTGGTGCGCGCGATGGCCTGGGGCACGATGGCGTCAATCAGGTCACGCCGGGATGCAGCGCCCAGAACCATGAGCATGCGCGCTTCGTCCGCGGCTGTGATGCCGATGTGGCGAGCGATGAATTCAGACGTGTTTTCAAGTTCCGACAATGAAGCGGTAGAGGTGTGGGGCATGGCGGCGCTGCTTTTAATGGTGGTCATCTTCGGCAAATTTGCCGTAGCTGGTCTCGTCCATCAGGCCGTCCAGATCGGCCGGGTTGGCCAGTTTGATCTTGAAGAACCAGCCTGCACCCATCGGGTCTGAGTTGGCCAGTGACGGGTCGGCGCGCAGGGCTTCGTTGACCTCAAGCACTTCGGCGTTGGCTGGCATGTACACATCGGCAGCGGCCTTGACCGATTCGACCACCGCAATGGTGTCTTTGGCGGCGTAGCTTTTGCCAACTTCGGGCAGATCGACAAACACCACGTCACCCAGCGCGTCCTGCGCGTGAACGGTGATGCCAACGGTGGCGTTGTCGCCGTCAATTTTGATCCATTCGTGGTCAGGGGTGAATTTGATGCTCATGGGAAAACTCCGGTAAGTGATGTTGGGTGAATAAACAAGAGAAAGAGGTTCAATGCGCTGAAATTGTCATTGCGAGGCAAAAGCCTTTAGCCGCGAGGAGCGTAGCGACGTGGCGGGTAGCGACGCGGCAAACCAGAACTTGCGGACTCATGGATTGCCACGGCCTTCGGCCTCGCAATGACGGAAAACCCAAACCACAGACTTCCTGATCCGCACGAAATCCATTCGGCATAGGGAAAGCCTGGTTGTGACTCTGTGGGAGGGCTGGCAAGCCCGAATTCGCGGCTGCCGCCGCTCCTACAAGTGCCAGTCCTATTCCTGAAAAAAGCAAATTTTGCCTATACGCATCAGGAAGTCTGAACCGCGCCCAGTAGCGCACTACCTGTGGGCGGCACTAATCGCCCGTATCTACGAGGTGTTCCCGCTGATCTGCCCGCACTGTAGTGGCCAGATGCGCCTCATCGCTTTAGCTGCGACATAACTTGAGTACAAGTTAGTCTTCGCTGAAACTTCGTTTTCATTACGTTCAGCGCCGATATCCACAAGATTCTGGAGCACATCGGGGTCGACCCCGAAGCCCCGCGCATCACCCCGGCACGCGGGCCGCCGCTGTGGGACGGTGTGGGTGCGCAGGAGACGGGGGAGGGTGTGGAGGTTTTGCCGGACTGGGATATGGCAAACCAATCACCCCACGATTACCCCGACGATCAGCGCACGACCTGGTGAATTTGCAGCAATGGGCAATGGGTCGCCAATGGGCCGCCAATGGGTCGCGACGACTGCGCCGGGGTAGGGTTGTGTTCTTCGGCAACCCGGCGCGTGGTTTGTGATGGGGGGGCGCAAATTCTTGGGGATTCAGACTGTCATCTCAGGGGAAACCCGTTTTTTCAGGACGGTTTGGGGTGCGATACTTGGGCTCATGCGATTGAAATGCCTATCCGT
>JBBQLQ010000191.1:0-5944 GCA_038328055.1 Burkholderiales bacterium
GTCATTTCCTGCGGTGACCCACTGCCAGAGCCCACACTGCAAAGCATCCGCCGCACCCGGCTGGCACTCAACGACCCGGACGCGGTGGTCATGGCGACCGGCGTCAACACCCGCTCTGTTGGCTTGCGCCTGCTGAAATATGCTTTCCAGCACGCAGTGGTTACCGGGCGCAAAAAGGTCACCATCGTACACAAAGCCAACATCATGAAGGCGCTGACCGGCCTCTTCCTGGAAACCGGCTTGAAGCTGTATGAAGACAAGTACAAAGGTCAGTTCGAGCTTGACACCGTCATCATTGACGCCTGCGCCATGAAACTGGTGCTCAACCCCTGGCAGTTCGACATGCTGGTCACCACCAACCTGTTTGGCGACATCTTGTCCGACCTGGTGGCCGGCTTGGTCGGCGGTTTGGGCATGGCACCGGGTGCCAACATTGGTGCCGATGCGGCAATTTTTGAAGCCGTGCATGGCTCGGCACCTGACATAGCCGGCAAAGGCATTGCCAACCCGATTGCCCTGATGCTGGCCGCTGCCCTGATGCTGGACCACTGCAAACTGCCAGACATGGCGACAAAACTGCGCACTGCGATTGACGAGACGCTCAACATCGACCAGGTGCGCACCGGTGATCTGGGCGGTAAAGCAGGCACGGCCGAATTTACCAAGGCGCTGGTCAGCCGCATCCGCAACTGACAAAGCCGCCGCACCCATTCAGCCCCTGCCTGATTTTGCTATATTTTAGATAGCTGCTCAGGCACTAAACAAAAGGGCTGGAGGTGTTTTTCTCATGAAAAGTGAGAGTGTTGGCTGGCTCTGCCGACACGCCAGCCCTGCTTGAGCCCAAATTTGCCCGGCACGTTATTTGCTCAGGCATACAGCGCCACTGACGTTTGTCTGGGTTGCGGCAAGCACGGGTTCATGGTGAGTCCAGCTTGTCGCGAACAAGGCCAGCCAGTGTCACTTTATGGACAAGGCGTGTAGCCAACAACACCAACGCCCAAGGGGCCATGCTTTGAGAGAACCTGACATGAACACACCTCTGCCAAAACTGTCGGGTAAGCTGATGATCGACTCGGCGATAGGCTTTTTTCTGGGCTTCAAGCGGATGGCGCTTGCCATCGGCCAGACGCTGATTGCTGTGTTCAAGACTTCCCTGATGGCATTGCTGCTAGGACTTGCCGCCCAGGCCCAAGCCGGAAAAATTACCATAGCCGCCGCTGCCGACCTCAAGTTCGCTATGGACGAGATCGTTGTCCAGTTCAAGAAGGCCCATCCGCAAGACAGCGTGGAGACTATTTACGGTTCTTCCGGCAAATTTCACACCCAGATTCAACAGGGTGCACCGTTTGACCTCTTCTTTTCTGCCGACATCGCTTTTCCTCAAGCCCTGGCCACTGCGGGTCTGGCTGCCTCAAGCGCAAAGCCGTGGGCCGTGGGCCGCATCGTGCTCTGGAGCGGTAGCCGCGATGCCAGCAAGATGACACTGGCAGACTTGGCAGGCCCATCGGTACGCAAGATCGCCATCGCCAACCCCAAACATGCGCCCTACGGCAAGCGCGCCGAAGAAGCCTTGCGCTCGGCCGGCCTGTGGGACAAGCTGGAGTCCAGGCTGGTGTATGGCGAAAACATCGCTCAGACTGCCCAATTCGTGCAGACCGGCAACGCCGACGTGGGCATCATCGCGCTGTCACTGGCTTTGAACCAGGAGCTGGCCTCCAAAGGGGCTTACCTGCTGATCGATGACAAACTGCACCAGCCGCTAGAGCAGGGCTACATCATCACCAAACGCGCCGCTGACAACCCGCTGGCGCGCCGGTTTGCTGATTTCATGGACAGCAAAGACGCGCGCGCAACCATGGCGCGCTATGGCTTTGTGTTGCCCGGCGAGAGCCTCAAAAAATGAAATCTGTGTAGCGGGCATGGAATTCGCTTGCTTCCGAATACCAATCCAGACCTTACTGATCCACCATGAAAATCGCCATTGCCACCAAAGATGACGGGAGCGCCGTTTCGGGTCATGCTGGGCAAACCCGTCACTGGGTGGTATTTGATTGCCAGGACAGCCCTGGAAAGATTCTGGCCGGTGAGGCGTTGGCCGATACCCGCTTTGACATCACCACCAGGCTGTGCAAATTGCGCGACCTGTTTTCGCGCCACTGATATGAACCCGCATCCTACTGGTGACACCCGCGCGCTGCTTGTGGCCGAGTTACTCGGTCGCCCCGCCGATGCCCATGCCGTCGCCGACCCCTTGCGTCCCATTCTGGCCAGCTTGTTCGCGGGCCGCGCTCTTGCGCAGGGGCAAATGTCCGCTACGTTGGGCTTGCCTGTCACCGACCTGTTGCCACTGTGGGACGCGTATTTTCCGGGGCCGCCACTGCACCTGAACAGCGGCAGCATCGACGACATGCCAGAACTGTCTGACCTTGTCGGCCTGTTGCTTCAATACCGTGCCGGGCAGCGTGAATCAGAACTCTGGCTGGCGCACATCGTGGCCTGGGGTTGCGCAGGTCGGGATCACCTGTGGCAAGACTTGGGGCTGGCCAATCGGGGCGAGTTATCTGCCCTGATGCAAACGGCTTTTCCAGGACTTTCAGCGCTGAACACCAGCGACATGAAGTGGAAAAAATTCATCTACCGTCATTACTGCAGCACCGAAGGTATTTATGTCTGTCCGGCCCCGTCCTGTAGTCAATGTACGGATTTCGACAAATGCCACGCACCCGAGGAATAGTGTTGCCCTATGCAAACCGCCTTACCCGATGCCTCTGACCTGGCTGCCGTCTGGCTGACCTTCAAGCTCGCCAGTTTGACCACCTTGACCCTGCTGGTGATCGGCACGCCCATTGCCTGGTGGCTGGCCCGTACCCGCTCGCGCCTCAAAGGACCCATTGGGGCCGTGGTGGCGCTGCCGCTGGTGTTGCCGCCGACGGTGCTGGGTTTTTACCTATTGATCCTGATGGGCCCCAACGGACCGGTGGGTGCATTCACCCAGTGGCTAGGCTTGGGTTTGCTGCCGTTTACCTTCTGGGGTCTGCTGGTGGCATCCTGCTTCTACTCACTGCCCTTTGTCGTGCAGCCGCTGCAAAACGCCTTTGAGGCGATTGGCCAACGCCCCTGGGAGGTAGCCGCCACCTTGCGCGCTGGCCCTTGGGACACTTTTTTCAGCGTGATGGTGCCACTGGCGCGGCCCGGCTTCATCACCGCGTCGATCCTGGGTTTTGCGCATACCGTGGGTGAATTTGGCGTGGTGCTGATGATCGGCGGCAACATTCCAGGCCAGACCCGGGTCATTTCGGTGCAAATTTACGACCGTGTCGAAGCACTGGAATACGCCCAGGCGCATTGGTTGTCGGGTGGTTTGCTAGTGTTTGCCTTTGTGGTGCTACTAGCGCTCTACACCTTCAATCCGTCGTCCCGTGGCCGGACGCACCATGACTGAGCCGATCCGCGCCCGCTTCCGCTTGCCACGCCGCGACTTTTGTCTGGATGTGGACTTGACCCTGCCCGGGCGCGGCATCACGGCGCTGTTTGGCCCGTCCGGCTCGGGCAAGACCACGTTGTTGCGCTGTATGGCCGGGCTTGAGCATGCCCGGGATGGCCTGCTGACGGTGGCCGGTGACACCTGGCAGTGTGGCCAGCGCTTGACCCCCACGCACCAGCGACCGCTAGGCTATGTATTTCAAGAAGCCAGCCTGTTTGCACACCTCACTGTGGCGGGTAATCTGGATTTTGGTGCCCGGCGCAGCAGCGTTACCAGCGCATGCGCGGTCGATCGAACCGCTATTCTGGACTTGCTGGGCATTGGCCACCTGCTGCAACGCCAGCCAGCCGGGTTGTCTGGCGGTGAACGCCAACGTGTGGCGATTGCCCGGGCCCTGCTGACCCGGCCACGCCTGCTGCTGATGGACGAGCCGCTGGCTGCGCTGGACCTGGCGCGCAAGAACGAATTTTTGCCGTACCTGGAGCGCCTGCACCGCAAACTGGACATCCCGGTGATCTACGTCAGCCACTCTCCTGACGAGGTGGCACGACTGGCCGACCACATTGTGGTGATGGACGCGGGGCGTGCGGTGGCTGTTGGGCCACTCGCCGACACCCTGGCCCGCCTTGATCTGCCGATTGCGCTGGGGGAGGATGTGGGTGTGGTGCTGGATGCCGTGGTGACCGAACGCGACACCGCCTGGCATTTGGCGCGTGTGGCGTTCCCGGGCGGCAGCCTGTGGGTGCGCGACGGCGGCCACGCCATGGGTAGCCCGGTGCGCGTGCGCATTTTGGCGCGCGACGTGAGCATTGCGCTGGAAAAAGTTGACCACACCAGCATCCAGAACTGCCTGAGCGCCACCGTCGACCAGATGGCCGATGACCACCACCCGGCGCTGGCTTTGCTGCGGCTCCAGGTGGGAGCATCACCGGTACTGGCGCGGCTGACGCACCGTTCAGCGGCTGCAATGCGCCTGGCTCCGGGCATGCCGGTCTGGGTGCAGATCAAGGCTGTGGCCTTGGTTGGTTAACGCCACAGGTCTTGCCAAGCGATATTTGGTCAAATCAGCCGCTAGAAACCGTCAAATAATCGCATAAAGCTATTTTATTGATAGCGATGCGCAGCACATTTTGTACTTCTTGCCGCTGCCGCAAGTGCGGGGGTCGTTGCGTGCAGGCGCTGGCGCTTTGTGCAGCGTCTCGATCCGTGGCCCCAAGTTGCGCCACATCTCACGCATGTTGTACACCGCCCAAATGGCGTTACCAACAGCCTTCATGCGTCGGGCACCGATGGTGGGCGGGCCTTGCGTCTCCTCAAACGCTGGCAGCGTGCGCATCGACATCGTCCTGCGCCAGGGCTGTTACAAAATCAAGTGTGTTGATGCGCCACCGTTGCGCTTGCTTGTTGCGTGGGCCAGCCCATTCTTCGGGCCAGGCCACCACACCGGGTCGACAAACAGGCTGGCGACCTTCGTGCCGTCGCCCCTTGCCGCCAGCAGCACGGGCAGGTACTCGTCCACTGAAATCTGGCGACGACTGCAAATCAGCGCGGCCATAAAGCCTTCGCAAAACTCCTAGGCGCTCAGGTAGGGTTGTGCAGCGTCAGTTGGGGGTTTCGGTGCTGGAGTGGAAGGTCAGACTTCCTGATGCGTGTAGGTACAGTTTGCCTTTTTCAGGAATAGGACTGGCACTTGTAGGAGCGGCGGCAGCCGCGAATTCGGGCTTGCCAGCCCTCCCACAAAGTAACAACCAAGCTTTCACACAACCAGGCTTTCACCATGCCAAATGGATTCCGTGCGGATCAGGAAGTCTGAAGTTCAGGCTTCCTGATGCGTATAGGTACAGTTTGCCTTTTTCAGGAATAGGACTGGCACTGGTAGGAGCGGCGGCAGCCGCGAATTCGGGCTTGCCAGCCCTCCCACAAAGAATTCGGGCTTGCCAGCCTTCCCACAAAGACACAAGCAGGCTTTCACCATGCCAAATGGATTCCTTGCGGAACAGGAAGTCTGAAGTTCAGACTTCCTGATGCGTATAGGCATAATTTGCTTTTTTCAGGAATAGAACTGGCACTTGTGGGAGCGGCGGCAGCCGCGAATTCGGGCTTGCCAGCCCTCCCACAAAGAATTCGGGCTTGCCAGCCCTCCCACAAAGACGCAACCATGCTTTCACCATGCCAAATGGATTCCTTGCGGATCAGGAAGTCTGAAGTTGGGCTGCGTGTTGCATTCATGTCATGGCGTTGTGGTTCGTTGATGCGCGTTATTTTGGATGAAAACGACCTCTAGCCCTTATGGGAAAAGCGCCAGCTGCTATCATTTTGATAAATAGAACGGTGTCATGTGAAACAGATCAGGCGGGCTTTCCTGGTAGACCCGCAGCCACAGCAGCATGGCGCGAACCACGGTGGTGCAGGCAAACCGCTGGGCTTCATCTGGCCATGTCTGCCGCTGGGCCCCCTGAT
>JBBQLQ010000192.1:0-5940 GCA_038328055.1 Burkholderiales bacterium
CGCATCGTCCACCAGCAGGCCGGTTGCGCACCCACCGACGAACACTACCGGCTCACACAGCGGCCCCATTGCCTGCGCCATGGCAATCAACATTGCCTAGTTTGGGTTAGCCATACATGGAGCCTTTCACTTTTTCGGGCGCCGTCGGGTCAATCAACGCTTGCGCTCCAGGGCCATGCCGCGCTCGCGCGCTTTGCCTACACGCAAAGCGTCAAACAAGGCCAGCATTTCGTAGAGCTTGGCATCGTGCATGGCCGCATAGGGCACCGACGGGTGAAGCGGCTCTACGCCCACGCCGCGCACCGAGCCATTGGGGTGCGGCCATACAAAGTCTGTGCTGCCGGGCGCAAATACCCCCACAAAGGCCGGCGCACTGTGGCTGGTGGGCACGCCTAATACCAGCGGCAATCGCACGCCTGGGAATGCGTACTTAGCGCCGTGCAGGGCAAATTCGGCCAGGTTGTGCGGGTGCGGACGCACCGGGTTATCTGCCACGGCCTCGCTTTCGGCGTCAGCCGCGCGGCGCACGCGCTTGCGAGTGACACTGTAGATGCCGTGCGGCTCCTGCACCGAAAGGGCTGTGTCGGACACGACCGCCTCGGGTCGGGAGAGTGGCGGCCGGTTTTGCAAGAGCAACCCGGCTTTCAGCCCCCGCTTTACTGCGCCATGGGCCCAGACACGCTAATGCCCAGCTCCTGTGCCAACCGGGCATACGTCCAGCGCTGCTTGCCCCAAGCGACCAGCTTGAGGGCTAGCAGGAAGTCTTGAGGTTTGAGCTGCATTTAAATTCAATATTCGTGAATAGCGAATATTGAATTTAAATGAATTACCGAACAAAGGCAATTTTCGGACTAGATAAGCCTCAAGACCAAGTATCCATTGAGCAAGAAGCTATCAAAAAAGAAGCAAGCTTGAGGCTGCAAATTGCGACCTCAAAGCACTAGGGCTGCCCCAGCTCGTCCAGCAGTGCTTCCACGACAACAAGCAGCGGCGGTAGGGCGTTGCGCATGACGTTCCACACGGTACCGACTCTGACCGTGGCGTAGCCATGGATCAGCTGGTTGCGAAACGCCACGATTTGCGCAAGCTCAGGGATGCGGGCCGCCAGGGTGGTGTCCAATTTGGACAGCTGATTGAGCGCTTCGCCAATGATCTCGAACTTGCGCTCTACTGCAGCCTGCGCCATGGCATTGGCTTCGTAGGTTGCTGCGTCCATGCCGACGACGAAGCCTTGAATGGCCAAAGCTGAGTCTCGTGCATCCCACAAAAATGCACGCGGATCACGCTGCATATACGGCTTCGCGGTTGCGGTTGATGCTGGCCAGCACAAAGGGGTTGCGCACAGCACCGGGCTCCACTAGGTCGACACCACGGCCCAGCAACTGCTCCAACGCAGCCTTGGCACCAAAGAACGCATCCAGGCCAGGCTGCGCATCTGGCGCAAACTCCACCAAAAAATCGGCGTCGCTGCTGGCGGGGTTGAAGTCGACCGACCGCGCCGCCGAGCCAAAAACCTCCAAGCGGCTAATGCCATAGCGCTGGCAAATGGCGGAAATGCCTGAACGGTGTTGGGCGATGGCGGGGTGCATGGGGTAATTTTAGGCTTTGCTAAACAAAGCCGCGATCAAACATCTAACAAAGCTCCAACCCAGGCCCGGCCGATGGCCACGCGCTGGCGCTGGCCGCCGGAGAGCTGGCGCGGGTAGCGCTACAGCAACTGGTCCAGGCCGGGAATAAGGTTTTTGAAACGACTTGCTTCCGGCCCCACCGGGACTCGCGGACGCTCAGGGTTGTTGCGGGGGGGGAGCATTGGCCTGGCAAATCGCACGCTGGGCAGCCGCAGCCCCGCCGCCTGACCCGAAAGCCGCCTGGGCATCGGGCAAACCCGCGCGCTTCGTGGCCCCTCACCGGGCGCGACCCGCGTCAGGCGCACCGGCGTCACCAGCACCGGCTGCGCGGCCAGTACCTGACGCAGCGGGATCGGCAGTAACAGCACCCACTGGCGCACCGGCACACGAGGGATGACGTTATCTACCAAGTGCGCGGCGGTCTACGCCATGCGCCGCGCCCCGCACGAGGGGCAAAACCCACGGCGCTTGCAACTGAACGCCAAGAGCTTGTCGTGGCCGCAGTCGGCGCAGCGCGGGCGCAGGAAGCCGTGTGCCAGGATGCCGCATTCGAGGTACGCGTCGAACTCGTCACGGACGAATTGCGGCAGGCCAGCGCCAGTGGCCGCCTCAGTTTGAGCGAAGAAGCTCTGGGCGTGCTGCTGTACCAGGCGGTACAGCGTGGTCTGCTCAGGTCGTTGGCGCTCGTAGTGCACCGGGGTGCCCCATCCTGACCAGCGTTTATGAACGCGTCGGTATCCTGCTGGAGCACGAGCCAGTGATGGTCTGAAGATACCAAGTAGTATTTTTAATTACTACTCAGTATAATTTGCGCAACGCCAACCTGGCGCTGCACCTTGAGCCCCGGCATCACCCGGCGGCGCTGGCCTCTCTACTTTTTTTGGAGTGCTGACATGCCGTATCTTCGCCCCTCCCATCGTGCTGGCCGCCATGGCGCAACCTTGCTTGCTGCCGCTTTGCTTGGCGCGCCACTGGCACCGGCCTGGGCCGCAGACGACTGGACTTTCAGCGCCGGTGGCCTGATGGCTGTGGGTCCACGCTTTCCGGGCAGTGACAGAGCCAAAGTGACGCTGGTGCCGAACCTTCAGGCGCGCTACAAAGACTTTCTGGTCATCAGCCCGATTGACGGCATTGGCTTGGTGTACGCGGTCGACGATAAGCTGCGACTTAGCGCATCGCTGGGGTTCGATTTGACGACGCGTAAGGCCGAAGACGACAGTCGCCTGAAGGGCCTGGCAGACATCAAGAGAACGGGTGCCGTGCGTATAGGGGCCAAATATCGCACCGGCCCGGTCTTTGCTGAAGCCAAGCTAACCACCCGCCTGGGCAGCGAGCAAAAGCGGGGCTCCCTGGTTAACCTCGAAGGCGGCTACAGCCTTTTTGCAACACGAGATGCCGGGGTGGACCTTGGCTTGGCCCTGAACTGGATGGACAGCAGCTATAGTCGTAATTTCTTCGGCATCAGCCCAGCCCAATCGGCAGCCAGCGGCCTGAAAGTTTTTAATGCCACCAGAGGCTTGCAAAGCGCAGGCGTTTTTGTGGGCGGCTACCAACGTCTTAGCACCGACTGGACCGGCTTTACCCGTTTGAGCCTGAACAAGCTGCAAGGCGATGCCGCCAACAGCCCGATCACCCGCAGCACCACGCAGACGAGCCTGGTGGTGGGTGCGAGCTACGCGTTTTGAGGCTCGTATGAATATCAAACGCTTGAGAGCAAACGCCTTGGTGGCAATGGTAGTTGCGCTGAGCGCAGCAGGAGGATCCGCGATGGCAACAGAAGAGCCAACGTACAGCGTCAACTTGAAAGAGGGCAGTTTTGAGGTGCGCGACTACCCCGCCATGGTGGCGGCAGAGGTCAGCGTAAGCGGTGACCGCGGAGAAGCATCTTCAGAAGGCTTCAAGTTGCTGGCGGGCTATATTTTTGGTGGCAACACAAGAAAACAAAGTATTGCCATGACCGCACCTGTGGTTCAAGCCGCCGGCGAGAGTGAAAAAATTGCAATGACTGCACCGGTGCTGCAAACCGGGCAGTCAGGCAGTTGGACCGTGAGGTTTTTGATGCCCAGCAGCTACACCCTGGACACGCTGCCCAAGCCCAACGACGCACGCGTTCGTCTGCTACCAGTGCCTGCAACACGTATGGCGGTGGTGCAATTCTCCGGTCTGGCGCGTGAGGATGACATCGTGACCCAGACGGGTCTGCTCAATACCCTGGTCGCCCGCCACAAGCTGCAAGCGCTGGGCACACCAGTCGTGGCCCGTTACAACCCGCCGTGGACACCCTGGTTCATGCGGCGCAACGAGATCATGGTTGCAGTGCAGCCTTGAGACATACGCCTGGCCGGCCCAGGCAACAACAATTCCGGGCGCGTTGAGCAATTGAGTGGTGGTTTGAAGGGGTGGCGTCTGTTTTGTGACTGGACTTGACCTCGCAATAACGTTGCATATTAAACGGTGACCGTTTAATATGCAACGTATGCTTCACCGCTCCAGTCTTGAAAGAATCCAAAAACTGATGCGCCAGTTTCCGGCGCTGGCCTTGCTGGGGCCGCGCCAGGTGGGTAAAACAACCTTGTCACGCGGCATTGCGCGCGATTTGAATGGTGTCTATTTTGACCTCGAGCGCCCGTCTGACCGGCTTAAACTGAGCGACCCTGAGCTGGTACTGGGCGCTTTGGCAGACCGCCTGGTGGTGCTGGACGAAGTGCAACGCATGCCGGGCCTGTTCGACGTGTTGCGACCGTTGATCGACGAGCACCGCATGCCGGGCAGGTTTCTGCTTTTGGGGTCGGCTTCGCCCGACTTGCTGCAACAAGCTTCCGAATCGCTGGCGGGTCGCATGGGTATGGTCGAGCTGGCGCCTTTCAGCGTGGCAGAACTGGGCATTGATTTCGACACCCTGCCGAAGTACCTGCTGCGCGGAGGTTTTCCGCAAAGCTGGCTTGCCTCTGACGACGATGCGTCGTTTGAATGGCGTGATGCGTTTGTGCGAAGCTTTTTAGAGCGCGACATGCCGCAATTCGGTTTTCGCTTTCCGGCCGCGACCTTGCAGCGCTTCTGGACCATGCTGGCGCATTGGCACGGCCAGTTGTGGAACGCATCACGCCTGGCGCAAAGCATGGGGGTGTCGGCCCCGGCCATCGGGCGCTACCTCGATGCACTGGAAGGTGCCTTCATGCTGCGCAGCCTGCAGCCCATGGGGGCCAACGTGATGAAACGGCTGGTGAAATCGCCCAAGGTGTATGTGCGCGACAGCGGCTTGCTGCTGTCCTTGATTGACGTGCGCACCCTGCAGCAACTTTCAGGGCACCCGGTGGCCGGTGCTTTGTGGGAGGGGGTGGTGATCGAGCAGTTGATCGGTGCCAAACCGCCCACCGTGCAAGCCAACTTTTACCGCACGGCGCGCGGCGCCGAAGTGGATCTGGTGTTGCACAGCAGCCGCGTGCGTGTGGCGATTGAGTGCAAGTTCTCCAGCACCCCCAAGCCCGCACGCGCGTTTCATGAGGCCATGGTGGACCTTGAGGCCGATCAGGGCTTTGTGATTGCGCCGGTACGGACGGCGTTTGATCTGTCAGCCAAGGTGCGGGTGCTGCCGATCCATGATTTGTCAGCTGTGTGGAAAGCCTTGGGTTATTGAAGAGGGCAGCGGCGCGGGCGCCTGACGGGTGTTTGCCTACTTGCTGTCTTCGCCACTCAATCGCGGCAGCGAATCACCTTCGCCCAGCGACAGCAGCCCGGCCCGGTGTAGATCGCCAGCTTGTCGCGGGTGTCGATGATGTCCAGGTTGCGCATGGTCAGCTGACCGATGCGCTCCAGCGGTGTGAACGCACCTTCGACTTTTTCCATATTCAGGCGCTGGCCAGTCGCACGCTGGGCAGCCGCAGCCCCGCCGCCTGACCCGAAAGCCGCCTGGGCATCGGGTAAACCCTCGCGCTTCGTGGCCCCTCAACGGGCGCAACCCGCGTCAGGCGCAGCCCCTGCCCGCAGCCCGGGGTGCCGGGCCGCCTTCACGCGGCCTGCTGAAAATCTCCGCACGCCGGCGCCCGGGGCGGCGCCCTGGCTTGCAATCGCAGATGCGTCAAGATGCGCTCGATTACCGCCGATTCGAGGATGGCGGCGATGAACTTGAGCTGACCACCGCAGTTCGGGCAGTGCTCCAGGTCGATCTCAAACACTCGATTGAGCAGCCGGGCCCAGCTGATGCGCGCCGGTCGGCTGTGCGTGCATCCTGACTCGGTCGCGGTGAGCTCCTATTTGCCGGTGGCTTGCTCGGGGGCGTTAGGCACCACCAGGGCCAGTAGCTTGGCATTGG
>JBBQLQ010000193.1:0-5807 GCA_038328055.1 Burkholderiales bacterium
TCGATCTCATCACTACTCCCACAGAGAAGCAAAAGCACGCGCTTGAATTGATCGGTTTAATCAAAGCGTAGTCAGAACGTGGAACCTCTAAATGCAGAGGTTTCATTGAAGAAACTCGATGTTTTTGGGGAAGAACTTCAGTTTTACCGAGTATTTCCCAGCGCTCCATCGCCGCCAGCAGCGCATCGTCAATCTGCGCGCTGCGGGTAACTTCAGACTTCCTGATGCGTCTAGGCACAGTTTGCATTTTTCAGGGATAGGACTGGCACTTGTAGGAGCGGCGGCAGCCGCGAATTCGGGCTTGTCAGCCCTCCCACAAAGTCACAACCAGGCTTTCACCATGCCAAATGGATTCAGGGCGGATCAGGAAGTCTGAACTTACTGAAAGAAATGAGCGGTCAACTGAGGAATCTAGGATCATGCCAGACAGACTTATATGCATGGCGGCGGATGAGATTTTTGTGCCCGGATCAGTTCCGAGGATGACGCGCGGTGTGATGTCCCGGTGGATTTGATTTCAACTACCATCGCAGACCAATCCTCACTGCCTGAACTTCAAAATTCCTGATCAGCCAACATGCCAGCCATGCCAACACCCCTGTCAAATTTTCGCCAGACGCTCTGGCTGACAGGTATTATTTTTGCCGTCTTTGCGGCCACGTTTGCCTTCTACGTGCGAGCTGAAAAGCAGATCGACCAGGACAACGAATCGCGCCTTCGCTCATTGCAACTGGCTGGTGAATTGCGCCAGTCATCGGATGACCTGACGCGCATGGTGCGCACCTATGTCGTCACGGGCGAGCTGTTCTACAAACAGCATTACCAGGAAATTCTGGCGGAGCGTGATGGAAAAATACCACGTCCGATCAACTACTACCGCATTTACTGGGATTTGGTGCTGTCCGATGGTGTTCGGCCACGGCCTGGCGGTGAGGCCGTGCCACTGCTCGATTTGATGCGCCAAGCTGGTTTTGCCGATGCCGAATTTGCCAAATTGAGTGAGGCCAAGTCGAACTCGGACGCGCTGACCCGCACCGAATTGGCCGCCATGCAGTTGACGGAATCGGCCACCAGCACCACCGACGGCAAACACCAACAGGCCATTGCCATGCTGCACGATGCGCCCTACCACCTGGCCAAAACCAACATCATGCGGCCGATTGCCGAGTTTGAAGTCATGTCAGAGCAGCGCAGCACGCAAGCGGTGCGCGTTGCAGAAAAAACCGCATCATGGCTGCGCGCAGCGGTGATTTTGTTGGCCGTCTTCCTGGCACTGCTGGTGCTGAACGCCTACCGGGTGCTGAAAGCGACTTTGGGTGGCACGCCTGAATCCTTGCTCCGGCACATGAAACAGCTAGGCAACGGCGAATTTTCATCGCCCTTGGTGGTTGCTGACAAAGACAAAAACAGTGTGATGGGCTGGTTGCTTGAAATGCAGAGCCGCCTGCGCGAACTTCAAGGCCAACGACAAGAGGCCGTATCTCAGCTGCTGCAACGCGAGGCGCGCCTGCGCGCGATCATTGACAACGAGCCCGAGTGCATCAAGATTGTTGACCGGCAAGGTCGCTTGCAGTTCATGAGTCCGGCCGGGTTGGCCATGATCGAGGCCAACAATCTGGCGCAAGTTCAGGGTCAGCCAGTGGACGGCTTGATTGCACCCGAATTCAGGGCCGACTTTGCCCGCATGCACCAGCGCGTGCTGGCCGGTGAAAGTCAGGTCATGGAGTTCGAGATCATTGGCCTGCAAGGCGCGCGCCACTGGATGGAGACGCATGCGGTGCCCCTGTGCGATGGCGATGAGATCGTTCAATTGGCCATTACCCGCAATATTTCAGAGCGAAAGAAAAACGAAGCAAAAATTGACCTGCTGGCTTTTTATGACCCACTCACCGGCTTGCCCAACCGCACCCTGTTGCTCGACCGGTTAAGGCAAGCCCTGGCGGCGAGCACGCGCAGTAAACATTACGGAGCCTTGTTGTTCATCGACCTGGACAACTTCAAAGTGCTCAACGACACCAAAGGCCATGATGCGGGTGACCTGCTGCTTAAACAGGTGGCTGAGCGCTTGAGGCATTGCGTGCGCAGCGGCGACACCGCAGCCCGGGTTGGCGGTGACGAATTTGTGGTGGTGCTGTGCAATTTGGGTGTGGATCAAAAAGCCGCCGTCAACGCAACCCAGAGCGTGGCTGAGAAGATTTTGCAGTCGCTCAACCAGAATTACCAGATTGGCAACCTGGCTCACCACAGCACGGTCAGCATTGGGGTCACCCTGTTGCGCGAGGAAGATGCGTCCATCGACGATCTGATGAAGCAGGCCGACCTGGCCATGTACCGTGCCAAGGACTCGGGCCGCAGCACGGTGTGCTTTTACGACCCCTCCATGCAGGCCGCGATCAAGGCCCGGGCCGAACTGGAAGACGACCTGCGACAGGCGCTTGATCAGCAGCAGTTTGTGCTCTATTACCAGGCCCAGGTGGTCGGCGATGCCCATGTGACCGGCGCTGAGGTGCTGTTGCGCTGGCAGCACCCCCAGCGCGACATGGTGTCACCGGCGGACTTCATCAGCTTGGCCGAAGACACTGATTTGATTGTGCCGATCGGGCTGTGGGTGCTGGAATCTGCTTGCCTTTGCTTGAAACAGTGGTCCGCCAGGCCGGAATTTGCCCACCTGAGCATTGCCGTCAACGTCAGCGCCAAACAGTTCAATCAGCCCGATTTTGTAACGCAAGTGCTGGCTGTCATCAAACAGACCGGGGCCAATCCGCATCGCCTGAAGCTGGAGCTGACCGAAAGCCTGCTGGTGAGCCGCGTTGAGGAAGTGATCGAAAAAATGTTTGCCCTCAAAGCCAAAGGCATTGGCTTTTCACTTGATGACTTTGGCACCGGTTATTCATCGCTGGCCTACCTCAAACGCTTGCCGCTGGATCAGCTCAAGATCGATCAGTCCTTTGTGCGTGATGTGCTGAGCGACCCCAATGATGCAGCCATCGCCAGGACGGTGGTAGCGCTGGCCCAAAGTCTGGGGCTGGCGGTGATTGCCGAGGGCGTGGAAACTGTCGAGCAAAAAGACTTTCTGGCCAGTGTTGGCTGCCACGCCTACCAGGGTTATCACTTTGCCCGCCCCGTGCCTTTGGCGGATTTTGAGCAAGTCGTCTTGAAACAAGTTGCATGCCTGCTGGCCTGATAGTGCTGCTGTTGTCGCTCTTGCTGGGGCTGCAACCGATCACGACCGACCTGTATTTGCCAGCGCTACCCGTGCTGACCGCTGGTTTTGCCGCGCCGATGGCTCAGGCGCAACTGACGCTGACCGCGCTGCTGCTGGCCTTTGGCATGTCGCAACTGGTGTGGGGGCCATTGTCAGACCGCTTTGGTCGGCGGCCCATTTTGCTGATCGGCCTGACCCTTTACGTGCTGGCATCGGCTGCCAGCACATTGGCCCCCAGCATGCTGTGGCTGATTGTCTGGCGCTCCTTTCAGGGTGTGGCCATGGGTGCCGCGGTGATGTGCGCGCGCGCCATTGTGCGCGACCTGTATGCGCCGCTGCAGGGTGCCCGCGTGATGAGCCAGGCCTTGAGCGGGCTGGGGGTCATTGCCTGCCTGAGCGCACCGCTGGGCGGGCTGTTGACCGATTGGCTGAACTGGCGCTTTGCCCTGCTGATGCTGGCCATCTTTGGCACCGCCTGCCTGGGCGTGGTGGCGCTGCGTTTTGAGGAAACCCTGGCGCACAAAAACCCGCAGGCGCTGCAAGCAGCCACGCTGCTGACCACCTGGCAGCGAATTGTGAAAAACCCCACATTTTGGGCATTTTCAGCCTTGTCGGCTGCGTCCTACGGCGGGCTGTTTACCTTTTTGGCCGCCTCGTCGTTTGTCTTTACCGGCGTGTTGGGCTTGAGCAAAACCCAGTACGGACTGGTGATGTTTGTGAATTCAGTGGCTTATATCGCCGGCACGTTTATCTGTCGACACTGGCTGGCGCGCTTTGGCGTGCGCCGGGCAGTGGCGCTGGCGGGCGGCTTGTCGCTCAGCGGTGGCACGCTGATGGCGGGGCTGACGCTCAGCGGCCATGTCAACGTTGCGAGCATCATGCTGCCGCAAATCCTGTTCATGATCGGCCACGGCATCCACCAGCCGTGCAGCCAAAGCGGTGCCGTTGGGCCGTTTCCGCAGACCGCCGGTGCAGCCTCGGCCATGAACGGCTTTTTGATGATGACCACCGCCTTTGCCATGGGCGGCTGGTTGGGCACGCACATGGACGCCACGGTACTGCCGCTTACCCTGGGCATCTGGTTCTGGAGTGCGCTGATCGCGCTGGCAGCCTGGACGCTGGTGCAACGGCATGGCGAGCCCGGCAATATCATCACGCCTCAATCGAGTCCACTCACATGATGACCCTAGCCGCACAACCGCCGCTACCCCGCTACCTCGCCTTGGCTGGCCCCACAGCCTCCGGCAAAACCGCCGCCGCGCTGGCCGTTGCGCAGCAGCACGCGGTCGAGATCATCAGCGTCGATTCGGCCTTGGTCTACCGCAGCATGAACATCGGCACGGCCAAGCCCACGGCGGCTGAACTGGCGCAGGTGCCGCATCACCTGATCAACAACCGCGACCCGCTCAATGCCTACAGCGCGGCCGAATTCGTCACCGACGCACGCGCGCTCATTCACAGCATCAGCGCGCGCGGCAAGCTGCCGCTGCTGGTGGGCGGCACCATGCTGTATTTCAAGGCGTTGCGCGACGGCCTGGACGACATGCCCAAGGCCGACCCAGCGCTGCGCGCGGTCATTGAGCTTGAAGCCGCCCAAAAAGGCTGGCCCGCGTTGCATGCCGAGTTGGCGCTGGTAGACCCAGTGACCGCCGCACGGCTGGCCCCGGCAGATTCGCAACGCATTGCCCGCGCGCTGGAGGTCTACCGCATCACGGGCTTGCCAATTGCCAGCTTTCATACTATTAAATCAATAGCTACCAACGCAGGTAATACGAGGGCTAGAGGCCTAAATGATGTAAATATTCAGAGTGTATCCATGCTGATCTCGCTGGAGCCGACTGATCGCGCCTGGCTGCACCAGCGCATTGCCCAGCGCTTTGATGCCATGTTGGCCGGTGGTTTTCTGGATGAAGTCAAGGCACTGAAAGCCCGGGGCGACCTGTACCCCGATTTGCCCGCCATGCGTTGCGTGGGTTACCGCCAGGCCTGGGACTATCTGGATGCGTTGGCGGCGTTTGAAGCGGGTGAGGTTGAAGCCGGCCAAGCAGCCCGTGCGATGCCGCTGGCCGAGTTGCGCGACAAAGGCATTGCCGCCACCCGCCAGCTCGCCAAGCGCCAGATCACCTGGCTGCGCAGCATGCCTGAGCGCCGCGTGGTGCCCTGCGATGCGCCTGATGCCTTGGCGCAGGTTTTGGCGCTGGCCGATGGGTTTTGTAAGTTGGGTCAACGAACTTGATGCTCTGATCATCAGGTTTGTCGATGGCCGGACAGCCGACTCGCAGGTTAACGTGAAATACAAAAATCGTCATTGCGAGGAGCGACAGCGACTCGGCAACCCATGCACCCTGCAAGTCCTGGATTGCCACGTCGCTACCCACTACGTCGCTACCCACCACGTCGCTGCCCACCACGTCGCTACCCACCACGTCGCGCTGCTCCTCGCGGCTAAAGGCTTTTACCTATCCATGAACCGGTGCGGTCGCGCCACAGAGAACCGTCATTGCGAGGAGCGACAGCGACGCGGCAACCCATGCACCCTGCAAGTCCTGGATTGCCACGTCGCTGGGGCTCCTCGCAATGACAAGTGTTTTGAGTCAAGGGC
>JBBQLQ010000194.1:0-5774 GCA_038328055.1 Burkholderiales bacterium
CGCCGACAACGTGGGCGACAACGTGGGTGACTGCGCCGGCATGGCCGCTGACCTGTTCGAAACCTATGCGGTCACGCTGATTGCCACCATGGTGCTGGGTGCTCTGATGGTCTCGGGGGCCGGTACCAGCGCGATTGTCTATCCACTGGCTTTGGGCGCGGTGTCGATTGTGGCCTCCATCATTGGCTGCTTTTTTGTCACCGCCAGTCCCGGCATGAAAAATGTAATGCCGGCCTTGTACAAGGGCTTGGCGGTGGCCGGTGTGCTGTCATTGATTGCTTTCTATTTTGTTACCACTTGGCTGATTCCTGACAACGCCATCACTGCCACCGGCAGCCAGATGAAGCTGTTCGGGGCCTGTGCCGTCGGATTGGTCTTGACGGCGGCGCTGGTGGTCATCACCGAGTACTACACCGGCACGCAGTACGCCCCGGTCAAGCACATTGCAGAGGCATCCACCACCGGACACGGCACCAACATCATTGCCGGTCTGGGTGTCTCCATGCGCTCGACGGCCTGGCCTGTGATCTTTGTTTGCATTGCCATTTACTCAGCATATGCCCTGGCTGGCCTGTATGGCATCGCCATTGCCGCCACCTCCATGCTCAGCATGGCCGGTATTGTGGTGGCCCTTGACGCTTACGGCCCGATCACCGACAACGCCGGCGGCATTGCCGAAATGAGCGAGATGCCCAAGAGCGTGCGTGACATCACCGACCCACTGGACGCGGTCGGCAACACCACCAAAGCGGTCACCAAAGGCTACGCCATCGGCTCGGCCGGACTGGCGGCGCTGGTACTGTTTGCCGATTACACCCACAAACTTGACTCCTACGGTAGCCACATCACCTTTGATTTGAGCAACCCGATGGTCATCATTGGCTTGTTTATTGGTGGCTTGATTCCCTACCTGTTTGGTGCCATGGCCATGGAAGCGGTGGGCCGCGCAGCCGGTGCTGTGGTGGTTGAAGTGCGTCGCCAGTTCCGCGAAATCAAGGGCATCATGGAAGGCACAGCCAAGCCAGAATACGGCCGCGCAGTGGACATGTTGACCACAGCGGCCATCAAGGAAATGATGATTCCGTCGCTGTTGCCCGTGGTGGTGCCGATTTTGGTGGGCCTGATCCTCGGCCCGGCGGCACTCGGTGGCCTGCTGATGGGCACCATCGTGACCGGCCTGTTTGTGGCCATCTCGATGTGTACCGGCGGTGGCGCTTGGGACAATGCCAAAAAGTACATCGAAGATGGCAACTTTGGCGGCAAGGGCTCCGAGGCGCACAAGGCGGCTGTCACCGGTGACACCGTCGGCGACCCCTACAAAGACACGGCCGGCCCGGCGATCAACCCGCTGATCAAGATCATCAACATCGTGGCTCTGCTGATCGTGCCGGTGATGATGAAGCTGCACGGCGGCTAAGGCGCTCTGGCTTTGCTAAATACCCGCCTTGTGCGGGTTTTTTTTATGCGCTAGAACTGTCCGAACTAACCGCAAGTTTGCCTCGGACTTGATCAATGTCGTATCGGTCAGCGCAGCATAACGCTAAGATGTCCCTTTACTACAATTGAGTGCACCACCGCGAAAATCATGAACACGATTCGACTTTTCACTGCGATCTCACTGTCTCTGCTTTTTTCCGGCTGCGCGCACCTGCTGCCCAGGGCGCAAACCGAATCCTCTCCGTTCCACACCTTTGATGAAGCACGCAACGCCATTGAAGCCTTGGTGCCGATGTCCAGCACCGCTGACACCCTGACCAAAGTGGGTCTTGACCCGGTTCAGCAGCCCAATACGGTGATCCTCACACACGATGACATTGTGCGGCGTTTTGTACCGAGCAACATGCTCAAACGCGAGCACCTCGACCCTGGCGTGCTGGCTTGTCTGGACGCACGTGAAGCTTGCCGAGGCTTGGAAATTACGACAGCGCGCGTGCTGCGAGCGCGCACCGGCGGTTTTTTCCTCGATTTCACGAATTTCAAACGCCGCACCGAAACCACCGGCTGGCGCCTCAACGCAATCATCTTGCTGGTCAATGATGTGGTGGTCTACCGGTCTTGGGGTGGCCAGCCCAAGGTCCTGGAGGTCGAGGTCAATACCAATCCCTTGGGCCCGCTGCAGGAAATGGGACCGGCGCTGGTCACCCGTTGAAGTCGGGGGCTGTTGGGCCCGCAAATGCCAATAGCCCTACTTTGAGAATGTCACAGGCGTGACAAAATATCGCTTGGATGAGCGTACGCAGCGCCATCCGGCCGTGCATTGCAGCTGTTCATCCTGACTAAATTTCGTTTCAAAACCCCATGACAGACCGTGACCCCCACCGCGTGATTCCCCTGCAAGATCTGCGCGCGGTGAGCCTTCCCGTGCCTGCTGCCGCCTTCACGCCAACCGACCGCGTAGTGGCCAACGGTTTGATCACCGACACCCGGGGCCGTTCCCTGCGCGATCTGCGCATCAGCGTTACCGACCGCTGCAACTTTCGCTGCAACTATTGCATGCCAAAAGAGATTTTTGACCAAAACTACGCCAACTACCTGCCGCATTCGGCGCTGCTGTCGTTTGAAGAAATCACCCGGGTTGCCCAAGCATTTATCGCGCGCGGGGTGCAAAAAATTCGCCTCACTGGCGGCGAGCCGCTGTTGCGAAAAAACCTGGAGCAACTCATCAATCAACTGGCAAAACTTCGCACGCCCGGGGGCAAGCTGCTCGACTTGACGCTCACCACCAATGGTTCACTGCTGGCGCGCAAAGCCCAGGCACTCAAAGCGGCGGGGTTACAGCGCGTCACCGTCAGCCTCGATGCCCTTGACGATGGCATCTTTCGCAGCATGAATGATGTGGACTTTCCGGTGGCCGATGTGCTGGCTGGCATTGAAGCCGCCCGCGCCGCTGGATTGGGTCCGATCAAGATCAACATGGTGGTCAAACGCGGTACCAACGCTGATCAGATTCTTCCGATGGCCCGGCACTTCAAGGGCAGCGGTATGGTGCTGCGTTTCATTGAATATATGGATGTGGGTGCCACCAACGGCTGGCGCATGAACGATGTGCTGCCGTCGGCTGAGGTGGTCAAACGCATTCACAACGAATTGCCGCTGGTGCAACTGGAGCCCTCCAACCCTGGCGAAACGGCTGAACGCTGGGGTTATGCTGATGCGAACGGCCAACACGATACCGCCGCCGGTGAAATTGGTGTTATCAGCAGCGTCACGCAAGCCTTTTGCAAAGACTGCAACCGCGCCCGCCTGTCCACCGAAGGCCAGTTGTACCTGTGCCTGTTTGCTGAAAAAGGCTATGACTTGCGCAGCCTGATCCGTGGCAATGCCTCAGATGCCGACTTGTCCAGCGCCATTGGCCACATTTGGCAAGGTCGATCAGACAACTATTCAGAACAACGCAGCAGTTTGAGCCCCGACACCAGCGCACCGGTCAAACGCGTTGAAATGAGCTACATCGGAGGTTAATATGCCACCACGGTGGCCGACTCCGTGTGGCGCCCGGCCCGCCAAGTGGGCCGCAGTTTGCCTTGGGAGCCGCCCGGCGGCAAAACATCCTGTTTGGACTTCACTATGATTTCTGCATCTGACATCACGGCCCTGATCCTGGCAGGCGGGCGTGGCTCACGCATGGGTGGTGTCGACAAAGGCTTACAAAGCTTCAACGGCATGCCGCTTGCATGGCACACCCTGACGCGCCTGCGCATGGGCCGCGGAGTCGGCCAAATCGCCATCAACGCGAATCGCAATCTGGCGGTTTACGAGTCTTTTGGGGTGTCGGTTTACCCCGATGAACTGGCTGACTACGCCGGGCCATTGGCGGGCTTTTTGACCGGTCTGGCGCATTGCGAAACGCCCTACCTGCTGACCGTGCCGTGCGATACGCCGCTGTTGCCGCTTGACCTAGCCAGCCGTCTGGCTAACGCGCTGGACGCGCAGCAAGCCGACATTGCCATGGCCGCCGCCCCTGAAGCCGGGCGCGATGGCCAAATGCAAATCCGCACCCAACCGGTGTTTTGTCTGCTGCGCGTTGCGTTGTTGGAAAGTTTGCGGGAATTTACCCAAAATCAGGGCCGAAAAGTTGCTGCATGGACGGCCCTTCACAACACGGTTGTCGTGCCGTTTGACCGGCCAGACAACCACCCCCACGCGTTTTTCAACGCCAACACGCTGGCCGAACTGCAGCAACTCGAAAGCCAAGGCGCATGAAAACACTGGACCAAATTGCTGCCGAATTGGCGGCGTACGACCCGCAAGCCCTGAGCGCCAATTGCGTCACGGACTTCCTCAAAATGCTGGGGGAACCAGTCACGCAGCGAGAGCGGGTTGGCATTTTTCAGGCCTTGGGCCGGGTGCTGGCCGCGGATCTGATTTCGCCCATCAGCGTACCGCCGCACGACAACTCGGCGATGGATGGCTACGCATTCGCCGGAGCACAGTTATCTGGCGCTGCACCGTTGCTTCTGTCGCGGGTCGGCACCGCGCTGGCCGGCAAAGTCTTCAGCGGCCAAGTGGCCAACGGGCAGTGCGTTCGCATCATGACCGGGGCCATCATGCCGGCCGGGCTCGACACTGTGGTGCCGCAAGAGCTGGCCAGTGTCATCGGTGACCTCATTACCATTCCTGCAGGTGTTTTGAAACTCGGCGACAACCGGCGTTTCAAAGGTGAAGACCTGATGCAAGGCCAGCCGGCACTGCAAAAAGGTGAGCTGCTCACGCCCGCTGCACTTGGGCTGGTGGCCAGTTTGGGCATTGAATCCTTGGCGGTACTGCGGCGCCTGAAAGTGGCTTACTTTTCGACCGGCGACGAGATTTTGAGCCTGGGTGAGGCCCCGCGCGAAGGCGCTGTGTACGACAGCAACCGCTACACGGTGTTTGGCCTGCTGACACATTTGGGCTGTGAAGTGGTCGATTTAGGCGTGGTGCGCGACCAGCCCGAACCGCTGGAGGCCGCCTTCACGCAGGCGGCACTGCAGGCGGACGTGGTCATCACCAGCGGTGGCATCAGCGTGGGCGATGCCGACTTCACCAAAGCGATGATGGAAAAGCTCGGTGATGTGGCCTTCTGGAAAATCGCCATGCGCCCCGGGCGACCCATGGCGGTCGGCCAATTTTCAAGAGCTAAATTGGCCCCTAGCCCTTATGCAATAAGCGCAAATAGCTATTTAAATAATAGTAACAATTCAGCCATCCTATTTGCCCTGCCGGGCAACCCGGTGGCGGTGATGGTGACCTTTTTGGCCTTTGTGCGCCCGGCACTGCTGCGCATGATGGGCGATAACGCGGCCACGCCACCCTTGCTCAAGGCACGCAGCAGCGAGGCCATCCGCAAAAAACCGGGGCGCACCGAATACCAGCGCGGCATTGTCGCGTCTGCCCCAGACGGCACGCTGCAGGTCAAAATCACCGGAAACCAGGGCTCGGGCGTGCTCAGTTCCATGGTGCGCGCCAACGGCTTGATCGTGCTGCACCACACGCAAGGCAATGTCGCTATCGGTGACTTGGTAGATGTGATGATGCTCGATGGCGTGATCTAGGCCGAGCGACCCGCAAACAAAAAGCCCCGAGGCGAGCGACGCTTCGGGGCTTTTTGTGCGCAGCGGCAATTTGCCGCCGACATTTAAAACTCACATGTTGTCGATCATGACTTGCCCGAATCCCGAGCAGCTCACTTGCGTGGCACCATCCATCAGACGGGCAAAGTCATAAGTGACCTTCTTGCTCTTGATGGAACGCCCCATCGACGCGATGATGGCATCAGCAGCCTCAACCCAGCCCAT
>JBBQLQ010000195.1:0-5742 GCA_038328055.1 Burkholderiales bacterium
ACGCAAACGCCAGGCCTGGGTCTGTTCGGCAACGCACGCCGGATGCGGCATTGCGGCATTACGCTGAGGCGCTGACACGCCAGACCACGTTGCCCACATCGTGTGGCCACCAGGTTGCTGCCGAGTTCGTCACGCTCGTTCACCACGGTTCACAGGGTGCCGCTGGTGGGTTCCCAATTGAATGTGCGCAATCGCACAGACTGAGGTTTTCTCCGGACGTAAATTCGTCCGATGATGATGCCTACTTTCACCTGTATTCTTGCCCGCGCTGAATGGAGTCAGCCATGACGCTGGCTGCCACCACAACGGGTGACATGTTCATCCGCGGCGTTGGCACTGCCACGCCAGATGCGCGCTACACCAAAGCCGAGTGCCTGCGGGCGTTTGAACAGTCCGAATGGTTTAACCGGCTTGGTACGCGCTCGCATCTCATTGCGCGCACGGTGCTGCAGCGCGACAACGGCATTGATGTCAGACGCCTGGCGGTAGCCACGCTGGACGAGGTTTTTCAGATTGATGCCGACACCCTGGCCCAGCGCTTCCTGACCCATGCGCCGCAACTGGCCACCGCAGCGGGTGCCCGCGCGCTGGCCGCTGCCGGGCTGGATGCAGCAGACATGGATGCGGTAGTGGTGAGCACCTGCACTGGCTATCTGTGTCCGGGCTTGTCGGGCTATGTGGTTGAACGCCTGGGGCTGCGTGCCAACGTGCAAGCCTTCGATCTGGTGGGCCAAGGTTGCGCGGCGGCTTTGCCCAACATGCAGCTTGGCCGCGCCTTGCTGGTATCCGGGGCCTGCCAACATGTGCTATCGGTCTGTGTGGAAGTAAGCAGCGCCGCCATGTACCTGGACGATGATCCGGGCGTGCTGATCAGCGCCTGCCTGTTTGGCGACGGTGCCGGAGCCGCCGTGCTGTCGCGTTCGGGTGACCCGGCTGTCAGGCGCATTGCATGGTGTGATTCGAGTTCGCTGATGGACCCCGGCCAACGCGATGCCCTCAAGTTTGAGACGCGCCAGGGCATGTTGCGCAATGTGCTCACGCGTGCCGTGCCGCAACTGGCTGCCGACTACGCGCTGCGTATCCTGCACACCGTATTGCAGCGGGAGGGCCTGAGCCGTGCCGATGTGAGCACCTGGATCATGCATGCGGGTGGGCGTGATGTGTTGCAGGCAGTAGAGCGCCGCTTTGAGTTGCAACCAGGTGACCTGCGCTACAGCGCCGCCATGCTGCGTGAGTACGGCAACCTTTCTAGTGCCTTTGTTTACTTTGTACTGCAGTCGGCGTTGGTGGACGATGCGCCCGGTGGCTGGTGGTGGCTGTCGGCCTTTGGCGCGGGTTTCAGCTGCCACGGTGCCTTGTTGCAGGTGGATTGATGGCGGCCATGATGTCTGTCAGAAAAGTCGAGGTTGAGTTGCTGGATGGCCTGGCGGAGCATGATCCGGCAGCACAGCGCTCGCGCCGCGACCTGCAGCGGCTGCACCGAGCCATGGGTTCCCGCGCCACCATGCTGCGTGCCCTGCGATCGCTGCCAGTGGGACAGATCGGCACCAAGCGGCTGGCACCATTGCGGGTGCTCGAACTCGGGGCTGGCGATGGCAGTTTGATGCTGGGCGTGGCCCGGGCGCTGCACGGTGTTTGGCCCGCGGTGGCGTTGACGCTGCTGGACCGGCAGCGCTTGCTGACGCCCGCCACCGTGACCAACTTCGCTGCTGTTGGCTGGACAGTTGAAGCCCAGGTGGCGGACGTGCTGGATTGGGTTGCAGAAGACACCACCAACACACCGCGCTGGGATCTGATTGTGGCCAATCTATTCTTGCACCATTTCCAGACACCGCAATTGACCAGACTGTTGGCGTCCGTGGCCGAACGCAGCGCCCACTTTTTTGCCTGTGAGCCGCGCCGGGCCTGGATGGCTTTGGCGGGCAGCCATCTGGTTGGCGCATTGGGTGCCAGTGCGGTGACCCGTGTCGATGCGGTGCTGAGCGTGCATGCCGGTTTTCGCGGCACCGAGTTGAGCGCGCTGTGGCCAGCCGATGCCCTCGGCTGGACTTTGGCGGAATACCCGGCCCATTTGTTCAGCCATTGCCTGCTGGCGTTTCGTGCACCCGGCTCGCAGCCCCATGACAACCGGAATCCGTACCGCCATGCAAACCCGCTTTGATGCCCTCATCATCGGTGCCGGCCCGGCCGGTGCCAGTGCTGCCATCTTGTTGGCCAGGGCGGGCTGGTCGGTTGGTCTGGTTGAAAAACACGCTTTTCCTCGCCGCAAGGTATGCGGTGAATGTGTCGCCGCGAGCAACCTGCCCTTGCTTGATGCCCTGGGTGTTGGCGACGCTTTTGAAACCCTGGCCGGGCCTGACCTGCGCCGGGTTGCCTTTATGCACGGCGCACACACCGTGACCGCAGATCTGCCAGCCAGTGCGCATCCGCAACACGCCTGGGGTCGGGCGCTTGGTCGCGAGACGCTTGACAGCTTGTTGCTGGAGCGTGCCCGCGCAGCGGGTGCTGTCGTGTTGCAGCCCTGGACCGTGCAGAAAATCAGCGGTGCGCCAGGCGGCCACCAATGGACGGTGCGTCAGGCCGTGTCTGACCGGCTGATGGTGTTGCAGGCACCGGTGGCGATTCTTGCGCACGGCTCATGGGAGGCACTGCCCGCAGAGCGCAGCGTGCAGCGACTGGCCCGCAGCGGCAGTGATTTACTGGCCTTCAAGGCCAACTTTCAAAGTACCTTGCTGGCCGCTGGGTTGCTGCCGGTGCTGGCCTTTAATGGCGGCTATGGTGGCATGGTGCTGGCTGACCAGGGCATCGTCACGCTGGCCTGTTGCATCCGCGCCGATCGGCTGGATGTCTTGCGCCGCAGTGCGCCGGGCCATCCAGCAGGCGAGGTGGTAGAAGCCATGCTCAAGCGCGAATGCCACGGGGTAGCCCAAGCCTTACAAGGTGCCCAGCGCTGTGGCAACTGGCTGGCCTCGGGGCCGCTGGCACCCGGCATACGACTGAAGCCAGACGATCAGGCCTTTCGCATTGGCAACGCAGCGGGTGAGGCGCATCCCATCATCGGGGAGGGCATCAGCATGGCGTTGCAGTCCGCGTGGCTGCTGTGTACAGCGCTGATTGACGCGGGTCGGCAGCGCAGTGCCACGCCTGGTGCCCTCTGGCAGGCCGACGTACAACGCAGTTACGCAGCCCAATGGCATCGGCATTTTTTGCCACGCCTGCGTCTGGCGGCTACCTTTGCCCATCTGGCCATGCGACCTGTCACATCGGCCGCGCTGTTGACGCTGCTGCGTCGCTGGCCGGCACTGCTGACCTCGGGTGCGGCCTGGGGTGGCAAGGTCACCTGTGCTGCCGATACCAGCCGATACCGGCCGATGCCAGCCGTTACCAGCAACGTAAGCCTATTGAAACCACCCAATGGAGAACTGCCATGACCACTGCTGACCGCATCCGCACCCTGCTTGTGAAAGACTACAAGCTCAACCCTGACCGGCTCACCGACGGTGCCCTGCTGGTTGACCTGGGTATCGACTCGATCGGCATGGCCGAACTCATCTTTGCCATGGAGGATGAATTCGGCTTGGTCATGCCCGACGCGGCGGTGCAGTTGGCAAGCTTCGGCGAGGTCGTGTTCTTTATCGACCGGCTCATTGCCGACAAGGACCGGGCAAACCAGCTGCCAATAGCGGCGGGGCACACGCAGCTGGTGTCATGAGGCGGGTGGCTGTCACCGGTATTGGCCTGGTGTCGCCGCTGGGCCACAACCCGCACGACGTGTTTGAGGCTGCCCGCCTGGGCCGCTCCGCTGTACACCGACTCGACGTGGTGGGTGCGCACCGGCTACTGGCACCGTTGGCGGCCACCGTGCAATTTGATGGCAACGACCACTTCGAACCACCGCAAGAGCGACTGCTGGATCGCGTCAGCCAATTTGCCGTGGTGGCGGCCCGGCGCGCCCTGGTCGATGCCCGCTGCGTGCTCAGCGAGCACGAGCGCGCGCGCGCGGGTGTCTTTCTGGGCACCGGCATGGCTGGCACGCTGAGCATCGACGACGGCTATCAGACGCTTTACGCACAGCAATCCGACCGCATCAAACCGATGACGATCCTAAAGGGCATGCACAACGCGCCAGCGGCCTGGGTCGGCATCGAGAACGCGCTGCGCGGCCCGAACCTGACCTATTCCACGGCGTGTTCGTCATCGGGCGTGGCCATTGGAGAGGCCTGGTTGCGCGTTGCCTGCGGTGCGCTGGACGTGGCCATCGCGGGGGGGGCTGAGGCACCGCTGTCGCTGGGCTCACTGAAGGCCTGGGAGGCCATGCACACCCTGGCCAGTGTGGATGCCGTCAACCCTGGTGCATCGTGCAAACCGTTTTCAAAAAATCGCAGTGGCATGGTGTTAGGCGAAGGGGCCGCACTGGTGGTGCTGGAGCCCTGGGAGCATGCGCTGGCACGCGGCGCCACGATACACGGCGAGCTGCTGGGCTATGGCCTGACCACCGATGCCAACCACATCGCGCGCCCCAGCGTCGAAGGGCAGGCCGCCGCCATGTCTGCCGCACTGATATCGGCGGGCATCAGTGCGCAGGAGGTTGATGCCATCAACGCCCACGGCACGGGTACTCTGGCCAATGACGGCATTGAGACAGCGGCCATCAAGCGTGTGTTTGGTGCCCGTGCCGCCAATATTCCGATCAGTGCCACCAAGGCACTGCACGGCCACCTGCTGGGTGCCGCAGGTGCGATGGAGTTTGTGCTGGCCTTGCTGGCGCTACAACATAACGTGGCCCTGCCCACCATGCACCTGGATGTGCCGGACCCGCAATGTGATCTGGACTACGTGCCCAACGCGGCGCGCGCAGGCGCTGCCGGGCGCACGATGTTGTCGAACTCGTTTGCTTTTGGCGGCACCAACGCAGTGCTTGCACTGCGTGCTGCCTGAGCTTCTCCCCGCAATCAACACGCAAGGAAAAAGCCATGGAAACCCTGCCACTGCTTTTCAAAGATCTTTTTGCACAGTTGGGTTTGCCCAATGACGACAACAGTATTCGCCAGTTCATGGAAGCCAACAGCCCGCTTGACCCGTCCACGCCACTGGCCAACGCAGCCTTCTGGACTAGCTCGCAGGCGAGCTTTCTGAAGGAGCAGATCCTGGCAGATGCCGATTGGTCTGAGCTGGTAGACCAGTTGAACACCGCACTCCGGGCCTGACAAGGCGCGATGGCGCACCGACACCCGCGCAACCAGGTCAAAAAATACAGACTGCAAAAGTCCGCACTGTTTGCGGACCTCTGAAAAGGAACTCAGCATAAATTCAGACTTCCTGATGCGTATAGGCATAGTTTGCTTTTTTCAGGAACAGGACTGGCACCTGTAGGAGCGGCGGCAGCCGCGAATTCGGGCCTGCCAGCCCTCCCACAAAGCCACAACCAGGCTTTCACAATGCAAAATGGATTCCGGGCGGATCAGGAAGTCTGAAATTGCATCATCACCGGCAACGGCCCCGACTCTTTGTCAAGGACTGGGGTCACGGGCATCCCGTCATCATGGTGCACGGTTGTATCGGCGCTGAAACTGGTCTGCGATGGCAGCACTTTAGACGTTGCAACATCGCGAATGGCTGCGCCAATGTTGCATAAGGCGCAGCCACCCGCTTAGATTTGGCCGTCAGAGTAAGGTGTGATGCCGTAATAGGCGTGGATGTCTTTTGCCCAGTTGGCATCTGCCATGTTGGGCCAATTGTCTT
>JBBQLQ010000196.1:0-5615 GCA_038328055.1 Burkholderiales bacterium
GATTCAAACTGGTGTGCTGCAACGGCTTTGGGGTCGGATCACGATTTTGGCTGCTGGCCGGTGAGCTTGCCAACAGTCGCCCCCCAAAACTCGTGCTCTGACCCCAATGCTTTGACTCTGCTGCACATCACTTTGAATCGCCCCCAATTGGGGGGGGGGAGTCCGATGGCGATTGGGGAGAGCAATAGCCATGTGATAGCAAGTGCTTGATTTACATAGAAATTTTCAAATCTTCCAGAGTAGCAGATATGGACAGCGCCTGCGAATCTCACTCCACCGTCACAGATTTGGCCAAATTACGCGGTTTGTCCACATCTGTACCCCGCGCACAAGCCGTGTGGTAGGCCAGCAATTGCAGCGGCACCACGTGCAGCATGGGCGACAACTCGCCGTAGTGTTCGGGCATACGGATCACGTGCAGGCCTTCGGCGCTGTCGATGTGGCTGTCGGCATCGGCCAGCACATACAACACGCCGCCCCGGGCGCGCACCTCGTGCATGTTGCTCTTGAGTTTTTCCAGCAACGCGTCATTGGGAGCTACGGTGACGACCGGCATGGCGCTGGTCACCAGTGCCAGCGGGCCGTGTTTGAGCTCGCCCGCCGGGTAGGCTTCGGCGTGGATGTAGCTGATTTCTTTCAGCTTCAACGCGCCTTCCAGGGCAATTGGGAAATGCAGGCCACGGCCCAGAAATAGCGCGTTTTCTTTGGCGGCAAAGTCTTGCGACCAGGCGATCACTTGCGGCTCCAATGCCAGCACGGCTTGCAGGGCCACTGGCAAGTGGCGCAGGGCCTTGATGTGGCGCGCTTCTTCAGCCTCACTGAGCAAGCCGCGCGATTGCGCCAGCGCCAGGGTGAGCAAAAACAGGCCGGCCAGTTGCGCGGTAAAGGCTTTGGTGGAGGCCACGCCGATTTCGACCCCGGCACGGGTGATGTAGGCCAGCTCGCACTCGCGCACCATGGCGCTGGTGGCTACGTTGCACACCGTCAGGGTGTGCGTCATGCCCAGACTTTGGGCGTGGCGCAGGGCCGCCAGCGTGTCGGCGGTTTCGCCACTTTGGGTGATGGTAACCACCAAAGTACGCGGGTTGGGCACCGAGTCGCGGTAGCGGTATTCGCTGGCCACTTCGACCTGGGTTGGGATTTTGGCGATGCTCTCCAACCAGTACTTGGCGGTGCAGCCGCTGTAGTAGCTGGTGCCGCAGGCCAGAATCAACACCGAGTCGATGTCTTTGAAGACCCGCGCGGCGCTGGCAGCAGCCCCGTCAAACAGCTCAGGCGCAATGTTGTCCACACCTTGCAAGGTGTCGGCAATGGCACGCGGCTGCTCAAAAATCTCTTTTTGCATGTAGTGGCGGTAAGGGCCCAGCTCGGCCGCGCCGCTGTGGGCGTGCACGGTCTTGACCGGGCGCTGGGCCGCGGTCAAGGGTTTAAAGGCTTTGTCGACCAGCCAGTATTTGCCAAGCTGGATGTCGGCCACGTCGCCTTCTTCCAGGTAGACGATCTGATCGGTGACCCCGGCCAGCGCCATGGCATCGCTGGCCAAATAGTGCGCCTGCCCATCGGCAGCCACCCCCAGAATCAAGGGCGAGCCGGCGCGAGCACCAATCAGGCGGTGCGGCTCGTCCTTGCAAAACACGGCAATGGCATACGCACCGCGCAGCGAGCCCAGCGCGGTCTTGACGGCCTCAAACAAATCGCCGTCGTACAGGCTGTCCACCAGGTGGCAAATCACTTCGGTGTCGGTCTGGCTTTGAAACACATAGCCTTTGGCTTGCAAGGTGGCACGCAGTTCATCATGGTTTTCAATGATGCCGTTGTGCACCAGCGCAATGTGGCCAGGTTTTTCATAGGCATCGGCACCCGGGCCGTGGCTGAAATGCGGGTGCGCGTTGTGCACCGCGGGCGCGCCATGCGTGGCCCAGCGGGTGTGGGCAATGCCGGTGGTACCCGACAGGTGGGAGGTGCTGATTTGCTCCATCAGCTCGGCCACGCGCGAGGTGCTGCGGGCGCGCTGCAAGCCATTGGCGTAGACCGCCACGCCGCAGGAGTCATAGCCGCGGTATTCCAGCCGGGCCAGGCCCTGCACCAAAATGGGAACGATGTTTTGATTGGATACTGCGCCGACAATGCCACACATAGAGACTGCTCCAGAAAATAGGTGCCTGATGTTAGAGGCCATTGAAAGAAATTTGTGTTCAATATGTTTACGCAAACGAACTAAAATTTCCCGTGCATGACAATATATTCTTTTATTTCACATAGCTGCTATTTTTGAATGAAAACTTCATTGTCTTTACGACATTTCTTGCTGGCACTGGCCGTAGTCGCCGTGTGGGGTACCAATTTTGTGGTCATCAAGCTGGCCCTGGGCCAGATGCCGCCGCTGCTGTTTGCCACGCTGCGTTTCGCCGTGGTGGTGCTGCCAATGGTGTTCTTTTTGCCGCGTCCGGCCGTGCCCTGGCGCAACCTGGCGGCGTATGGTTTGTTGATTGGCGTGGGGCAGTTTGGCCTGTTGTTTGTGGCGATGAACGGGCATATTTCACCCGGCCTGGCCTCGCTGGTGATTCAGACGCAGGTGTTTTTTACCATTGGGCTGGCTATGCGCATGGCGGGTGAGTCGCTTAACCGAGTGCAGTGGCTGGCCCTGGCGCTGGCCGCAGCAGGTCTGGGCGTGATCATGGCGCACACCGACGGCAGCACCACCGTGCTGGGCTTGGGGTTGATCTTGCTGGCCGCGCTGTCGTGGGCCGGCGGCAACCTGGTGAGCCGTCAGGCCGGGCACATCAACATGGTGGCGTATGTGGTGTGGTCAGCTCTGTTTGCCGTGCCACCGCTGGCGCTGCTGTCGCTGTGGGTGGAAGGCTGGCCCGCGCTGGCCGCCGGGCTGCAGCACGCTGATGGCTTTACCTGGGCAGCGGTGGCGTGGCAGGCGTGGGGCAATTCGATTTTTGGCTACGCCGCCTGGGGCTGGCTGCTGGGGCGCTACAGCGCGGCCACCATCACGCCGATGGCCTTGCTGGTGCCACTGTTTGGCATGGGCGGCTCGGCTTGGTGGCTGGGCGAAAGCCTGCCCGGCTGGAAATTGAGCGCGGCCGCGCTGGTGATGGTCGGGCTGGCGCTGAACCTGTTGTGGCCGTGGTGGGTACGCCGCGGGAGGGCAGCATGAGCCCGCTTGCGCTTGATGCGATTGACCTGGCTTTGCTGGCCCACCTGCAGGTGGATGCGTCCCTGAGCAACCAGGCACTGGCCGAACTGGTGCATGTGTCACCCCCGACCTGCCTGCGCCGCGTCAAACGGCTGCATGAGTCGGGTTTGATCGAGCGACAAATTGCCGTGCTCAGCGTCGACCGGCTTGCGCAGGTGATTGGCCACGGGCTGTGTGCGCTGGTTGAGATCACGCTGGACCGGCAAGACCAGTCGGCGCTTGAATCGTTTGCGCAACGCGTGGGCCTGGAAGATGCCGTGCAGCAGTGTTACCGGGTGTCGCCGGGGCCCGATTTTGTGCTGGTGGTGCATGCGCAAGACATGCCCGACTACCTGGCGCTGACGCAGCGGCTGTTCACGGCAGATGCCAATGTGCGCAACGTCAAAGCATTTTTCAGCATCAAGCGCAGCAAGTTTGGTGCAGCGCTGCCGCTACCTAGAAAATAATGGAAAATAGGGCTCTAGCCCTTATGAAATATGCGCTTACAGCTATTTAATTAATAGCAATCCGTTGGCGCTGATGTGCCCGACTGTCCCGGTGTTGCTGCTGATACCCAGGTGAATCCCGGCCGGATGCAAAACTTTAGCTCGGAAGCAGCAAAGCCTCAGCCCGGCGCGTCTGAGCGGTCGCCAGATGACACACCCGTTCAGATGCTGGCACCGGCTTGCTGAAGAAATAACCCTGGTACTGGTCGCATCCCGATGCTTGCAAAAAGGCCAGCTGCCCAGCGATTTCCACGCCTTCGGCCACCACCTGCATTTGCAGGCTGTGGGCCATGGCAACAATCGCCGTCACAATGGCCCCGTCATCCCTGTCTTGTCCCAGTTCGTTCACAAATGAACGGTCAATCTTGAGCTTATCGATGGACAGACGCTTGAGGTAACTGAGGCTGGCGTAACCGGTGCCAAAGTCAATGACCGAAATCTCCAGCCCCATGCGACTCAGCTCCTCCAGCGCCGCCGCCACGTCATTAACCCGGTCGATCAACAAACTCTCCGTGATCTCCGGGTGCGATTCAAAGTGATGTGCAGCAAAGTCAAAGCACACCAGTTTGAATCGCACCCGTGATCTCCAGCCCGACATGATGTGGCGCAACATCGGCATCGTTCAAGATGCGGGCAAGGGCCTGGGCGGCCTCCTGAACCTGCTTCAATGACCCCAGCGCGTTGGCATCATTGCTCGTACAGGGAATATAGGCGCTGCGTACACGGGGATCAACACGCAACAGCCATTGCAGGCGCAGGCCGTTGCTGGGTTCCAGACGAATACCGGTTGCCTGCTCGCCTGGATGCTTGAGGTTGCTGACGATCTTGGCATTCAGCGGATCGGTCACCGGGGCGAACACCAGCGGCGTGCCGCTTGCCCGGGTCGCCCGGTAGGCACTCTGGGCCGACGGGGTCGACACCGCCAGCACCAGGTTGGGCTTCCTGGTCATCAGTTCAACCAGCTTGGCTCCGGCGCGTCGATCCGGCCATCGGCAGGCATGATCTTGTACTCGACCGTCTTGCCTTCGACAAAACCGCGCTCGGCCAGCGCCGCCCTGAAACCTTCGACCACAGACGCATTGACCTCGGTAAAGGGAACGATGTCGATGCGCACCAAGTCCGGCTGCCTGACCCGCCACAGTGCGGCCAGCACCATGGCCAGCACAAGCACTCCAACTCCGATTACGCGCCGCATGGCATTCCTTTTTAAAATTCCGAGCAGACACCGAGACAGTGAGAAAGCGCCTGCAAAACCAGCGCGGGCCGGCTCGGTCAAGGCGCGCAACGTCAACGCATTTTTCAGCATCAAGCGGAGCCAGTTTTGGGGCAGCCGTGGCGCTACCCAAGACGAAGAGGGGAACCCTCGCGCTTCATGATTTTTGGTTTTGTCGCAGTAAGCGATGTCCAACAATGACAGACAGAGCGAGGCATCTTTGTTGATCACTCCACGGTGCACCGCTGGTCATTGAAAATCTTGCCGATCTTGGCTCTCAGCTTTCGCGGCCGCAAACGACTCGTAGAAACCGGTTCTGCAGCCTGGCTTTTTGATCTCGCCAAGCCTGCGCCCACTTTCGACGCTCCGTCACCATTGCTGTGAAAAACAAAACCGCGCGCTGAGCGTGGACATGTTGTGCCTGTTGATCACCGTCGGTTCGATAACGCACAATCTGCTCACACGGTCGCGCCTATTCTCGTGTCGGCAATCCACCGTGGCATTCTCGCCCACGCCTTAGCGACAGAACTTACCGGAGTACGCCATATGACCACCAGAGCGCCAGCCCGGCGCAACAAAGACTGTGCCCCGGACCCACCGGACGATACCGCAGAGGCACCCTCCGCGCTGCGGCAACCCGCACTGGATTTGGCAGTAGAGGCAGTTGTCCAATCGCTCGAAATGCAAGAGGCCCTGTCGCCCGAACAAACCC
>JBBQLQ010000197.1:0-5562 GCA_038328055.1 Burkholderiales bacterium
ACAATTATCCGATTGCAGGCGAGATGCTAGGCAAGGCGCAGAACGCGCCGTGTGGCTGGCCACACAAGTGTTTTGCAACGCAGCATAGCGCTCGCATGCAAGATGGAGAATGTTCAAGTTATTTTTTCTCGGTGACTTAGCCAAACCCCTTATTAATCAACGCGTTGCGAGATGTTCAAATTTCTTTGCCACGCAGCGCTCGAAGTCGCTCGGATTTTGCGAAGATGCTGGTTTTCATTTAACCAAACTCGGGCATCGAACCAGCATTCCCCCGGGTTTTACCGAGCCGACCATGGCGCAACTCGTACTACCCCTGTTCCCCAGCGGAGCCACTGAGATCACGCCCACGCTGAGTTTCTCCAGAGTTGATCAAACAGTGACCTACTTTCACTCGGGTATGCCGATCTTTAGCCACGACCAAAACGAGCGCGCGTCCTTATCGTTTCATCACAGCACAACTGCACGTCACCGCCGGGCCACGCAGGTCAGGTTATCTGAGGCTACTTGCTGGTGCTGTGTGACTTGGCTACATGGTGGCTACATGACGCACCAAAAAAAACACACTACCGATTTGATAGTGGGGTTTTCAATACCCATGTGGGTTTATTTGGTGGTGAAAGGTGGTTCGAATCTAAACCAATCTCACACACAAGCTAGATTTTTAGCGCAAATGAACGCCATTCTGAGGTGCCCAATCGTCACCGATCAATCTTGATTTGAGCTTCTTGCGAGCGTCCTCGTTGGTCGCTGGCGTTTCGCAGCTCACGCAGCATAGCGAGTTCAGGCGGAGCTGCCACACCCACACTTCCCGAGTCGATATCACCAACCCGTTGACATTTCCCTTTTTGGGAAATACAATGCCGGTCTGATCATGAACACGCCATCCACCTCATGCGAATACTGGGATTGCCGCTCCTTGAGGAGTTCAAACAAAAACACGCGGACTCACGTGGGCAGCTCGACGCATGGCAGGCGGATGTCGAACGTGAGCACTGGCAGACGTCACAAGACATTAAGCGGCGGTACCGAAGCGCAGATTTTTTGGCAGACAACCGTGTGATTTTCAACATCAAGGGCAACACGTATCGGCTGGTGGTGAAAGTGCGATATCAAAACGGATTGGTGGTCGTCGAGTGGGTGGGAACTCATGCCGAGTACGACAAGAAAAAGTTTTAGGCTGTTTCAGCGCAGCAATTGAAAAATAGACGGAGAACGCAATGAACGTAAAGATCATTAAGAGCAACGAAGGTTACGCAGAGTCAATGGCACGCCTCTCTGCGCTTATGTCGCTCGATCCTGTCGCCGGTTCCGATGACGACAATGAACTTGGATTGCTGGCTCTGGTGATTGCTGATTTCGAGCACCAAACGGTTCCACCTGTGCAAGTGGACCCAATTGAGTCCATCCTTTTCCGGATGGATCAAATGGACCTCAGCCGTAAGGACTTGATTCCCTACATCGGATCGATTTCCAAGGTTTCTGAGGTACTGTCCCGTAAGCGCCCGTTGTCTCTGCCGATGATTCGGCGACTCAACCGAGGCCTGGGAATCCCCGCTGACATCCTGATTGAGGATGTGGAAACCGACAGTTCGATTGTTAGTCAAGACCCAGACATCGACTATTCCAGGTTTCCTTTGAAAGAGATGCTGGAGCGCGGATGCTTTGGAGACTTCAAAGGCAATGCCCAGCGCTTGAAGGACTATGCGGAAGACTTGGTTACTAAGTTCAAGCGTGAATTTCTGCCCAAACACCTGGAGCCAGCTTTTTTGCGTGCGCCCATGCATCAGCGCGGCGACCGTCAGGCCGATGACATGGCTCTATTGGCATGGCGCATGTGTGTGGTGCGCAGCGCACGAGAAGCCAACCTATCCCGAGAATACAAGCCCGGCTCAGTCACGCCGGAATGGTTGCGTGAACTGGCAAAGCTATCGGCATTTGAAGAAGGTCCAAAGCTTGCCAGGGAATATCTGGCTCGCCTTGGCATCACGCTCGTAATCGAAAGTCACTTTAAGCGTACTTTCCTTGACGGTGCAGCAATGTTGGATAACGGCCGCCCCATCGTGGCGCTGACCCTTCGTCATGACCGAATCGACAATTTTTGGTTTGCACTGCTCCACGAGTTGGTTCACGTGGCCAATCACCTCTCAGATGCGAACCCAGTCTTTATTGATGATTTGGATCGTCCAAACCCTGAACACATCGAAAGCGAAGCCGACGAAATGGCGCAAGAAGCGCTGATTCCAAAAAATCGGTGGGACGCAGCCAAGGTTAAGGAAACCCTGCTGTCTGAAGATGCAATTGCATTTGCAGATGAAATCGGCGTACATCCCGCAATCGTCGCTGGCCGCCTCCGTCACGAAACAAAAAACTTCCGTCTGCTGTCCCATTTGATTGGAAAGACCGGGCAGGTCAGTCAGCATTTCGTTCAATAGTATTTCAGATATCTTTTCCCAAAAGAGGAAATCAGCTAATGCCTTGTTCCTTCTTTGCAAAACTAGTAGAATTCTGGCAACCAATCAAAAATCTAACTTGATTGGGGGCATGGGCGACGATGGTAGCTGTACTTGCTGCTTTTGCCCGTGATGGAAGAATTTGAATGGTATTTCGCGCTTTGCCGGGGTTGCATAAAGGCAAGCGCAGACCAAAAAAAAGCTTCTGAAGTGCTACTAACACTCCAGAAGCCTTTGGAGAGGTGAACAGGGGGCTACCAAACCACCCATGCACATCATGTCTTGGACAGACGGCGAATCTTACCAGTTCGCGGTGCGCGGGCAAGCTAAATCCCCCTCAATCTTCATGAGGAGCTGGCTATGGCCTACACCCGTTGGAGGAGCGTCTTTGTGCGCGCATACATCAGGTTCCGATTCGGGCGCCGTGAGTCTGTATGCCAACACTGGCGTTCCCACCCGGGTCAGATGCAACTATTTGCCTGATCCACCGGTTGCGGGGACCGACCTTAGTTCGGTTCCCGCAATTTCAATCACCGTGAACTTTATGAGGTAAAAAATGGCTACGAAAAAACCTACGAACGAACAGACATCAACCCGTGTGGCATCGACAGCATCAAAACTGTTGAGCAATCCACGCACGTCAGCTGCAGTCAAATCCGTCGCAGCGTCGGCACTTACTCAAAAGGCAAGTGCAGGCAAGTCTAAGAGCAAATAACGACTATTTGCTTCCTGGAAACCGAGGCCCGCTTCGCGCGGGCTTTTTCATGCCCGCAAATGCGGGCCATGGATGCGGATCCACGCAATTGTTCCGGACGTCACTTGACCACATCCTGCAGCGCGGACAGACACTCAACGCCCAGAAATCAACTGCGCAAGCAGATGACACCAACCTGCAGCCGGTCTACGAGGACTGACCTATGTCCGTGCATGATGCCTGGGCTCTGGCGTGTCGCCTGTTCGTGGGCGGCACGCCCGTTTTTCGTGACGTGCTGTCGGCACGAGAAATCGCTGCGATCAAAACCCTTGATAAGGCAGTCAATCCGACGACCATAGACATTCAATTTCAGACTTCCTGATCTGCACGGAATCCATGTGGCATGGTGAAAGCCTGGTTGTGACTTTGTGGCAGGGCTGGCAAGCCCGAATTCGCGGCTGCCGCCGCTCCTACGGGCGCCTGTTCTATTTCTGAAAAAAGCAAACTATGCCTATACGCATCAGGAAGTCTGAAGTTCAGATTTCCTGATTCGCACGGAATCCATTGGGCATGGTGAAAGCCTGGTTGTTACTTTGTGGGAGGGCTGGCAAGCCCGAATTCGCGGCTGCCGCCGCTCCTACAAGTGCCAGTCCTATTCCTGAAAAAAACAAACTGTGCCTATACGCATCAGGAAGTCTGAGATTAGACAAAGTAGCAGTAGCGATAGACATGGTGCGGCTCCGTTTGCAGATTGGAAAAGCGGTGCGCTCATTTTCATCCGAGGCCAATGATGCTGCGCTGTTTGCCAATAGTGGTTCAGGGCAGCCGTTTCAAAGTCAACATTCACGTCACAAAACAAACTTGAATGATATTAATTTGATAGCTGCTTAGGCAAGTGATACGAGCTCTATAGGCTTTTTTTGTAACAAAATAATCATGTCAGGTTAAAGCGCATCGTGCTGCGCAGCGGCAACCGACAGTCCCGCGGTGTCAGCACCTTGTTGTTGAATTGTTCAGCGCTTGGAATCTGCCAAGTTCAGACTTCCTGATGCGTACAGGCACAGTTTGCTTTTTTCAGGAATAGGACTGGCACTTGTAGGCGCGGCGGCAGCCGCGAATTCGGGCTTGCCAGCCCTCCCACAAAGACACAACCAGGCTTTCACCATGCCAAATGGCTTCCGGGCGGATCAGGAAGTCTGAAGTTACAGGTGACGATGGCGGCATCGGTTTTGACGGCCAACTCCAGTAGAAAATCATCATCTGGGTCTTTTAGCACCGGTCGCCACAAGTAAAAATCTATCTGGTGCGCTGGGGTGAAGCACACAGACCGGATCACCGCCACCTATTCACCCCGCGTAATTGACACCGGTTTGAAGCCCAGGTCAGCCACTTTGCCTTTGCGCCCACGTGGAAAGCGGGCATTGTTCAAGCTGCGGATTTCAAGAGTTTCATCGCGCACCTTGCCGCCGCGGCCAATGCCGTCAATGCGCACGCTGCGGGTGTAGGCTGCGGCACCAGCCAGTGTGTCTTTGTCTTCCAGGCTGATCAACATCAAGCCGCGGCCCCCGGTGGGCATGGTTTTGAGTTCGCCGATCTCAAAGGTCAGAATCCGTCCACCGGTGGACGCACAAGCCACATGGGTGGCCGCAGGCAGCGGCGCAGCCCCCGCGTCGCACGCCACAACAGAGGGTGGACAGAGCTTTTCGCCCTCATTGACCGTGACAAACGACTTGCCCGCCTTGAACTTGCTGACCATCCCCTCGACCGGCGCGATAAAGCCATAGCCGCCGGAGCCACTGAGCAACAGCGTGGCGTTGGCCGGGCCGGCAAAGTAGTACAGCAGCTGGGTGCCGGCTTCAAGCTCGATCAGGCTGGTAATGGGCTGACCATCGCCACGCCCACCCGGCAGCAGCGACACCGCCACCGAATAAACGCGACCATTAGAGCCAAAGGCCAGCAGCGTGTCGATGGTGCGGCATTCAAACGTGCCATAGAGCGCATCACCGGCCTTGAAGTTGTACTCAACTGGCGCGGCCGTGACAGCGCGGTCACGCCAACCCTTTTGTGCCCGGACCCAGCCCATTTGGCTGACCACCACAGTGACGGGTTCATCGACCACCTTGATTTCCAGCACGACTTTTTTCTCAGCTTGAATCAGCGTGCGGCGCGGATCGGCAAAGGTCTTGGCATCGCCTTCGATTTCCTTGACCATCAGGCGGCGCAGCACAGCGGGGCTGCCCAGAATTTCTTCGAGCTTCTTTTGCTCATCGCGCAGGCCACTGAGCTCCTGCTCGATCTTGATGGCCTCCAGTCGGGCCAACTGACGCAAACGGATTTCCAGAATGTCCTCAGCTTGCCGCTCTGAGAGCTTGAAGCGCGCCATCAACGCCACTTTGGGGTCGTCTGCCTGGCGAATGA
>JBBQLQ010000198.1:0-5526 GCA_038328055.1 Burkholderiales bacterium
CAAAACCAGTTGTTTGCCGGCCTGATTGGCTTGCTCTCGGGCATGGGGGCGGCAATGGCCTACTTGCAGGTCACCGCACTTGGCAAAGTGGGCGAGCCTGAGGGACGCACCGTGTTTTACTTTTCCGTCAGCACCGCGCTAGCCGGGCTGGTCGGTGTGGGCTGGAGCGGCTTTACCGCATGGCACAGCGTCAGTTGGCAAGCCACGGCATGGCTCATCCCGATTGGCGTACTGGCCTCGCTTGGGCAATGGTGCATGACACGCGCCTACAGCCGGGGCGCCACCCTGCTGGTGGCCAATTTGCAATACGCCGGCATTGTGTTTGCCGCGTTTTACAGCTTGCTGCTGTTCGATGACAAGATCACCCTCATTGGCTGGGTCGGCATGGCGTTGATTGTGGCCAGCGGCGTGGCCGCCACCGTGCTGCGCACGCGCGCGCTGCCCAACACACCAGCTGAAGAACACTGACACCCAGGAAAGACGAGAACGCCCATGTACACCACCTTGATTTCTGTGCCCCAACTGCAAGACCTGATGGCCAGCGGCCAACCCCTCATGGTGTTTGACTGCAGCTTTGAGTTGATGCAGCCCGATGCGGGCGATGCGCAGTACCAGCAAGCCCACATCAGCGGCGCTGTGCGAGCCCATCTGGACCGCCACCTGAGCGTCCAAAAAGGCGCGTCAGACGCCGCCAGTGGCGGCCGCCACCCGCTGCCCTCGCGCGAAACTTTTGCCGCCTGGCTGGGTAGCGTGGGCCTGACACCCAGCACGCAGGTTGTGGTGTATGACCGCCAGGGTGCCAATTACTGTGGTCGCCTGTGGTGGATGCTGAAGTGGGTAGGCCATGAAGCCAGTGCCGTGCTGGATGGCGGCATGCAAGCCTGGCAGGCCAGCGGTGCGGCTGTGGCATCTGGCACCCCACCCGCACTTCATGCATCAAATTACCCTCTAGCCCTTGAGAAGACTGCGCTGATAGCTACTGAAAATATAGAAAAAAATCTGGCGCGGCCAATTCAAACCATTCTGGACGCCCGCGCCACCCCACGCTTTCGCGGTGAAGTGGAACCCCTGGACCCGGTGGCCGGGCACATTCCTGGCGCGCTGAACCGGCCATTTGCAATGAACCTGGATTCGACGGGCCTCTTCAAAAGCCCGGCGCTGCTGCGGACTGAATTTGAAACCCTGTTGGCTGGACGCGACCCCGCCACGGTGGTGCACCACTGCGGCAGCGGTGTCAGCGCCCTCCCCAACTTGATCGCCATGGAAGTGGCCGGGTTGGGCCGCACTGCGCTGTATGCAGGCAGCTGGAGCGAATGGTGCAGTGACACCAGCCGGCCCTGCGCGCAGGGTTAATCAGCTGGGGTCAGAGCACGTCGCTGCGCGAGTGGTCTGACCCGCAAAGTTTCAGGCGACGCCGTGCGCCTTGAACCAGGCCAGTGCACGGGCAAACCCATCAGCCGCCTCATCCTTGCGGTAGCTGGGGCGGTAGTCCGCATGAAACGCGTGCGGCGCGTCTTTGTAGACCACAAACTCTGACGCTTTGGCGGCCGCATTGCCTTTTGCGCCAGCGTCAGCCAATGCCTCTTTCATCTGGTTGATGGTGGTCAGGGGAATGCCACCATCTTGCCCGCCGTAAAGGCCGAGCACAGGTGCTTTCAGGCCAGCGGCCAGCTCCAACGGGTGCTTGGGCGTGAGTGCCGAGGCGGTGCCCACCAGACGACCATACCAGGCTACACCGGCCTTGACGTTCTTGCTTTGCTCGGCATACAGCCAGGTGATGCGGCCACCCCAGCAAAAGCCGGTGATACCCACCTTCTTCAGACTGCCACCGTTCTCGCCAGCCCACTTGACCGCACCATCGAGGTCGCCCATCACTTGCGCATCAGGCACTTTGGAGACCACCTCAGCCATCAGTTTGGCCATTTCGCCATACTGGCTCGGGTCACCCTGGCGCGCATACAACTCGGGTGCAATCGCCAGGTAGCCGGCCTTGGCAAAACGCCGGCAGGTGTCGGCAATGTACTCATGCACACCAAAGATTTCCTGGATCACCAGAACCACTGGCAGGTTTTTCTTGCCCGCCGGTGCGGCATAGAAAAAAGGCACTGAGAACCCTGCTACATCGTAAACGCCCTCGCCCGTCGTCAAGCCTTCAGCTGACGTCTTGATGGCGGTCTGCGCCATGATCGGCATGGCGGTAGCGGCGTAACCCACACCCAGTGCCATCTTGAGCGCAGTGCGCCGGCTGGCACCGGCTTCGGTGGTTTGACCGGGCAGCAAGGCAGACATATCCTGTGTTTGATCTTGATTCAGCATGGGTTTCTCCTGTGGGTAAAAAATTTGCAAGCTTAGCAGCGCAACGAACCCGCATGACTCCTGGGGATTTACACCGGGGAAGCCCTAAGATACCCCCATGACTCAAATTGCGCCATGGAGCCAAGCCAATGCAACGCTGCCCAACGGCATCCTGGTGGTCGATGACCACGACCTGGTCCGACTGGGCTTGCGCACCCTGGTGCTGTCACACGCCGCATCCACCGGGCACAGCATGCAAGTATTTGAGGCGTGTACCCTGCAAGAAGCGCTGCATGTTTATCGTCGCCAGCAAACTGCCATTGGTTTGGTGCTGCTTGACCTGCACCTGCCGGATGCGCATGGACTGTCGGGCTTGCGCAGTTTCCTGACTCACTTTCCTCCAGCCCGCGTCGTTGTGCTGTCAGGCATCAGTGACCCAGCGCTCATGAACCAAGCCATCGCGGACGGTGCCAGCGCCTACCTGACCAAGTCAGGCAACCTTCAGGACGTGGAGCGCTACATCCAGACTCTGGGTGTGCTTGCGCAAAATGCACCGCCAACACGCAGCACGTCCCCACCAGACAGTCCACGTCGCACCGGCAGCGGCCCGCGAATGGTGCGCACCGCTGTTGGCGAACAGATCCACCTCACCGCGCGCCAAGCCGAGGTGCTCGACTGGGTTCTCAGCGGACAATCAAATCGGCAAATTGCCGACATCGCTGACTTGAGTGAAGGCACGGTAAAGAATCACGTCTCAGCCCTGCTGCTGCTATTTGGCGCACGCTCCCGCGCACAGCTGATCAGTCAACTTCGCTAAAACACGTGTCTGCCGCCACTGCGCACACCGCACCCAACGCAGAGACTGCCCGCCGGGTGCTACGCGAGCAAGTCGCAGCCCTGTATGCAACCACCTGGAGCTCATCCCTCGCAGATGCTTTGATGGCCTGGGCTTTGTGCGCTGTCTTCTATTGGCGCACGCCCAATTCATTCATTTTGATTTGGCTCGCCCTGCATTTTCTGCAACTGCTGCGCTACCCATTGCTGTCGGCCTACCATCGTGACCCACTGGCCATTGAGCGCAGCGAATTCTGGGCCGCCAGACAGGTTCGCGAGTTGTTGATTTACAGCTTCATCTGGGGCTTGGCACCCTGGCTGTTCATGCCTGCCAGCAGTCTGCCCATGACCGCGTTGATGATGTTGGTCATGATGGGCTTGTCCAGCGCCGGGGTGCCATCGGTGGCACCCCGCTGGCCGTCCGTGCTGAGTTTCGTGCTGCCCATGATGATTGGCCTGATTTCCGCACTGGCGTGGCGCGCTGATGGCGTTCATTTTTTTCTGGCAACCTGCTGCATCATCTATCTGGCCGCCACACTGCACTTCGCTAGGCAGCAACATCACTTGCTGACCAACTCGTTGCTGATGCGATTCGAGAAAGAGGCTCTGGCCGACCGACTGGCGCAGCAAATGGCGGTGACCCAGCGCGCCAACGCCGAAAAGACACGATTTTTCGCCGCTGCCAGCCACGACCTGCGTCAACCGCTGTATGCCATTGCCCTCTTTGGTGCGGTGATAGAAAAAGAATTGCAGGATCGCCCGGAGCACGCCCTCGCGACGCGATTGATGCATGCTGTGCAGACGCTAAGCAGCTCGCTCGACACCATGCTTGATGTCTCTCGGCTCGATGCTGGCGTGATCGTGCCCAAACTACAGGCAACCCCGCTGAGCCCAGTGTTTCAGGCAGTCAACCAGATCTTTGGCGCGCGCGCAGACGAAAAAGGTCTGCAGCTGCGTTTTCGGGCCAGCCCGCTGGCCGTGCGCAGCGACCCGCAACTGCTGCAACGCCTCTTGACCAACCTGGTGGAAAACGCCATCAAATACACGCTTAAAGGTGGCGTCATGGTGGTGGCACGTGCACGCGGTGCACAGGTCTGGATCGACGTGTGCGATACCGGTCTTGGCATCGCACCCGAGCACATTGAGCATATCTTTGAAGAGTTTTATCAGATCAACAACCCAGCGCGTGACCGCGCACACGGCCTAGGCATCGGCCTGTCGATTGTCCGGCGACTCTCCGAGCTACTTGACCACCCTGTGCAAGTGCAGTCTTGCCTGGGTCGGGGCACCCGGTTTCGCGTGGTGCTGCACGTCTTGGTGCAGCGCCGGGACAGACCTGAGCCGCCGTTGCTGTGCATGGATTCGACTCCGCAATACCGGCAGATTCAGGCTAGCGATTTGCCTCAACACATCTTGCTGATTGACGACGAACCCGACATCGGTGATGCACTGACCGCGTTGCTCAACACTTACGGCGTTGTGGTGAAAGTTGCCCGAGACGAAGCCGGTGCGCTCGCCGCCTTCACACAAGCCACCACGCAGCAGCAGCCCTTTGATGCCTTGTTGTGCGACTACCGCTTGGCCGAAGGGGCTGACGGACTGAACGTCGCCCTGCGTCTGCGCGCTCGCTTTTCGCCCGACTTGCCGCTCCTGCTGGTGACGGGCGAAACCGCTCCAGAGCGCATGCAGCGCGTGAGTGACTCCGGCATGCCCGTGCTGTTCAAGCCGGTACCGGCGCAAGTGCTGCTAGAAGCGCTGATCGACCTGGTGCACGGACACCCGCCGCCTGATTGAGTTTTCGTTCGACGGCATCGAACGCTATATTTTAAATAGCAAAATACGTAATAAATAAAAGGGCTTGATGTCTATTTAATTTTATTATTCATGCTTCGCATCACTGATATTTTTTCAGCACCCATGACTTTCGGCACTGTTGCAGCACCGCCTGAACTTGTACATTGAGTCCGCTTGCTTCTCACAGGAAAACCAGGAGATTCCCATGGACGATCTCACACGCCGCAATTGTTTTGCGCCCAATCAAATGCAAATCCAGGTAGCCCACATCTTGCGTCGGGCGTGGCGCACTGCCCTGCTGTGGCTGGCTGTGTGTGTCAGCCTGCCAATGGGGCTGGCAGCCTGCGGTGGTAGCGACAGCCCCAGCCCGCCGGTTGCCATGGTGTCCGCCTTGATCGGTCCCGCTGGTGGCACGGTGACTGGGCCTGACGGCGTTCAGGTTGTGATTCCAGCGGGTGCGCTGACGACACCTGTCACCATCGGCATTGCACGCAGTGACGCTGGTGCACCCGCTTGGTCTGAGGGCTATCAGACAAAAGGCCCCACCTACGAATTCACGCCCCACGGCCTGATCTTTTTGAGCCCCGTCACCATCCGCATGCC
>JBBQLQ010000199.1:0-5423 GCA_038328055.1 Burkholderiales bacterium
GCTTTCACCATGCCAAATGGATTCCGTGCGGATCAGGAAGTCTGAAATTGGAAAATCGGAAAATCAAGACAAAGATGAAATTTTGCCGGCATTGGGGTCTTTGCGGAATCCGTAGGGGTCAGGTTATCTGAGGCTGAGCAACTCTGCGCCCTCCACCACCTGATCACCGGGGGAGTAGAGCAATTCGGCCACGACACCGTCGATGGGCGCGGCGATGGTGTGCTCCATCTTCATGGCATCCATCACGGCCAAGGGCTGGCCTTTTTTGACCACGTCGCCCACCTGCACCGCAAAGGACACCACCTTGCCTGGCATCGGCGCGGTCAGGCGGCCGCCTTCAGCAGCGGTTTCACCGGCATGGGCCAACAGATCAATTGCTATTATTTGCGTAGCACCCTGCGCAGTGTGTATATGGGCTACCTCGCCTTTTCGATACACATTGACGAAAACCCGCTGGCCGGCAAACTGCAGGTCAATGCCTTGCTGCGTGGCGGTGAATTGCAGCAAGCCTGAGGCGTGGCCTACGCTGAACTGCAAGGCACCATCGTGCAAATAGGTCAGCGCGGCCCCGATGTGCTCGCCGTCATAGTCAAACTCAAACTGACGCGTGAACACACCGTGACTGCGCCAGCCGTCAGTTTGACTGAACGGGTCAGCGCCTTGCGCTAGGCGTTCATCGAGCAGGGTTTGCGCCACATCGGCAGCTGCTGCCAGCGCCAGCCCGACACGGTCCTGGTGGAACAGCACGGCCGCTTCGCGCGGGATCAGGCCGGTGTCCAGATTGGCATTGGCGAATGAATCGGTGTGCAGCACATGGCGCAAAAACTGCACATTGGTGGTCAGACCAACGATGTGGGTTTGCGCCAGCGCCGTATCCAAACGGGCCAAGGCCTGGGCGCGGGTGTCGCCGTGGACGATCAACTTGGCGACCATCGAGTCATAAAACGGGCTTATGGTGTCGCCTTGGCGCACGCCGTCGTCAAAGCGCACCGACGCAGCATCTCGCGCACGGCTGCCGTCGGGCGCGTTAACGGGTGGCTGGAACGACACGTGCGCGGGCTTCTCGTACACATCAAGCGTGCCGGTGGCGGGCAAAAAATTGTTGTCGGGGTTTTCAGCGCAGATGCGCGCCTCAATCGCGTGACCAGTGATAGTGAGCTGGTCCTGGCGCAGCGGCAACGGCTCGCCGCTGGCGACCCGCAATTGCCATTCCACCAGGTCTTGCCCGGTGATGGCTTCGGTCACCGGGTGCTCAACTTGCAGGCGCGTGTTCATTTCCATAAAGAAGAAATTCATGGAACCATCGGGGCGTTGTTCAACGATGAACTCGACTGTGCCGGCACCGACATAGTTGACAGCACGGGCTGCGGCCACCGCGGCGTTGCCCATTTGGGCGCGCAGCTCGGGGGTCATGCCTGGCGCAGGAGCTTCTTCGAGCACCTTTTGGTGGCGGCGCTGCACCGAGCAGTCGCGCTCAAACAAGTAGACGTAGTTGCCCAGGGTGTCGCCAAACACCTGAAACTCGATGTGGCGCGGGCGCTGCACATATTTTTCAATCAGCATTGCGTCGCTGCCAAAGCTGTTGATCGCCTCGCGCTTGCAACTGGCCAGCGCTTCGGCAAAATCTGCGGATTTTTCCACAGCGCGCATGCCTTTGCCGCCGCCGCCCGCGCTGGCCTTGATCAGCACCGGGTAGCCAATGGCATCGGCTTCACGCTGCAACAGCACAGGGTCTTGGTCCGCGCCGTGGTAGCCCGGTGTCAGCGGCACACCGGCCTTTTCCATCAGCTGTTTGGACTCGGCTTTGAGGCCCATGGCTTGCATGGCTGAAGGTGGCGGGCCAATGAAAACCAGCCTGGACGCTGCACAAGCTTGGGCAAATTCAGCGTTTTCACTCAGGAAACCGTAGCCGGGATGCACCGCTTGCGCACCCGTCGCTTTGGCGGCTTCGATGATGGTTTCCCAGCGCAAATAGCTGTCTTTGGGGGCGCTGCCACCAATGTGCACCGACTCGTCACAGGCGGCCACGTGTTTGGCGTTGGCATCCGCGTCGGAATACACCGCCACAGTCTGGATGCCCATGCGCCGCGCTGTCGCAGCTACTCGGCAAGCGATCTCGCCCCGGTTTGCAATGAGGATTTTTGTGAACATGAGAGTCCTTGGTTAACTTCTTGAGCGCACTTGCGTGTACCCGCAATCATGAGACAGCCCATTCGCGGCTGCCGCCGCTCCTACAGGGTGGGTCTGCGTTCTGGGATAGGGGAGCGGCGGCAGCCGCGAATGCAGTTTTTGTTTCACGCTAAATGAGCCAATTGGGTTTGCGTTTTTGCAGGAATGACTGCACGCCCTCCTTGCCCTCTACGCTGACGCGAATGCTGGCAATGCCTTGCACGGTGCGGGCGATCAACGCAGCATCCATGTCTTTTCCCGCAACGTCATGCAGCAGGGTTTTGCATTCGCGCACGGCGTTGGGGCTGGCGCTCACCAGCGCTGCAACCATCACATTGACCTGCGCGTCAAGTTGGTCAGCGGCGACCACTGCGTGTACAAAGCCGATGCGCAAAGCCTCCGCCGCATCAAAGCGCTCGGCGGTCAAAAAGTAGCGGTGCGCGGCGCGCGCGCCCATGGCGCGGATCACATACGGGCTAATCGTTGCCGGGTACAGGCCGAGTTTGACTTCGCTTAGACAATAGTTGGCACTGTCCACGCTGACCGCCATGTCGCAGGCCGCCACCAGACCCATGCCGCCGGCATAAACGTCCCCCTGAATCCGTGCCACGGTCGGCTTGGGGCAGCTGTAGATAACACGCAGCATCTCGGCCAGCTGCGCCGCATCCGCCAGGTTCTCAGAATGCGTGTAGTCGGCCATGCGGCGCATCCAGTTCAGGTCAGCACCAGCGCAAAAGGCCGGGCCATCGGCCGCCAGCACGATGGCGCGCACGCCTGCATCCTGCCCCAACGTGGTGAAGGCTTGGGTCAGCTCGGCAATCACCTCGTCGTTGAAGGCGTTGCGCACCTCAGGGCGACTCAGGGTGACCTTGGCCACGTTCGCGGAAAAATCAAGTGTGAGTGAGCTCATGGCTTACATCCGGAAAAGGCCAAACCGGGTGTCTTCAATCGGCGCGTTGCGCGTCGCGCTCAGGCCCAACGCCAGCACACGGCGGGTGTCGGCCGGGTCAATGATGCCGTCGTCCCAAAGGCGGGCCGTGGCGAAATACGGGTGGCCCTGGTCTTCGTACTGGCGGCGAATCGGGGCTTTGAAAGCTTCTTCTTCTTCCATGCTCCACGCACCACCTTTCATCTCGATGCCGTCGCGCTTGACGGTAGCCAGCACGCTGGCCGCTTGCTCGCCACCCATGACCGAGATGCGGGCGTTGGGCCACATCCACAAAAACCGTGGGCTGAAAGCACGACCGCACATGCCGTAATTGCCCGCGCCAAAGCTGCCGCCAATGATGATGGTGAATTTGGGCACGGCAGCGGTGGCCACGGCGGTGACCATCTTGGCCCCGTTGCGGGCGATGCCTTCGTTTTCGTACTTGCGCCCGACCATGAAGCCGGTGATGTTCTGCAAAAACACCAGCGGAATCTTGCGCTGGCAACACATTTCGATAAAGTGCGTGCCTTTCAAGGCCGATTCGGAAAACAAAATGCCGTTGTTGGCAATGATGCCCACCGGCATGCCCTCAATGCGGGCAAAACCGCAGATCAGCGTGGCCCCAAAACGCGACTTGAATTCGTCAAAGTCGGAATCATCGACGATGCGGGCGATGATTTCGCGCACATCAAAGGGTTTTCGGGTGTCCACTGGGATCACACCATACAACTCATCTGCTGCATATTTAGGAGCTGCTGGCGCATGATCCGCGGGGGCTAGAGGCTTATTTTTATATAAATTCTTGACGGCAGTGCGCGCCAGCTTGAGGGCGTGCATGTCGTTCTGCGCCAGATGGTCGGCCACGCCTGAGAGGCGCGTGTGCACATCGCCGCCACCCAAATCTTCAGCGGTGACCACCTCGCCGGTGGCGGCTTTCACCAGCGGCGGGCCACCCAAAAAGATCGTGCCCTGGTTTTTGACGATGATGGCCTCGTCACTCATGGCCGGCACATAAGCGCCGCCTGCCGTGCAACTGCCCATCACCACGGCAATCTGCGCGATGCCCTGCGCACTCATGGTGGCCTGGTTGAAAAAGATGCGGCCAAAGTGGTCGCGGTCCGGAAACACTTCGTCCTGATTGGGCAAATTGGCACCGCCCGAGTCGACCAGATATATGCACGGCAAACGGTTTTGTTGGGCAATTTCCTGCGCACGCAGGTGTTTCTTGACGGTCAACGGGTAATAGGTGCCGCCTTTGACGGTGGCATCGTTGCAGACGATCATGCAGTCCACGCCGCTTACTCGGCCAATGCCGGCCACGATGCCCGCACCGGGAGCGCTGTCAGACCCATCGCGGTCCGGGTACATGCCCAAAGCGGCCAATGGCGAGAGTTCAAGAAAAGGTGTGCCGGGGTCCAGCAACATCTGCACGCGGTCACGCGGCAGCAGCTTGCCACGGCCGGTGTGTTTGGCGCGGGCTGCGTCGCCGCCTCCCATTTCAACCTGTGTGACTTTGGCGTTCAGATCATCCACCAGGCCGCGCATGGCAGCGGCATTGACCTGAAAATCGGCAGAGCGGGCGTTGAGTTTTGTCTCCAGAATGGTCATGGCAGGGTTCCGGTAGGTTTTTTGATTCAGCGTGCATTGTGAACCGCAGCCAGGTAAGCGTGCAGGCCATCAAGGTTGCAAATTGCGCCATTCATCAACTGAGGACAGCGCGGTCGCGCTGCGGCTTAAAGTGGCTAGGCTCGAATTGGAACTCTGGCCGCTTGGGTCTACCTGATATCTGCAAGACCGCAAGTTTGTGGCGAATTGCCTTTTTTACCCTTTTGCTGTCGCGCTTGAGCCAGTTGTAAAACCAGCTCATGCAAGCTCCGTTTTCAACCGAAGATGTCCCACCATTCGCACATGATTTGATGGGGTCAACCCTGTCCACAGAGGACGGTGCAGCACCGTAGTCCAGTAGCCAAAGGTTCTTACCTGTCATTGCCACTCAAGGCGCGTTCGAGTACAAAAATGTCGGCTTTTTACCGATCGGTGAAATTGTCACGATGTGTAGTCGTAAGAAGAGCCGAGGGCAGAAAAAGCGGGTCAGGCTCAAATTCAGACTTCCTGATGCGTATAGGCACAGTTTGCTTTTTTCAGAAATAGGACTGGCACTTGTAGGAGCGGCGGCAGCCGCGATTTCGGGCTTGCCAGCCCTCCCACAAAGTAACAACCAGGCTTTCCATGCCCAATCGGTGCGATTCAAAGTGATGTGAAGCAGGGCTAAAGCATTGGCATTGGCATTGGCATTGGCATTGGCATTGGCATTGGCATTGGCATT
>JBBQLQ010000200.1:0-5413 GCA_038328055.1 Burkholderiales bacterium
TGCCATCGCCCAAGGTGACGGTACGGCGCACGCTGCCATCAGGCAAGGGTTCAAAGGTGGTTTTGCGCGCCAATCTGCCTGCTTGCAGTTCGCGCGCAGCGGTCAACAGCTCGGCACCGAGGTCGCGTTTGGTATCACGGGCTAGCAGTTCTGCATCAGTCATCATGATCAAGCGACTCCTTCAATTGTTTCAGTACAGCACCGGCGATGCTGGTGCGCACACTTTTGCGCATAAATGATCAGCAGCGCACTTTGCGCACACCGCCTGAGCCTTTGACCAGATCACCTGCTCCTGGATGCTCCAGCAAGAACCGCTGAAACGCTGTGTAACCTTCTTCACTGAAGTAGTCATAGACCATCTTGGAGAACAGACTGGACTCGATAAATTCGTATCGCAGGGTACGTCTTATACGCCTAAGACGTATATTATTCGCTGCCTTCCTATACTTCTGCCATGCCCGCCAAACACGCCCCCATCCGCGATATTAGCGTCGGCATTCGGCGCTACAGCGGCGAATATCTATGTCACGCGCATGACCATGCTCAGATCATGTTCGCTTTGCAGGGCCGCATGGCGCTGGAGATTGACGGACACAGTGCTTTTGCAGACAGCTCCTGCGGCATGGTCATTCCGGCAGGAACAAATCACGGCTTTTTTGCCACGCAAGACGTTCGCATGTTTGTCATTGACTGCCCCGCGTTAGCCGGTGTTGACCGCGTGCGCAACTTCGCCGTAACCCAGGCTTGCCGCAACAGCATTAACCTGGCAGACGTTAATTTGCAACTTGCCCAGGTGCTTCAGGCCCCACGGATTCTGGCGCGCCGGGGCATTGATCTGGCAGAGTTGAATCGCGTACTCGACACCGGCCTGCATGAGCCATGGAGCACCCAACGCATGGCGCAGCGCTTCTTTTTGAGTCCACAACGCTTTCATGTCAGGTTGCTGGAACTGACTGGATTGACGCCGCAAGCCTATTTGCGCGCGCGCCGCTTTGACCGCGCAGTCAAAATGTTGCGTCAAGGTGTACCGCTGGAGACCGCCGCACAGCAAGTAGGCTACCGCTCGGCGAGTGCGTTGGCTTTTGCGCTCAAGCGTGACCGAACCCAAGGTGCCCGGCAATTGCGCGCGAGACTTTAGCCAAAGGTCAAGCGTTGCTCGACATTTGCGGCATGCGCCTGCTGCACGATTGGCGCATGAAAAACACTACTTCCTCCTTGTCCGGTGTCACTATGGCGCTAGCCGCTGCGGCCTTGTGGGGCACCACCGGCACGGCACAAACCTTTGCATCACTGCAAACCTCTCCGTACTGGATCGGTGCCTTGCGGCTGGTCGTAGCCAGCCTGTTCTTTGCCTTGATCGTGCTCATGGGCCGCTCCAGAACGGCGCTGAGTACCTCTACCGCCGCACCACCGCTGCGCGCAGCCTGGCACTGGGTGCTATTGGGTGGCCTTTGCATGGCCGCCTACAACCTGTGCTTTTTTGCCGGTGTGAAAGCCACCGGCGTGGCCATTGGAACGGCCGTGGCCATTGGCAGCGGCCCGGTCTGGGTGGGGATTTTGCAGTCAACGATAGCCCGCCAGGTGCCACGGCCCATCTGGTGGCTGGGCACCGCGCTGGCCATCATCGGCATCAGTGTGATGCTACTGGGCACGGGTGCAGACCTGCGCCTTGATGCCATCGGATTGGCACTGTGCCTGGGCGCTGGTCTGGCTTACGCAGCCTACACGCTGGTCAGCAAGCATCTGGTGGGCATCACCACCCCTGAAATTGCGACCTGCTTGTTGTTCACCACTGCAGCGGTGTTTGCGGTGCCGCTGGCAGCCCTGCTGGCGGACTCGTTCAGTGCAACGCCCGCCAGCTGGGTGATGGTGGGCTATCTTGGCGTGGTGGCCACCGGTATTGCTTACCTGCTGTTTGGGCACGCCCTGTGCCGCATCTCGGCCGCCACCGGTGTCACGCTGGCGCTGGCTGAGCCGGTCACAGCCTTTGTTCTGGCGATTGCCTTGGTGGGCGAGAGGCCGGGGGCCATCGCCTTTGCCGGCCTGGCATTGGTACTGACCGGTTTGCTGCTGGTGGTGTGGGTGGAGTCCAAGCCCCTCGCTCGGGGTAAAACCTTGTTAACCTCAGCACCACTTCAGCCACCAAAGTAACCCGTATGACCTCTTCCAATGCCATCTATGCTCGCCGTCGCGCCCAGCTTATCCAAGCCATTGGTGCCAACGGCATTGCCATCGTGCCCACCGCTCCTGAGCAGCAGCGCAACCGCGACTGCGATTTTTTGTTCCGTCACGACAGCTACTTTTACTACCTCAGCGGTTTTACCGAGCCCAAGGCCTGGCTGGTGATCACCGGTGACGGGGAAACCACGCTGTTTTGCCAGCCCAAAAATGTCGAGCGCGAAATCTGGGACGGCCTGCGCCTCGGGCCCGATGCCGCGCCCCAAACGCTAGGCTTGGATGCCGCGTATTCAGTCACTGAGCTGGATGCCAAGTTACCAGCCCTGCTGGACGGCCGCGATGCCGTCTGGTACCCGTTTGCCACCCACAAGGGGCTGGAGTCGCGCATTGACAGCTGGCTCGGCAGCCTGCGCGCCCGGGTGCGCTATGGCACGCTGGCACCCGAGCAGCAGCGCGATTTGTGCGGCCTGTTGGATGAGATGCGGCTGGTCAAAGACGCGCACGAACAAGCCGTGATGCACCGCGCCGGACAAATCAGCGCGGGCGGCCATATCCGCGCCATGCAGATCAGCGCCAGCATGCTGCGCGCGGGCAAAGAGGTGCGCGAATACCACCTTGATGCCGAGTTGCTGCATGAATTTCGCCGCCTCGGCTCGCAGCACACCGCCTATGGCTCGATCGTGGCCGCCGGGGCCAATGCCTGCGTGCTGCACTACCGCGCCGATGCCGGCTTGGTACGCAGTGGCGAGTTAGTGTTGATTGACGCCGCCTGTGAACTCAATGGTTACGCCAGCGACATCACCCGCACCTTCCCGGCCAACGGTGTTTTCAGCGGGCCGCAACGCACGCTGTACGAGCTGGTGCTGGCAGCGCAAGAGGCCGCCATCGCCGCCACCAAAGCCGGCGCACGTTTTACCGACCCACACGATGCAGCGGTAAAGGTGCTGGCCCAAGGCATGCTGGATGTTGGCTTGCTGGATAAAAACAAAGTCGGTAGCTTGAGCGACGTGATTGAGCATCGCAGCTATTTCCCTTTTTACATGCACCGCACCGGCCACTGGATCGGCATGGATGTGCACGACTGCGGTGCCTACACCGAGCCGTCTGAAATTGGCCAGATCAGCGAACGCAAGGATGCCTTGACGGGTGAGATCATCAAAGACCGCCCCGCCCGCATTTTGCGCGCCGGCATGGCGCTGACGATTGAGCCCGGCATTTACGTGCGCCCTGGGCCGGATGTGCCCGAGCAGTTTCACAACATCGGCATCCGCATCGAGGACGATGCCATCGTGACCGACCAAGGCTGCGAGCTGCTTACCCGCGACGTGCCGGTCAGCGTGGCGGAGATTGAGGCGCTGATGCGCGCACCCGGGTGAAAACTGGCTGCTTGAACCCCTCGAACCTCAAGGAATCTCCAACATGACCACGGATTTTGATTCGGCAACCAGCCCCGACAGTGACAAAAAAAATGGCGTGCAATCGTTTGAAATCGGCATGGCGATTTTGCGTGCCATCAGCGGCGGGCACCGTGCCATGATGCTCAAAGAGATTGCTGCTGCTGCCGATATGCCAGCCTCCAAGGCGCATCGTTACATCGTCAGTCTGGTGCGTTCAGGCTTGGTGGAGCAAGACCCGCTGACCTCTCGCTATGACCTGGGGCCCTTCGCGCTGAGTTTGGGCTTGGTGGCAGTAGACCGTCTTGATCGCATCAAACTGGGCTTGTCTGCCATTTCGGACCTGCGCGATGAGGTCAACCAAACCACCGCGCTGGCAGTCTGGAGCGACAACGGGCCGGTGATCATCCGCTCCATGCGGCCCTACCGACCGATCACCGTCAATGTCGTCACTGGCACCGCACTGCAGGTGCTCACCTCATCCAGTGGCCGCGCCTTTGCCGCTTGGTTGCCCGCTGCGACCACAGCGGCGTTGATGAGCCGCGAGCGAGCCGCCAAGGGGCTGCCAGCAGAACTGCAAAGTACGGCCAGCGTCGAGGCCATGCTGGCTGACGTTCGGCGCGACGGGGTCTCGATCGTCAACGACTACCACCTGGTGCCCGGGGTGGCCGCAGCGGCTGCACCGGTTTTCAACTTCCAACATGAAATCACGCTGAGCATGTTGGTCATCGGCGTTAAAAGCATGATTGATCTGTCTTTGCAGGGCCCGGTGATTACCGCCCTGAAGCACTCCGCACAGGCGCTGTCACTGCGGCTGGGGCACGGCAATACCGTTTGAGTCAGGCCGCTAAGGTCAGAGCGCATTGATGATGAAACAGGCTATAGCCCACATGGGAAAAGCGTCTATAGCTCTGTTTTTAATAGCTTATCTGGTGCCGATCAACGCCGCCAACGTCAAGTACCCGCTGAAATTCAATGTGCCAAGTCAGCACTAAAAAAAATTTCAAATATTGATTGACAGAACTAGTTCCTTAATTCAGAATTCGCTTCCAGCAAGAAGTTGAGTCAATCCCCGACTCACTCAAGAGGAGACAGCGCATGCCTGAGCACCAGATTCAATTAACGCATCCCACAGATGCGATGCGAGCCGCATGATGCTGGCCGAGTTTCTTCAATTTTTGTTTTCCGGCATCACCGTCGGAGCGACTTACGCGCTGGCGGCGCTTGGCTTCACGCTGATTTACAACGCCAGCAATGTCATCAACTTCGCCCAAGGTGAATTCATCATGCTCGGCGGCATGCTGGCGGTGTTTTTCAGTCAAGCTGGTTTGCCTCTGCCTGTGGCCTTGGCGCTGGCCATTGCGGTGCCAGCATTGGTGGGCATCGTGGTCGAGAAGCTGGCGATTGAACCGGTCAAAGGGGCTGAAACGGTCACACTGATCATCATCACCATCGGTGCCTCGCTGGTGATCCGTGGCTTGATCCAGGTCTGGCTGGGCAAAGGCACCTTCAGCCTGCCGGCTTTCTCGGGTGACGTACCGCTGCAAATTCTGGGCGCTACCCTGATGCCGCAAAGCCTGTGGGTGCTGGGCGTGACCGCGGTGGTGGTGGTCGCCCTCTGGTATTTTTTCAACCACACCCTACACGGCAAGGCCATGCTGGCCACCTCGCACAACCGGACTGCGGCCGAGCTGGTGGGTATCAACACCAACTGGGTGCTGCTGATGAGCTTTGCCATGTCGGCCGCCATCGGCGCCATGGGCGGCATTTTGGTCACCCCCATCACGCTGACCTCGTATGACGTGGGCATCATGCTCGGGCTCAAGGGCTTTGTCGGCGCG
>JBBQLQ010000201.1:0-5372 GCA_038328055.1 Burkholderiales bacterium
AATGCGCATGCTCCTGGTCAGCGTCGGCGCATCTGCAGTCAAGGTCAGACTTCCTGATCCGCACGCAATCCATTTGGCAAAGGTGAAAGCCTGGTTGTGACTTTGTGGGAGGGCTGGCAAGCCCGAATTCGCGGCTGCCGCTGCTCCTACAAGCCCGAATTCGCGGCTGCCGCCGCTCCTACAAGCCCGAAATCGCGGCTGCCGCTGCTCCTACAAGTGCCAGTCCTATTTTTGAAAAAAGCAACTTGCGCCTGTACGCATCAGGAAGTCTGAAGGTCAGACTTCCTGATCCGCACGCAATCCATTTGGCAAAGGTGATAGCCTGGTTGTGTCTTTGTGGGAGGGCTGGCAAGCCCGAAATCGCGGCTGCCGCTGCTCCTACAAGCCCGAATTCGCGGCTGCCGCCGCTCCTACAAGCCCGAATTCGCGGCTGCCGCCGCTCCTACAAGTGCCAGTCCTGTTCCTGAAAAAAGCAAATTGTGCCTTTACGTATCAGGAAGTCTGAAGGTCAGACTTCCTGATCCGCACGCAATCCATTTGGCAAAGGTGAAAGCCTGGTTGTTACTTTGTAGGAGGGCTGGCAAGCCCGAATTCGCGGCTGCCGCCGCTCCTACAAGCCCGAATTCGCGGCTGCCGCCGCTCCTACAAGTGCCAGTCCTGTTCCTGAAAAAAGCAAATTGTGCCTATACGCATCAGGAAGTCTGAAATTGGGGCATATCAGCGCGCACATGGTTGGCAATCGCCTGCTGGCGACGCATTGCTCAAAAGGAAGTCATAGAAGTTCGCATGCGCGAATTATGACGGTCACGCAAACTTGCGCGAGGCCACGCGGCGTGTGGTGCTACTTGGCCGCATTCGGAAAAAACAGCTGCTCGCCGCCAATCTTGTAGCTGGCAACCACCGCTTGGCCGAGACTGCCAGTGACCCAGTCAACAAATTTCTGGCCCTCAGCCACCTTGACGTGCGGGTGCTTGGCCGGGTTGACCAGCATCACGCCGTATTGGTTGAACAGGCGTTTGTCGCCTTCCACCAGCATCGCCAGATCGCCCCGGTTTTTGAAATTAAGCCAGGTGCCCCGATCGGCCAGCACATAGGCACCGGTGCTCGACGCCATGTTGAGCGCCGGGCCCATGCCGCAGCCGCAGGATTTGTAACCAGTGCCGGGCTTGTCAGTCAGCTCGGCCATCTTCCAGAAGCGCAACTCGGCCGCGTGGGTGCCGCTTTTGTCACCGCGGCTGATGAAGGCACCGTTGGCAGTCGCCAGTTTTTTGAAGGCTTGAACGATGTCGCTGCCCTTGGTGTTGAGCGGGTCGGCCTTGGGGCCAATCAGCACAAAGTCGTTGTACATGACCTCAAAGCGCTTCACGGCAAAGCCTTCGGCCACGACCTTTTCTTCAGCCGCCTTGTCGTGCACAAACAGCACGTCGGCATCGCCCCGGCGACCCATGTCGATGGCCTGGCCGGTGCCCAGCGCCACCACTTTCACCTCAAGGCCGCTGGCTTTTTTGAACTCGGGCAGCAACACCGAAAACAGCCCGGACTGCTCGGTCGAGGTGGTCGATGCAACCACGATCGACTGCGCTACTGCGCTCAGCGTCACGCCCATCATCGCTATTGAAATAATAGCTATCTGCGCATATTTAACGGGGGCTAGAGGCCTAAATGACTTAAATTTATCCGTGCTATTCATACCGTTTCGCCTTTTACAAAGAAGTGCGCTTGAGGGTAGTGCGTTGGCAGCAGCGTGCCGCCAAAAAAATCAGCCACTGGCAAATCGGCTAGCACACGGCCGTGTTCCAGATAAATCACCCGGCTGGCCAGGCGTTTGACCTGGCCGAGGTTGTGGCTGGAAAAAATCAGCGTCACCGGGCCAAGCGCAGTGGCGTCAAGCAGCCCCTGCGCAAGCAGGGATCGCCCACGATCCATCGGCATCAGCGCCGCCCTGCCCGCGCTGGCAAATTCGGCCATCAGCGCTTCCACCTCGCGCTTGGCGTGCGGGTCCAGGCTGGCAGTGGGCTCGTCGAGCAACAGCACTTGCGGTGCCAGCGCCCAGGCGCGCGCCATCGCCACGCGCTGCTGTTGGCCGCCCGACAAGGCGCGGGCGTTGCGCCCAGCCAGTTCGCTCAAACCGACCCGCGCCAGCGCCAACAGCGCTTGTAATTTGGCTTCCCCCCAGGGCGTGCCCTGCAACCACAGGCCCAACGCCACATTGGCCTGCACCGACAGGCGCATCAGGTAAGGTTTTTGAAACAGCATGGCTTGGCGCAAATGGGGTGCCACCTGCAGGCTGCCCGAAGTGGCGGGAATCAGCCCATGCAGCAAGCGCAGCAGCGTGCTTTTGCCGCAGCCATTGGAACCCACCAGGGCAACGCGCTCACCGGGCGCTATCTTCAGACTCACCCTATCGAGCGCACGCACCGGGTTGGCCGTGTGCCCGAAGGCCACGCAGGCATCCTGCAAATGAAAGACCGGCATCATGACTCGGACTGGCGCGCAGCCATCAGGTGTTGCGCAGCAGACGGGCTGACGGTCATACCAGCTTCTTCCTTGGGCCGCCCCTCGCCCGAATCGAGGCGCTCGCGCCAGCGTCGCACCAACGCAATCAGCATGTTGAGCAACAGCACCACACCCAGCAAAATGATGCCAAGACCCAGCGCCAGCGGCAAATCGCCCTTGCTGGTTTCCAGCGCAATGGCCGTCGTCATGACGCGGGTGAAACCGTCAATATTGCCACCCACAATCATCACTGCGCCAACCTCCGACACCGCCCGCCCAAACGAGGCGATCACCACCATTAGCAAAGCATAGCGCTCGTCCCACGCCAGCAACAGGCTGCGCAGCAAGGGCCGCGCACCCAGCGACTGCAGTTGTTCGCCATGCAGCGTTTGCGCGTCTTCCACCGCCTGGCGCGTCAGCGCAGTTACCACCGGCAGCACCAGCACCGCTTGCGCCAGCACCATCGCCTTGACGCTGAACAGCCAGCCCAGAAAACCCAGCGGTCCGCTGCGCGACAGCAGCAAATAGATCACCAGCCCCACCACCACCGACGGCACCGCCAGCAAGGTGTTGAGCACGGTCAGCACCGCGCCGCGCCCGGCAAAGCGCGCCACACCCAGCCAGGCTCCAAGGATAAGCCCCAGGCCGCAGGCCAGCAGGCATGCCGTGGCACTGACCGACAAGGAGCGAACGACGATGGCCAGCAAGCTCGAATCGAGCGAAAGGATGAGTTGCAGCGCCGTGGCGAAGCTGTCAGAAAAAGAGGTCATACAACAAAAAATTAAATCATCTGCACTCGTCATTGCGAGTCAAAAGCCTTTAGCCGCGAGGAGCGTAGCGACGTGGCGGGCAGCGACGCGGCAATTCATGGATACAGACTGCATGGATTGCCGCGCTACGCTCGCAATGACGATATCAGCATGGATTGCCACGCTGCACTCGCAATGACGATATCAGCATGGATTGCCGCGCTACGCTCGCAATGACGATATCAGCATGGATTGCCACGCTGCACGGGTGCGATTCAAACTGGTGTGCTGCATCGGCTTTGGGGTCGGATCACGATTTTGGCTGCTGGCCGGTGAACTTGCCAACAGTCGCCCCCAAAACTCGTGCTCTGACCCCAATGCTTTGATTCTGCTGCTCATCACTTTGAATCGCACCCACGCTGCACTCGCAACGACACGTTGGCTTGGAACTGGGTTATCGTAGCCACTGATCCAAACACTTACCATATGAACCCCCGTGCATAGGCTGCAACTCCACTACACGCTCTCAAGCGACAGCAGCCCGGCGCAAGTGCGCAACCCCTTGATTGATTTGCTGCAGGCAGTCAGCGCGCAAGGCTCCATTTCTGGCGGTGCCCGCGCCCTGGGCTTGAGCTACCGGCACGTCTGGGGCGAGCTCAAACGCTGGGAAAACGAGCTCGGCAACGAGCTGCTGGTGTGGGAGAAAGGCCAGTCCGCACGCCTGACCGAGTTCGCCTCCAAACTGATGTGGGCCGAGCGCCAGGCGCAAGCCCGCCTGGCCCCGCAAATTGAAGCCCTGCGCACCGAACTGGAGCGCAGCTTTGCACTGGCTTTCGACGACAGCGTGCATGTGCTCACTCTCTACGCCAGCCACGACGAGGCGATCTCGAAGTTGCGCGAACACGCCCTGCGCGGCAACGCAGACCATGGCGATGCGCTGCCCGATGCCAGCCGCTTGCACCTGGACGTGCGCTTCACGGGCAGCGTGGATGCGATTCGCGCTCTGAACGAGGGGCGTTGCGTCATGGCGGGTTTTCATACGCTGCTTGGAACCGACCGCAAGACCCGCACCGAGCGCACTTACAAGCCGCTGTTGCAACCGGGCCAGCACAAGATCATCGGGTTTGCCCAGCGCACCCAAGGACTGCTGGTGGCCAAGGGCAACCCGCTGGGCTTGCAATCCTTGCAAGATGTCGCAACGCGTCAAGCCCGCTTTGCCAACCGCGCTTTGGGCTCGGGCACCCGGGTGGTGCTGGATGAACTGCTGGACAAAGCCGGCCTTGAGGCAAGCAACATCGTCGGCTACAACCATAGCGAGCCGTCGCACGCGGCCGTGGCGCAAGCGGTCGCCTCTGGCCAATGCGATGCGGGGCTGGGCATTGCCGCCGCAGCGCTGCAAAACGGGCTGGACTTTGTACCCCTGATGGATGAGCGCTACCACCTGGTGTGCCTGAAATCTGCATTGGATCAACCCGGCGTTCAGAACCTGCTGCACCTGCTGCAAACGTCCGAATGGCAGACCAGCGTGGCCGCCATTGCCGGGTATGCACCGGTGCAAAGCGGCCAGGTGCTGTCGCTGCGCCGGGCGCTGCCTTGGTGGGACTTTGCCCAAAAAACCAGCATCGATCAGTATTTACCCTAGTAAAAAAATACCTGTCAAGCGTTAATTTTCAGCAGCCAGAAGTTACGCTCTAAGACTGATGCCGCACTGCTCTATCGGCTGTTTCGATACGTTCTAATTCTGGAGTCAACATGCAAGCGTTGCTGAAATTTTCGAATGCCATTGACGGGATCAACCGTTTCATTGGCAAACACGTGATCTGGCTGATTCTGGCCTCTGTCGTCATCAGCGCCATCAACGCGATTGTCCGCAAAGCACTCAACATTGGCTCCAACGCTTTTCTGGAAGTGCAGTGGTACCTGTTTGCTGCGACTTTTTTACTGGCGTCGGCCTTTACCCTGCTCAACGGTGAACACGTCAAGATCGACGTGATCTACAGCCGCTTTCAAAAGCGCACGCAGACCTGGATCGACGTGTTTGGCTTCACATTTTTCCTGCTGCCGTTTTGCAGCGCCATCATCTGGTTCAGCGTGCCGTTTTTTCTGAAAGGTTACGCCAGCGGCGAA
>JBBQLQ010000202.1:0-5282 GCA_038328055.1 Burkholderiales bacterium
GCCGTCCCCGAGCGTGAAGCCGTCTCTGGCGTGTTCGGCCTGATCCCGCATTGGGCCACCGACACCAAGATCGGCCGCCAGACCTTCAATGCCCGCAGTGAAACGGTGGCCGTCAAGCCCAGTTTTCGGGATGCGTGGAAACAGGCACAGCATTGCATCATCCCGGTGGATGCCATTTTTGAGCCGGACTGGCGCAGTGGCAAAGCCATCGCCACCCGGGTGTCCCATGCGAACGGTCAGCCGATGGGCATTGCCGGACTGTGGTCGGCCTGGAAATCACCCAAAGGTCTGCTGCACAGTTTCACCATGTTGACCATCAATGCCGATGGCCATGCGCTGATGTGCCAGTTTCACAAGCCCGTGGACGAAAAACGCATGGTGGTGATCTTGCCACCTGACAGCTACGACCACTGGTTACGTGCCAAACCACAGGACAGCATGGATTTCATGCGCCAGTACCATTCTGACCGGCTAATCGCTGGGACGGAGTTACCCGTTCAACAAGCGCTGCCAGATTGAGACCGCAAAGTCTTATCAACCCTCAGTCAGAGGTTGAATATCACGAATTTGGTCAGGCACCGAGACTGCTTTTTTCCAGCAGGTTCAACACCTGTTGACGCAAAGCGTGGTTTTCTTTTTCCAGTTGAGAAATGCGTTTCCTGAGCGCTTGGACTCCGTCAGGTGATGAATCGGATTCTGATGCCTGTGCGCCCTCCTCCTGATCGCTGGGTCCATCAGCAACGAGTCGTGGCTTACGCTTGGCCTCGCGCACGCGTTTGGCGGCTTGCTTGAGTTCGTCAGATCCGCCGCCGGCTGCAGCCACCTGGTCTTGGGATGGCAAACTGGCCACGGCGGCGGCAGCGTTGAGGGAGATCGCGCCGGATTTCAATGCGGCCACCAGTTCAGGCGTGGCTTGTTTCTGGATTTTTTCGATCAGCACCACCTGGCTGCTGCTCAGACGCGCCGCTTTGGCAATGTCTTCACGACTGATCAGCGGCGCTGTCGAAGCAACCTGACTGGAGGGTTCAGCGTCCTCCCAGGGCGGCCTATCTGCTGACCCCTCTGCGGCATGCGTTGCCGTATCCAAACTCGCCGCAGTTTGAGTGCGGGCCCGCCGGGCGGCAAAAATTTCCCGTTTGCGCAGGACCAAGACGCCGCGCTGGAAGTCGGACACGCTGCGCCGACCCAAGTGCTGATCAATCATCCACAGATGAACATCTTCCAGGCTCTTGAACAGGGTACTCTGGGTGGTCTGAAACGGAAGACCATGCGCCTGGCAGATGGCGAAACGGTTGTGCCCGTCAATCAGCACCTCACCCCGCAAGACCAGGGCATCCCGGCACCCTTCCGTCAGAATACTGCGCTCCAGCGACTCGCATTCCTCCGGTGTCAGCGGATCAATGTAGGCTTTCAGTTCTTCGTTGACGATGATATTCATGGGCGAGGTGTCGGGACCGGGTTCGTTGCTGAGGGGCGCGCATTGTAGGTAACGGAGCTTGACGAATTCGGGGCCAGGGGCCGTCGCTGGTGGCAAACGGCAAACGGTAACCAGGGGTGATGTGGCTGCGTTAATTGCACAGCCTGAACAGCGGTATTGAATAGGCATCGCACATGTGAAGATTTCGCAACGTTCACAATGTCAATTGCAGGACTTCATACCAACGCAATTTATGATGCACTCACATAAAACTGCAATCGGGGAGAACCTGTGAAGCGTAGATCAAGAACTAGCCCAGCGGAAGACTTTGTTGCCATTGCGTCGAAGCTACCATGGTGGGCCGCGATGGCATTGGCTGTCATCAGCTACTTGACGCTGCATGCCTATGTGAGCCAACCGACGACTGTCGCAGCGGCTTTGCCTGGACAAATGTCAAGCTACATGATGCCCGCGATCCTCAAAGGTCTGGCGACAGCAGGCCAATTCATCTTGCCCATTCTTTTTTGTGTGGCGGCTCTGTTGTCCTGGGTACAGCATAGGAAACAGGCTGCTTCATTCAGTGCCGACCAGCACCAAACCAATGCCAGTATTGCCCCCAATTGTCCTCTGTGCTCCAGCCAGATGGTCATTCGAGATGCGAAGCGTGGAACCAACGCTGGGAAGGCCTTCTGGGGGTGTTCGCAATTTCCACGCTGCAAGGGCACTCGGGTGGCTAACTGAATTCGATAACTCCGATCGTGGCTCAAAGCTGGGGGCCAACTGGGCCAGGAAAACTCTTTACTGGCGCGCCAGACTGGCGGCTGACCCTTGAAGGCAACCAGTTTTCCCTTGCGGTTGGTGGAAAGGCTCAGACTGGGGGCGTATTGAGCCTGGAGGCAGTGAAAGTTGTTCCAGGTAGTTTTTGGGCTGCGCTTCAATTTCCTGTTCGCAACGGCCAGAGCCAAAGTCTCGATGGCATTCCCAACAATGAAGCAGAAGCGCTACGTCGAGCCATCGCTACTGCCGTTGAGCAGGCAAGACATCAAGAGCGGGTTCAGGCACTTCTCAAGAGCTTCGACAAAGTCACAGCCCCAGCCCTTGCGTGGTCCAAAACGGTTCTCCAGGCGAGCAAAGAGCAATTGCGTAAGAAAGGCTGGCTGACCTCCCAGTTTGTCCAACGCCACAGCGAGAGCAAACCTTCGGATTTGGGCGATTTATTGTCTACACCTGAAGTCATTCGGCACCTCGAAAGTCAGCCAGTTGAAGTGCAGAAAGGTCTTGAATTCTGGCGTCGAGACTTTTCTTCATTTGCGGATAGTGTTAACGAACGACATCTGGACAAACAACTGACCGATGCCAAAGCCTTTTTTGACAGCGTGGAAAAGTCGCCACTCACGCAAGAGCAATCCAGAGCGGTGGTGTGTTTCGATAACCGTGTATTGCTGGTGGCATCAGCAGGTTCCGGTAAAACATCGACCATGGTGGCCAAAGCTGGCTATGCACTCAAGAATGGCTACTTTGAAGCTGACCGTATGCTGCTTCTGGCATTTAACAACGACGCGGCTTCGGAATTGCGGCAGCGCATCAAAGACCGGCTCGGTCCGCTGGGTTTGTCTGCAGAAAAAGTGGTGGCCAAGACTTTCCATGCCTTTGGCCTGGAAGTTATCGGGCTGGCAACAGGCAAACGCCCTACCCTGGCACCCTGGGTTGAAAATGGCACGGACCTGGAGCAACTGCTGACCATCGTCGACGACCTGAAGGACCGTGACACTGGCTTTCGGGCTTCATGGGATCTGTTTCGCGTCGTGCTGGGCCAGGACCTGCCAAAGTTCGGCAAAGAAGCTGAATCACCTGACTCCTGGGACCGCAACACCCGGCAAGAAGGGTTCTGGACTCTCAATAACGAGGTCGTGAAAAGCCGTGGTGAGCAGTTGATTGCCAACTGGCTTTTCTACCACGGCGTTCGGTATGTTTACGAAGGTCCCTATGAAGTGGATACGGCCGACCCTCAACACCGTCAATACCGGCCAGATTTCTACTTTCCGGACGCCAACGCCTACCTGGAGCACTGGGCACTGGATGCCAAGGGCGAACCGCCGCCTGAGTTTGTTGGTTACAAGGAAGGCATGGTGTGGAAAAAACAGGTCCATGCAGTTAACGCAACGAAGTTGCTTGAGACCACAGTAGCTGAGCTTTGGTCGGGCAAGGCATTCCAGTATCTTGAGAAACAGCTAAAAATGCTAGGAGTCACGCTTGACCCCAATCCGGATAGACCGGTCACAGGACGGATGCCGATTGAAAATCCGCGACTGGCAAGGACGTTCCGCTCGTTCATGACCCACGCCAAGAGCAACCGACTTGACTTGGCAAACCTCAAAAAGGAACTGAAATCAGGGGTGGCAGGCGATTTCCAGTTCAGGCACAGCATGTTTCTGGCGTTGTTTGAGAGGGTTTGGAGCGAGTGGGAAGCGCAACTCACCCGAAGCAAATACATCGACTTTGAGGACATGCTCAACCTCGCCACCGACTGCGTCGAACTGGGCAGGTGGAAAAGCCCTTATGAACTGGTGATGGTCGACGAGTTCCAGGATGCCAGCCAGGCCAGGGCACGACTGGTGGCTGGCTTGGTGAACGGGCCGGACAAATATCTCTTTGCGGTTGGTGACGACTGGCAAAGCATCAATCGCTTTGCGGGCGCCGACTTGGCCGTCATGACTGGTTTCGAGCAGCGCTTTGGTCGTGCGGTGAAACTCAAGCTGGAAACCACCTTTCGGTGTCCGCAGACGCTGTGTGACATTAGCAGCGCCTTCGTTCAAAAAAACCCCAAACAGCTTCGAAAAGTTGTGCAGTCATCAAAATCAAACGTCGCTGATCCCGTTCAGATCATTTGCGTTGAGGACGAACCATGCATTCGGGCCGCCGTGGAAATGCGCCTCGCGGAGCTTGCCGATGGGGCCTTGGACTCGGGTCGAAAGCCGAAGGTGCTGGTCCTGGGTCGGTATCAGAGAGACAGGGCATATCTCCCTGACTGGCACGGTGCGCTTGATGTGGATTTCATCACGGTTCACGCGTCCAAAGGACTGGAAGCGGAGCACATCATTTTGCCCAGAATGACATCTGAGACATTGGGATTTCCAAGTAAAGTTGCCGACGACCCCGTTATGCTTTTGGCCATGCCGGGTGGAGATTCCTTTGAGTACGCTGAAGAGCGGCGTCTTTTTTACGTCGCACTCACCAGAGCCCGGGCCACGGTGACCCTCATCACCATCGCGCACAAAGAGTCCCCGTTCGTGACGGAATTGATGCGAGAACACCAGATTTCAATCCGCATGGGCAATGGAGCTACAGACTCCAGAGAGTTATGCCCAGTCTGCGGTGACGGTTTTATGGTGCCAAGGAAGGGCAAGCATGGTAATTTCCTCGGTTGCACCGGCTATCCCAAGTGCAAGCACACCAGACGCATAGCCTATCAGTAAAGCAGGATCCACAAGGAATGCCGGCTCAGGACCCTGACGTTGGATGTCTGTTTGAACAGTCTACTCATCTTATAAAGTGTCAGGAAATCGACCCTCCGACCACCACTCCTGTAACTCCACGATGAAGACCCTAGCCACACAAATTCTTGAGCACGCTTCTCAGCTGTCAGAGGGCACCCTATTGGCTGCCAAAGAACTGTTGCATCTGGGCAATCGCGCGGCCATCGAGCCTGGGCGAGCCGCCGGTGATGTCGTGCGGGTGCTAGCTTGCCGATTTGACGTCGGCATGAACAAGGTGGCGACTGCGCGTGCGTCTGTGCATCGCCGGCCAACGCCGGCAGACCGCCCAAATACCAACTCCCTGGCCTCTTCTTGCCTACTATCTCAGC
>JBBQLQ010000203.1:0-5044 GCA_038328055.1 Burkholderiales bacterium
CAGCAACGCAGGCGCTCCAGCAATATGGGTGAGAGCATGGCGTAGCGATCCTTGTGGCCTTTGCCTTGCTCCACGCGCAGCATCATGCGTCCACTGTCGATGTCACTCACCTTCAGGGCGATGACTTCACTGGCACGCAGGCCTGTTCCATACGCAATGGATAACGCGGTCTGGGATTTGAGATTCGGCGCGCTGGCAATCAGGCGTGCAACCTCATCGCGGCTCAGCACCACAGGCAGGGTACGCGGTACGCGCACCGGTTGCATCTTGGCCATCAGCTCGACACGGTCCAGGGTGATGTCAAAGAAGAACTTCAGCCCGGTGAGGGTGGCGTTGAGCGTCACGGGGGAGGTACCCCGATCGACCAGATGCAACTGAAAACGCCGCAGTTCCTCAACGGTGGCGGTGTCGGGTGAGCGCTTGAGGTAGGCCGCCAATTTGCGAACGGCGCGAATGTAGGCCACCTTGTGGCCGCCGGAGCCAACATGCATGAATTCGGCCGGTTTGAAATTGCGGATGGGTTTTTGGCGTGCACACCGCGTTCTCGGGCATTTTTTGGCATGAACAGAGCAATGCATCAAATCTCGATCTGATCCTTTGAGCGATAGCTCTTGCCAGTGATGGTTACAGTTTCGGCGTGGTGAAGCAGGCGATCCAGCAGTGCTGAGGTGAGGACCGCGTCGTTGTTGAAGATGCCGGCCCACTGTTTGTACACGCGGTTGGTTGTGATCAAAGTGGCCCCGCGTTCATAGCGGTGACTCAGAATCTGGAACAGGCAGTCGGCCCCGAACTTGTCGATGGGCAAATAGCCCAATTCATCGATGCACAGCACCTCAGGCTTGATGTAGTGGTGCATGACGCGCTTGATGCTGCCACTGGCCTGCGCGTCGGCCAGGGTGTTGATGATCTCGATGGCACCGGTGAATAGCACCGAGTGCCCCCGTTGGCACGCCGCATGGCCCAATGCCGTCATGAGATGGCTTTTGCCCAGCCCGGTGCCGGAGATAAACACCACATTCGTTTTTTGTTTCACAAAGTCCAGGTGGAACAGGTTTGCAATGAGCATGCGGTTGATCTTGGTGGGCCAGTTCCAGTCAAACTGATCGAGCGTCTTGAGCACGGGGAAGCGGGCCTGGTTGATGCATCGCTGCACCCGGCGGTCATCACGCGCCGCTGCCTCGCCACGGATCAACTCCGAGAGATAGTCCAAATGGGATAGTTGCCGCTCGGCGGCGCTGTGCGCAAACGCCTGATGATTCTCCAGCATGAAGGGCAGCTTCAGAGCCTGCATGTGCGCGCACAGGGCACCACCATCGGTCGTGGACTGGGACTGCTTCTTTGGGTTGGCTGACATCAATCGTCTCCAGGGTCGCTGTCGTAAATGGACAGGTCGGGCTCGGGCATTTCAAGATCCAGCAGATCCATGCGCCTTGTCAGCTGTAGGGCAGCGGGCTCAGGGCCGAGACGCCTGCGCGCTGCCAAGATATTGGCGATGTACTCCGAGCTGAATGCCTGCAACTCCAGGCCGTCATCCAGGGCCCGGCAAACCGCCTCCTTGCCGTGAATCTCGGCCAGAGCCACAATCTTGCGCATGTGCTCACGCGCATTGATACGCTTGAGCTCCAGCCCTTCGAGGTAGGCCTGGGCACGCGGTGAGAGAGACAGAAACTGCACCAGCAAGCGCTGCTCGCGCGCAGTTTTGCGCTGCGCCACGAGCACCTGTGCGTGCTCTGGATCCTCAATATCTTGGTGGCGGTCCATGCTGCGCTTATGGCGTGCCACCAGTTGGTCGCCCTGATAGATGCACACCCGGTCTGCATACGATTTGAGCGTCAGGAGCAGACCTGAGCAGCGCGCCGGCACCGAATAGTGGTTGGAATCCAGCGCGACCCGGAACTGCTTGGTGGCGCGCACGCTTGTCACGCGCGCCAGATCAAAACCGGCCGGGTTGAGGGGGCGCAACTTGGGCCGTTCCTCTTCAAAGTGATCGATGGGTCGCAGGTGAGTGGACTCGTGCGTGCGCACATCAGCCACCGTGTCCACCCACAACTGGGCGGCGCTCTGCATGGCGCTGAAGTCAGATAACTCCAAACCGGCGAGGAAGTTCTTCTTGACATAGCCCACGCCATTCTCGACCCGGCCCTTCTCGTTGCCCGATCGCACATTGCACGCGCTGATCTCAAAGCCCCAGTGGCGCGAGAAGTCCAGATACTTCGGATTGAACACCGGGGCCTGGCCCACCAGGCGCTGCAACACCGCCGACTTGAGGTTGTCGACCATGATCCGCTGGGTCACACCACCAAAGGCCGCGAACGCGTTCTCGTGGCACTGCAGAAAGAACTCCATGGTTTGAGAGACCGTGAACTCCAGGTACATGCGACGGCTGTGACACAGCACCATCAAGAAGAAGCTCAGGCGCTTGCGTGTAGATCCCACGGCAATGCTGCCGAATTCACCCCAATCAACCTGGGCGGCCTCTGCGGGCGTGAAGTCAAGTTTGAGGAACGCCGCAGGCGGACGTGGGCGGATGCGGTGGACATAGTCTTTGACAATGGTTCTGCCGCCCGAGTAGCCAGTCTCACACAGGCGCTGGTAAATCTGCTGCGCACTGTACGGGTGGGTATCGAGCCAGCGCACGATCTGGCCTTTGTAGGCGTCGAGTTTGCTCACCCGTTGCACGCCAACAGAACGGGGGTGAAACTGCTCAACATCGGCCCACTTGGCGACGGTGCGAATATCCATGCCAAGAGCGCGCGCGGTCTGTGTAGCGCTGAGGTGCTGGCGACCCAGGTGGTCCTTGATCTGGCAGAAGGTTTCATAGTCGAGCACGGCTGCGCTCCATCTCGATGAGTTGGGCCAGACTGACTGGGGCCGCGCTTGAATGGCGTGGTGGTGCCACCGTGCTCGCAGGCGCTGGCCTACAGGGTGGTTTATGTATGGCGGGCTCACGCAGTGAGAGCACTTGGTACAGCGGGGCCTGGTAGGCGATAAGGTCAAGTTCAATCAACTCGTGCCTGGCAGCGACGAGTTCGGACTCGCTCAAGCGCAGCCGTTTGGCCAGCGTGGCTACGCCGTAGTAGCTCAGGCCCTGAGCATCAGCCACGGTCACCAAAAACAGATACAGCGCCGCCGCTCGCGCATCAAGGCGGTCGATCAAGCCCCATTGCACCAGGGCTTGGTCAACCCAGCTGAATTGTTCTGGCACAAGCCGCAGCCGCTCAGGGCGCAGCACTTGTTTGGACGTTCTCATGGCGGCTCCGATTCATCAAGTCGTGCCCCATTTGTACAAGTCGGCGGGTGGTTGTGGCTATGTCCTCTTGTAACGTGACATCGAACAAATGCGCGATGAGCCCCGCCAGCACTGGCGTTGGGGCATTCAAGAGATCTTGTAACGCTGCAAAATCAACGGATTCAGGCATCTCGGTACAAGTGGGTGTTTCTTCAATGGAATCAATCACTTGCGCAATCTTGGCATCTTGTAACGCCGGGGTGGCGGCAGGTATCTTGAGGCCCTTGGTGGATTTGGCGCGGCTGTAGCCGGGGTTAGCTGCCCGCCACGCCTGTACGCGGGCGACATGTACGGGGCCACGAAAGTATTCGATGTTCTGGGATTTGGTCAGCCATGCGGCCTGGCTGGCGTGCTTGCTGGCCAGGCGGCAAGCGGTGTTTGAGCAGTACCTCTGGCGATTGATGTTGCGGGGGTCGGCATCGAATAAATCCCTGCAACACAAGCACTTACGCTGTCCCGCCTTGGCCATGGTCGCTCCTGCACCGGGTCAACCGGCCCGGTCACATCGACCGCGCACACGCCCTCAGGCGTAGTTTGAAGAAGACGCAGAGGAGTCAGAAGAAGACGCGTTAAGAACGATGTTTTGAAGAAGACGGACGGGCAGGAAAACGCACGTTCAAACCGGAAGAATTAAGACAGTTTCGGCCCGGCGGCCACACACCTGGGTCTTCTCTGCCAGCTTGCGCATGCGCATGTCCTCAATCATGCGCTGACGCAGTGGGGATCCGCTCGGTGTCGATGTTTACATGGCTGTGCTCCTGTTGTGACGAGGCCAATTGCCTCAATTCACATCTTCGACACGCCTACTGCCTCGACTTACCCATATCGTTGATCGAAGGGTACCGCGCGAGCGGTTTCGTCCTCGGGCCATCTGCCGACGTTAACGAGTGACAGCTAACCGGCGAGCAAATTTTCAACTTTTTCCGTCTACGGACGACTCTGGATGACGAAAAGCAGTCATCAATGCTTAGACAGGTCAGTATGCCACGTCGTGCCTCTTAACGACTTCGCTGCAGATCTTGATGAAGAGGTCCTCCGAACGTACCACAGTCATGCTGTTGTATTTTTCCTGACCTTTTTGGGAGGTGAACGTTTATTGAGTATCCAGTTGCAACTTTGACTGGAAATCACCGGAGACTTCAAATGACTGCACTCAATTGGGAAAAATGCCGGCGCATCGGAACTTCGCGAGACTACTGTGGTGACGACCTTCCCCCCGTTGGTTCATGGCTTGACCAAAAATCACATGGGGTATGGAGGGGACCATCACGCAAACCTTCGGATAGATCCCTCCCTGGAGCCGTATCCATTAGGTCCAGAAAAGACGATTTTCAAAATTTGGCGAATTACGTTCAGCACGCCAGCAATTCAGACTTTCCAAGATGGCCCACAGCGGCTCAACGTGAAACCGTTTTGATCCTGCAGAAGTTGCTTGCAAAGTGCCTTAGCTGGGAAGGGGCACAGATGCCGCATGAGGTAGTCGCTGTTCGAGCCGCAATCCGGATAACTGAACGTCGTCAACCCTCAGCTAGATAGCTTCAATCACAAAAGTGATTGGGAGCTGGGTGGCGTACGAACACGATTCAACTTTGAAAAAGCCCGGGAGGGAAGCTGATCGAATTGGCTCGCAACGCCTCAAGGTTGGTGGCGTACCCAACGAAACCTCTCCATTTTTGTGAATGAACCAAAAGAACAATTCGCAGTTTGCGGTTAAGTTGTTACATGGATCGCTTCCTGGCCATACATCAGCATGGA
>JBBQLQ010000204.1:0-5022 GCA_038328055.1 Burkholderiales bacterium
ACGGTGAATTCCCTATGAAAGCACAGAGAACAAATTTACCCTGGGGGCCTTGATACTCGTCTATACAGCCAGCCACAAAACTGCCGGGGCGCTGCTGGTCAATTGATTCATATCAAGGCAGATAAGGGCCGCAGGGCTTAAGCTACGCGACCCGGGTTGGTAAACCCAATAAAATCGCCCTTTTGAGTCCAACTGTAGAAATTTCAACATGACACATACCGTCACCGAAGCCTGTATCAAATGCAAGTACACCGACTGCGTCGATGTCTGCCCCGTCGATTGCTTCATAGAAGGCCCAAATTTTCTGACCATCGACCCCGATGAGTGCATTGACTGCGCGGTGTGCATCCCCGAGTGCCCGGTCAATGCCATTTACGCTGAAGAAGACGTACCCAAGGACCAGCGCCACATGACCAAGCTCAACGCCGATCTGGCCAAGTTGCCCAACTGGAAGACCATCACCAAGCGCAAAGCCGCACTGCCCGAAGCCGAAGAGTGGAAAGACAAGACCGGCAAGCTGTCGCAACTGCTGCGCTAAGGTGATTGAAGCCGATGCGCTCGTCATCGGTGCCGGCCCGGTCGGGCTGTGGGCCGTTTTCGAGCTAGGCCTGCAAGGCATTGCCGCGCACGTCGTCGATGTGCAAGACGAGACCGGCGGCCAATGCATTGCGCTGTACGCTGACAAACCCATTTACGACATCCCAGGTGTGCCGTACTGCACCGGGCGCATCCTGACGCACCAGCTGCTTGTGCAGGTCGCGCCATTTGCGCCCACCTTTCACTTTGGCCAGCAAGTCAGCGCGCTGGAGCGCCACAGCGATGGTCGCTGGCAAGTCACCACCAGCCTCCATCACCAGCCGCACCAGACTTTTTTAGTGCGCACTGTCTTCATCGCAGCCGGTGTTGGGGCTTTTGTGCCCAAGGAACTCAAGGTCGATGGGCTGGCGGCCTTTCTAGGCCGGCACCTGTTCTACAACACCCACCAAGCCGAGGTTTTTACCGGCAAAGCCGTGGTGATTGTGGGCGGTGATGACGCGGCCGTTGCCCATGCCATTGCGCTTGCCTGCGCTGGCCCCCAGCAGGCCAGCAGCGTGACTTTGGTGCACCGGCGCGATGTGCTGCAAGCCCCTGACGCTGACCTGGCGCAGTTTGCCGCGCTGCGTGATGCCGGAAAAATCCGCTTTGTGGCGGGCCAAGTTACGGCCATTGCAGCATCCGGGGATGCCCCCAACGCGGCCCTGACCGATGTCATCGTCACCACCCCCGACGATGACCATCTGACGCTGCCGCTGGACGCACTGCTGGTCTGTCAAGGCATCAGCCCCAAGCTCGGGCCCATCGCGCAGTGGGGGCTGGCTATGGAGCGCAAGCAACTCATGGTGGACACCGGAACCTTCGCCACCAGCGAGCCGGGCATTTTTGCCATCGGCGACATCGTGGGTTACCCCGGCAAAAAGAAACTGATTTTGAGCGGCTTTCATGAAGCCACGCTGGCCGCCTTTGCCGCTGCCGCGCTGCTCCGCCCGGAGCAATCGGGCGTGCTGCAGTACACCACCAGCAGCGAGCTGTTGCAGCGGCGCCTGGGCGTTTTTCCAATTCAGTAGAATTCACACCGCGCCAACTTTTGGCGCACACGCTAGGGGTGTTGGGCTGCTGTCAAAAGCGGGCCGACTGAGAAAGTCCCTTTGAACCTGATTGAGGTAATCCTCGCGCAGGGAAGCTGGTCTGACCACGGGCGTTGCCGCCTTCTCTGGCAACGGTTCTCCCGTTCAAGCCGTTGCCGACCTGCCAACTTTTTGCATGGAGCAAACAGATGGCAAATTTAAATACATCGAATTCAGCACTCTCGCCGGTACCCGCTGCCGAGCGGGTCTTCAACGGGTACGACCACGCCTCGCTGTGGTTCAGTCTGGGCGTCGGCCTGCTGGTGATGCAGGTCGGTGCCTATCTGGTGCCGGCGGTGGGCACGCGCGATGCAGCGCTGGCGGTGGTGCTGGGCTCGCTCATTGGCGCGGGTTTGCTGGCCTGGACGGCACGCCTGGGCTGCACCAGCGGTTTGTCCAGCGCGGGGCTGATGCATGCCACCTACGGCAGCAGTTTTGCCAAACTGCCAGTGCTGCTGAACATGGCGCAACTGATCGGCTGGACCACCTTTGAGCTGGTCATCATGCGCGACGGCACCGCTGCCATTGGCAAGCAGTCGTTTGGGCTTGATCTGGGTGGCACCGGCGGCATGATCCTTACCACCTTGCTGTGGGGCGGCGTGCTGATGCTGCTGCTGGCAGGCTCCATGACGCAACTGGTGCGCAAGCTCATCAGCCGCATAGGCTTGCCGCTGGTGATTGCTTCGCTGCTGTGGCTGACTTGGCAGTTCGGGGAGAAGGTGCAGGCCCAAGGCTTGGCGGCCTTTTGGGCACGCACGGGCGATGGCAGCATGGGCATGTTGTCGGCCATGGACCTGGTGATTGCCATGCCGGTGTCATGGTTGCCGCTGGTGGCTGACTACGCCCGCCACGGCAAAAATGGTCGCAGCGCCATGAGCGGTACCTGGCTGGGTTACGCGATTGCCAACATCTGGTGTTACGCGCTGGGTGTGCTGGTGGTCAGCGTGGCGCAGCCGGGCACCGATCTGGTCACGGCCCTGCTGCTGGCGCAAGGTGGCTTGCTGGCTTTAAGCTTGATTCTGATCGACGAAATTGACAACGCCTATGGCGACACCTACAGCGGCGCGGTGTCGGGCCACAGCCTCAAACCGGCCTGGAGCATTCGCCAATGGGGTCTGCTGTTGGTTGGGGTTTGCACGGCCCTGGCGCTGGTGCTGCCGATGCACAGCCTGGAACCGTTTTTACTGATGCTGAGTTCGATTTTTGTCCCTCTGTACGGCGTGATTCTGGGTCGTTTGGGGGCGGGACAGGCTGACTTTTCGCCCGCCGGGCGCACGGTGGACTGGTCGGCCGCAGGCTTGTGGCTGGCCGGCATTGCCGCCTACCATTTGTTGGCCCAGTTGGCACCGCAGTGGGGCTCTGCCTTGCCCACCCTGGCGCTGACCTTCACCCTGGCCTGGCTGACGCGGGGCAGCGCTCGCCCCAGCCCGGTAAGCGTGCCAGCATGAAGATCGCTATTTTGGGGGCCGGCCTGATGGGCCGACTGCTGGCTTGCCAATTGGCGCGCACCGGGCATAGCCTGGAAGTGTTCGATGCGGGTGGCCCGGATGCACGCAACTCAGCCGCCTACGCCGCTGCCGCCATGCTGGCTCCGCTGGCAGAGTCGGCCGTAGCCGAAGACCCGGTAACCCGCATGGGCCTGCACAGCCTGACGCGCTGGCCCGATCTGATTGCCCAGCTGGACGCACCCGTGTTCTTTCAGCAGCAAGGCACGCTGGTGGTGTGGCACCGGCAAGACAGTGCCGAGGCCAGCCGTTTTACCCGGCAACTTGAAGCCACGGCACAGCGTCTGCCCAGCCTGCCAAAAGCGCAGGCGCTGGATGCGGCAGGCCTGGCGGCGCTGGAGCCCGGTTTGGGCGAGCGCTTTGCCCAAGGCCTGTATTTGCCCGGTGAAGGCCAGCTGGACAACCACCCGTTGCTGGCGGCCATGTTGGCGCAATTGCAGCGCTTGCAAGTCGCGTTGCACTGGAACAGCCCGCGCACGCCAGATGACTTTGCACCCGGCCAGCCAGGTCAACCGGATTGGGTGGTTGACTGCCGTGGCCTGGGTGCCCAGCCGCAATGGCCGGGCTTGCGCGGAGTGCGTGGCGAGGTCATCACGCTGCACGCGCCGCAGGTGCGCCTGAGTCGCCCGACCCGGCTGATTCACCCGCGATACCCGATCTATATCGCACCCAAGCAAAACGGCTATTTCAGAATCGGGGCCACTGAAATCGAGTCCGATGACACCTCGCCGGTGAGCGTGCGATCAGCCTTGGAGCTGCTCAGTGCCGCCTACACAGTGGACAGCGGTTTTGGTGAAGCGCGCATCGTCGAGCTGGTCGCCCAGTGCCGCCCGGCCTTGCCCGACAACCTGCCCGCGCTGCGCTGGCTGGGGCCGCGCACGCTGCAAATCAACGGCCTGTACCGCCACGGCTATTTGATTGCGCCGGCGCTGCTCGATGGGGTGCTGGAGCTGATGGCCGCCGGTAGCTCGCCCTTGGCCGTGTCTTTTGGTTTAAAGGTAAATCAGGCTGTAGCCCTTACCAAACATGCGCATGCAGCTACACAATGAATAGCAAAACGATCACCCTCCTGGTCAATCAAAGCGCCGTGCAACTGCCTGCCGGGGCCACGCTGGCCGATCTGATTGCCCGGCAACAGCCGCAGCCGCCCTTTGCCGCAGCGGTCAACCTGCAGTTCGTCCCCAAAACCCATTACGCCCAAACCGCGCTGCAAGCCGATGACCGCATCGACCTGATTGCACCGGTCACGGGGGGCTGATGCCTTGCGCAAAGGGATTGACGATGCGAACGCCACCCACCATGTCACCTGCATTCATGTCTTCGCTCAGCACAACGGCGCACCCCGTGGTCTGCGCGGCGACCAGGATGACGGCATCGAAAAATGCAACGCTGCGGGTTTGGTGCAAATCAAGCGCTGCATGGAACCATGAACCGAAACACTCGTCATGGCGAGGAGCGCCAGCGACGCGGCAATCCAGGGCTTGCCGGGGGTGCATGGATTGCCGCACTTCGTTCGCAATGACGAATTTCTGTAGTTCGACCACAACGGTTCATGGCATGGTGAAAGCCAGGTTGTTACTTTGTGGGAGGGCTGGCAAGCCCGAATTCGCGGCTGCCGCCGCTCCTACAAGTGCCGGGAGCGATTCAAAGTGATGTGCAGCAGAGTCACAGCACGCCAGTTTGAATCGCACCCTGGTGAAAGCCAGGTTGAGACTTTGTGGGAGGGCTGGCAAGCCCGAATTCGCGGCTGCCGCCGCTCCTACAAGTGCCAGTCCTATTTATGAAAAAAACAAACTGTGCCTATACGCATCAGAAAGTCTGATATTTTGACCCAGAAGGCAAACGAGAAAATT
>JBBQLQ010000205.1:0-4920 GCA_038328055.1 Burkholderiales bacterium
GTGCTGGTGCCACTGTTCTCGCCATCTGCCAGCGCAGCACGCAAGGTTGCCAGCCGTGTCTCCTGCTCTTCAAGTTGCCGCAGCCCAGCGCGCACCACCTCACTTGCCGAGCCGTAGCGCCCTTGACTGATTTGCTGCGCAATGAATGCGCCGAAATGATCGCCTAGCGAGATGGATGTGTTTCGGGTCATGGGACTTGCTCAGAGTTTGACGGGCGTTTGACGCCTTGGATATTACCAATGAATGATATCCATTGGTAATTTTGTGCGCGGTTAGGCCGTGGGTACTGCGCGAGCTGGAGGGCGCAGTACAGGGTATTTGTTGGTCAAATAGGGCTTTAGCCTAGGTGGAACTTGCGCAAGCAGCTATCAAAACTGCAGCGGCACTCTGGTGCGGTGCCGATAGCACAGCAAGAACCCGTAACGGCTAGCTTTTGTGTAACTTTTCCAAAAAGGCCGTTCACACAAACCAGCAGCGCGGGCAATGAGCTTTGCGCCACGTTCCAAACGGTGCGGGCGTCAACAGTGGCGTAACCGTGGATCAACTGGTTGCGAAAGGCCACGATCTGCGGCAAATCGGGTATGCGCGCAGCCATCGGCGCATCTAGCTTGAAGAGCTGGTTCAATGCCTCACCAATGATTTCAAACTTGCGCTCAACGCCCGCTTGCACCAGGTCGCTATCCACCCTAACGCACGTCACCACGCACCCAACTCAATCCAGCGAGGTTTGCGGCGAGTCGCAATCTCCTCTCTGAAGAATTGCTTGAACGTCAAGACGTTTGGCTCATTGGCATATTCGACGACAGTCCTGTCAGCTTTAAAGGCCTCTGGAACAACCAGCGTGATCTGTAGATTGGCCATATCTCTGACAGCAGACCGGGTTACTTTCTCATCCATGGTTGCCAAAAAAACAGTGCAGTTGCGCTGCTCCATCGGGACTTGCTTCCAGCGTTCGCGCAAGGTGGTTTTGGCGGCCAGCACCAGTGCATCTGCTGACCTGCTGACGTAAAGCGGCTTGTTGGGCAATACAAAATCTGGCCTGCGCGTGCTGACCACCGCTTGTTCGGCATGGGGGATTTGACCCGCTTCAAGCATTGTGCGAATGTGGGCTTCAAAGTCGGCGCCGACACGCGTCTTTCGTTGCTGCGACGCATTGAGCATCACTTGGTACAGCGGAATGAAATTGCGTACGACCCGCTGAACGATCTGCTCAGTCGTTGGCGCTATGCCATCGCGGAAAATGATTTCCAGTGCCTGTGCTGACCGAAAGCGCAGTTCATGCGAACGGTAAATCGTGAATTCGATGTCAGTGGACAAATGTCCTAACGCCTTGTGCGCTCCCTCAAATTCTTAGATGTCCCAATGTGGCGACAGTTCTAAATTCCATTCTCTAACGGACTCAATTCTTGCTACCAAGTCATCCACCGAGCCAAAAACCTCGGCATTTGTATCATCTGGCGTGACGTCCCGTAAGGCGTGAAACGTATGCCAGACATGATCATCTTCCGTTGGGCCACTGCTGAAATCCCAAAGGTCTGCGTACAGCGCGGGAATGCCCAACTGCTCTGCAATGAAAAGCTCACCCGATTCGAATTTAGACGCTAGAGTTTGACGATCGGTTTCAATAGCGACGCCTTCCAGTCGAAGAGTTCCCCAAACCTTATAGTTGGAGGCGTCTCGATACAAATATTCAAAAATACAAAACGTGCGCGGTGACATCTTTTAAATTTCCTGAGACATCTTCAAGCAGATGTCGTCCTCATGTCGCTGGTACTTTTTGTTATCCGTGAAAATCGTTGATCTGTGCCAAGCCAAAAATTCGAGCTGCGGCGCGAACCGTTCCGGGGCCTCTATTCCTCGCCCATTTAGCGGGAGTAGAACCTCCTTAACAAACACATCATCTCGCTTTTTCAGATCTTCGGAAACGATAATTGTGAAATCATCGGCCAACGAAATAAGACCCTTGTCAAACGCCCGGTCATGAATGGCCGACAAGCAAAGTCCGTTGCTCGGGTTTAGCCGATTGGCTTTGTCGTTACGCCACGGCACGATATGGCTGGCAATTAACAATCGCGAGTCTGAAAGGCCCGACATGCAGCAGCGTCCGCGATAGCTACTGAGCACGGCACGACGAAAAAACTGCTGCTTGATGCGCTGGGTTGTCAGTACTTGTCGTGTTTCACCTGTGAAGTCTTCTAGCGAAATCGAATCGTCGACTGTATCTAAATCTGGAAGTACGCTTTGATCCAATTGCTGACGCAGCAACTGACATTCGACCGCCAGCCGTTCCCAGTCTGCATGGAACTCATCCCAAACTATACGATCTAGCGCCGATGCATTCCCAAGTCCGGAACGCCCTGTACTGGTGATAGCCGGGTCGAGACTGGCGATGTTTAACATCTTCATCGCCACTGCATCCGAGGTGCGCCCAATCACTTTTGCCAGAGCCATGATCTCTGGGTTGCGGCCATAAATTCGTCCGTAGGGAATTTGGCAATACAAGTGGAAGGCAAGCTTGATTTGCTCTTTGGTCCAAAGTCCAGTTGCCATTATGTTGCTCGGTACGACGACGGCATCAGCCGCATCAGCCGATTCCTTGGGTGAAATGATTGAAGCGATCAGTTTACCGACCGCGTGAACCATCGGAACCACTGCTGCTTCAGAAAGCAAACGATAGGCCTGCGTATCCGACACCGGAATCCTGAACGTATCCGGAAACCCCATCAACCGGGCGCATTCACGGGGAGTCAATCGGCGTGGATTCTTTTTGGCACCTTGGCTGAAAAGAATTTCAGAGCCATCTTTGTAGTAGCGCGCAGACAGGGTTCGGGTCACGCTCTCTGGCGTGACCAATCCGAAACCAAAACCATTACCGGCTTCTTGGTGTTTCTTTTTGTAGTTTTGCAGGTATTGCCAAAGGTTGTCAGTCAGTGTGTACTTGTCTAGCGCCTTGCGCTTGGCGTGGTCGTAATAGTTGGAGCCATCTGAATCCAGCGCCGGTTCGCCGGTTTTCTTATGAATGATTTCCTCCAGCTTGTGGCTGCCTTTGGGTGGCAAATCAACCATAGTCCAATCAAATTCGACAGGGTCACGAAACCCGACAATGAGGATGCGTTCGCGGTGCTGCGGCACAAAGTGGGCACCGTCTATGACCTTGTGAAAGACCTGGTAACCCAACTCGTCGCGTAGTGTGCGAAGAATGACGTCAAAGGTGCGCCCCTTGTCGTGCGACTGAAGGTTTTTGACGTTCTCCAGCATGAATGCTTTTGGCCGTTTGGCGGCGATGATGCGTGCGACATCAAAAAATAACGTGCCTTGCGTTTCGTCTGCGAATCCATGCGCCCGGCCCAGCGCATTTTTCTTGGACACGCCAGCAATGGAAAATGGCTGGCATGGAAAACCACCCAACAAAACGTCGTGGTCGGGGATGTCGTTAGCATCAATTTTGGTGATATCGCCATTAATGGGCTCTTGGCCGCCAAAGTTGGCCATGTAGGTCCGTTGTGCGTAACTGTCCCATTCGCTGGTGAATACGCATTCGCCGCCAACGGCTTCAAACGCCAGCCGAATGCCGCCAATCCCGGCAAATAGATCGATGAATTTGAAGTCGGCGTTGGGGTTGGCAGCTGGCTGAAACGGCAGCAATCGCTGCAATGCCATGCTGACATATTGGGGCGGGTGCGACTCCCCAACTTCCCAACGTCGGACTTGGCGCTCGCTTACGCCAAGGTGTTTTGCAATGGCGGTTTGCGAGTGATGTTGGCGGGCCGCAGCGAGGTATTCCAGCGCTGCGGAGTCATTCAATGTGGTCGGCGGTGTATGCATAAAAGTCATCATACCGGACAAAATGTCCGGTAATTATCCCCCTGATAAATAAACAGTATTTGTTGCGAAGTCTGCACACAAAATCAATCACCGCTTGATTCGTTTGGATGAGCGCTTAAGGTGTAGTTCGGCTATCGGAACCGATACATTTCGCCCCCACCTCTGCCCGAAGCTACCATTTCCCTCCCACACACACATCGCTAGCCTCTGCGTAGCCCGCTAGCCGTCACATACAACACCCGCGCAGCCTCCTTCTCGTCCCCGCCAGGCGCAGGCATGTACCCCACGCCGGGTAGCGCCACCACGGGGGATTCCAAGCGTTTGCGCACATCACTCATCACTCATCACTCATCACTCATCCCCCTCCAGCAACACCCCCCGCCTAGCCAACCGTTCCCGCGCTTCGATCAAAGCCTGGTGCAGGTGCTGTTCCAGCTCGGCCTTGGGCGGAAGCTCGGTCCAGTATTCGGCCACGGTGATGCCGTCTTTGTGCATTTGCAGCAGCTCCACTTGTTCGCGGCTGGATTCGGCGCACAGAATTAGGCCAATGGGGGCTTCTTCACCCGCTTGGCGCTCGTGCTTGTCCAGCCATTTCAAATACAGTTCCATCTGGCCTTTGTGCGCGGCTTTGAAGCGGCCCAGCTTTAGCTCGATGGCCACCAGGCGGCGCAGGCGGCGGTGGTAGAAAAGCAGGTCCAGGTAAAAATCTTCGCCGTCGATGACCATGCGTTTTTGGCGCTCCACAAACGCAAAGCCACGGCCCAGCTCCAGGATGAAGGCTTCTAGCTGGCGCAGGATGGCGGCTTCCAAATCAGCTTCGTCGTGGCCTTGGCGCAGGCCCAGGAAGTCGAGAAAATACGGGTCTTTGAAAACTTGGGCGGGGCTGCTGCCCAAGGCTTCGACAGGCTCAGCCCGAACGGCTGTGGGAGCTTGAACTGTGGCAGGGGCTTGCAGGCTGGCGAGTTCGGTGCGCTCGAAGGCTTTGCGTTCTATCTGGTGGTGGAGTTCGCGCACGCTCCAGCGTGATTCCACACTTTGCTGCGCATAAAACCAGCGCGCCGAGTCAGCTTTGAGGGGCAGGAGTTGCAAAAAATG
>JBBQLQ010000206.1:0-4840 GCA_038328055.1 Burkholderiales bacterium
TGGCCATCAGCAGGTAGTCGGCCTTGAGCCAGTGGGCAAACTTGCCAAACTCGGTGCTCTTGTCCAGGCCAATGTGCGCCTCGTCCACCACCAGCCCCACTTGCAAACTTTTGGCGCGGGCGCGGGCCACCAGCGCGGCCAAGGTACGCACGTCGTCATCGCCATCGGCGTCGTAGCCCTTAGGAACCGAAAAATAATAAATTGAACAATTATCCGATTGCAGACGAGATGCTAGGCAAGGCGCAGAACGCGCCGTGTGGCTGACCACACAAGTGGTTTGCAACGCAGCATAGCGCTCGCATGCAAGATGGAGAATGTTCAAGTTATTTTTTCTCGGTGACTTAGTGCGCCACTGGGCGCGAGCCACACCCTGGGCGGTAGAAATCAGCACTGCGCCGCCCTGCACGTCCTGGTTGCGCCCACTGGCAAACAGCGTGGGCGACAAGCCCGGTGCGTTGCTCAAAAGGGCATCCAGCGTTTGCGCCACCAGCGTGACAAAGGGCACAAACCAGAACCACACCACTTCACGCTGGCTGCTTAACCGCTCCAGCACTTGGCTGATGACAAAGGTCTTGCCCGAGCCGGTGGGCGCGCGCAAGAGGCACCGCGGCGACGGCGTGCGAAGGAGCGCCTGCGTCATGCCCTGGATCAACTGGGTTTGAAATGCCTCGGGCTGCACGCCGTTGGCGGGCGTGGGCAGGGACAGGCTGGGCTGCAAGAGGCGGGTGGTGGGGGAGATGGCGGGCGGGTTCAAATCAGCGCCTCAAGCCTTTTGCGGTCCAACAAATTCAGCAGCTTCAAGGATGGCCCGCTGGGGATATGGTCACGCTGAGCACAAAGCACATCAAACTGACGCATCTTGCGTTTATCAATGAAGCCCAGCCGATGCAAATCGGCCGCTGCCTCGTGCACCGCGTCAAAAATAGGACTCTTGGCCATGATTTTCATTTGACTCACTTTTTTGCTTTGGTCGGCTTAAGAGGCAAAACCTCTTGTTTGATTTGTAGCGCGACAAATTCCGGGTCCTTGTGTATGAGCGTTGCGTCTTCCATTAGCGCACAAGCGGCAATCCATGCATCGGCAATAGACAGCGGATACGTGGCTTTGACCTCTGCGGCTTTCATCAGCAAAGCGGGCGATTCATGCACCCAATTTATGGGCAATGCCAGGCACTGCTCATAAGCCAAGCGACCAGCGGCTTCGCCCTGTTTGCGCCAAACGCGATAGAGCACTTCCATCAAGGTCAAAAAGCAACCTGAAACCTTGGCTTGGCCACTCTGCGCTTGCCCCAACACCTCGGCCACGCGGTCTGCACCGGGCTCATCGTCGCGCAGCGTGAGCAACGCTGACGTGTCCAAAACATAGTGGGTCATTCACGAGCCCGATCAGCTGCACGGTCCAGTAACAATGCCGCAGTGTCACCCCCCCTGCCTTGCCCTCGGAAAGCCAGAATCGGGTCGCTGCGCACCGGCACAACCCGTATGCCGCCCGCATCCACCAGCCACTCAAGGCCATCGGATGCACCCAAATGAAACTGGCGGCGGATGACTGCCGGAATAACCGTCTGACCGCGCTCGGTGATAGTGCTTCTCATTAATCACTCCTTGTTAAATTGAATTACTAATTTACATAAATGGTAATTCATTTTAAAGCCAACTTCAATCAAAACTCGGACCCGGACGGTTAACTTGCATTCGCCTTGCGCCCCGCCCGCGCCTGCAGCAGCGCATCGGCAATTGAATAGGTTCAGACTTCCTGATGCATATAGGCACAGTTTGCTTTTTTCAGAAACAGGACTGGCACTTGTAGGAGTGGCGGCAGCCGCGAATTCGGGCTTGCCAGCCCTCCCACAAAGTCACAACCAGGCTTTCACCATGCCAAATGGATTCCGTGCGGATCAGGAAGTCTGAGGTTACCGCCTCCACCCTGCGCTCGGCCAGCAGCGCCGCCAATGCCTTGGGGCGCGGCGCGTAGACCACCAAGCGGGCGACGCCGTGCTGGGCGGGCAGGGCGCACAGGTCTTGCAGCACCTGCGCGGTGACATCGGCACACAGCACCATCAACCAGTCTGGTCTTTTTGCTATGTATTGAATAGCTGTTTGCGCATATTCTACGGGGGCTACAGCCGCTTTTTGCATATAAAGCAGGGTGGCGACGTGGGCGGGCGTGGCCTCGAACGCCACATCGGCGGCGTCGATCTTGTCGAGCTGCAGGTAGGCAAACTCGCCGCCCTGCTCTACCGTGTAGCCCGCTTTGCCGCCTGCACCGCCCGCACCGCCGTAGCCGTGGATGACGCGGCGCAGGCGCTCGGCGCACACGTCGCGGCACAGGTTTTTGTCGGGCTCTTTGGTGGTGGTCTCGGTGCTGGAGCACAGGACGAAGCGGCGCTGGCCGCCGTCCTCGGCGTTGAGTTCGAGCACGGCCTGGCCGGTGGTGCCGCTACCGGCGAAGAAATCCAGCACGGTGTCGCCTGGGCGGGTGGCTTGGGAGAGCAGGCCTTTGACGAGGGAAAGCGGTTTTGGGTACGGAAACGCCTTGCCACCCAAGATGGTCTTGATCTCTTCGGTGGCCACGCCGCCGCGTGCGCTGCGCAGCACCACGGGTTCGGATGCTTCGTCCTCAAATAACTGTGCCACGTCTTCATTCAGGCCCGCAATCCAGCTACTCAACGGGGCCAGCCGCTGTTCTTCGGGTCTGGCGCTCCAGTGTTCCTTGCGCGAAGGTCGGCCCGGCGCAATAGTCTTGCCCACCCAGAAATCGAGGTCAGGTAAATCAGCACGCAAGAGGGGCGTTTTCTTCTTGGGCAGCATCGGCCCCTTGCCTGCGGCGATGGCGGCCAGCAGCGCTTCACGGGTGGCGAACTGCAACACCTCGTCGGGCTTACACGGCGGGAAATAGATCAGCTTTTTGGCAATCAGCGCTTCCATCGTATCGCTGCGCAGTGCGGCCAACGCAGATTGCGCGGCGGCTTCGTCGTTGGCATTCAGCCTACGGATGACCATCTCCGAAGCAAATCGCCAGGTACTGTCCGGATCGCAGGGATACCAAGACCCGGTTTCAGGGTCTTGAATCGGGTAGTAGGTGTTGGGCCGCTCAAGCAGCGTCTTGTTAGCGGTCAATGGCTGCGGCGACCAATCGCCACGCGGGTCTTTGTCCGTGTTGCGGAACTTGCTGCGGTCGGTGGGTCGATGTAGATGACGCGCACTTTGCCGCCATGGGTGGCGCGCAGCAGGCGCAAGCTGTCGAAGTTGTCGCCCTCAATGATCAGGTACGGTGATGCGTGACACCCTCGGGCGCGTGGCCGTATTCGCGCACCACGCGCGGCAGCACGATGTTGGCGTTGAGCGCCGCGTCACGCTCAATGGCGTTGCTCTCCCAGTACAGGCCCAGTTTTTGCCGCGTGAGGTGCTCGGCCAGCAGGCGGCGCAACGCGTGGGCATCGAGGTTTTGCAGGTTTTGCAGGTTTTGCAGCAGTGCGCTGGTGGATTGGGTGTCTTGGACCATGGGGGGTGATGATAAGTGGCGCTATAGGCGCGTGGCATTCAAGCCATGTGCCAGCACATTGGCCAGCTTCGTCGTCAGCACCAATGGCCTCCTTGCAATTCTTCCAAACCATGGAAGATTTGCATGGTAATTTGCTGCCGCAAGCATGACCTCAGCAAACATCGGCACAAGCAACAGTTACCGCTCGCCCTTGCGATACGGCTTCATCGTCAGGATAGGTCAGCGACGTCGTTTGGGCTTGGCCTTGGGTGTTGCCGGTGCCGGTGTTTCAGTTAACAGTTTCACGCCCTCCTTGGTCGCCTGGGTCACGGCAGCGTTGATTTGGCGCTTGGCTTGTGCGGTTGCCTGCCCACGCAGTGTGCCGGCCATCCGGTTGGCTTCGCTGAGCCACATGCTCATGAACGGGTTCTTCTTCAAATCTGGTCTTGAAGGGTTGGTGTCGGCACCTGTCGAATGCCTGACGCGGGCGCTTGTCGTTGACATCTGTTCCCGCTGTGAGCGCATACCGCTGGCAGCGGTCAAGGTGGTTTAAGCCCGCAGGAATGACAGCAGCGCCGCGTTGAAGGCTTGCGCGTGCGACACGTTCAGCCCATGCGGTGCGCCGCTGATCGTCACCAGTTGGCTGTGGGACACGGCGCGATGGGTGCGCTGGCCTGAGCCTTCGATGGGCACGATTGCATCGGCCTCACCGTGAATCACCAGCGTCGGAACAGTCACTTTCTTCAGGTCCTCGCGGAAGTCAGTGGCAGCAAACGAGTCCATGCACGCCAAGGCCGAATGCTGCGCCGACTGGAGGCATAAAGCAATCGCTTCGTTGCGCTGCGCCTCGGTGACCTGCAGCACACCGTTGGCCGAAAAAAAATCTTTGGTGAACTGGTCAAAGAAGGCACTGCGGTCCTGCTCAAGCGCCATTTTCATCTGCTGCGCCTTGTCGGGCGTGAGCGGCCCCTCCAAGTTGTCGGCTGTCTTCATCAGGAAGGGGGGCACAGCGGCGGCAAACACCACACTGTGCAAGCGCGACTCGCCATGCCGCGTGATGTAACGTGCCACTTCGCCCCCACCCATCGAGAAGCCCACCAGCGTCACGTCCTGCAGCACGCACTGTTCGATCACGCGTTGCAGGTCGTCTGCCAACGCATCGTAGTTGTAACCTGACTCAGGCTTGCCTGAACGCCCGAAGCCTCGTCGGTCGTACACCACCACGCGATAACCAGCGGCTTCAAGAACTGACACCTGTGGCTCCCAGGCCTGGGCTGACAGCGGCCAGCCGTGGATCAGCAGCACCGGTCGGCCACTGCCACCACTGTCCTCGATGTGCAGGTGCACGGTGTTGGTG
>JBBQLQ010000207.1:0-4776 GCA_038328055.1 Burkholderiales bacterium
AAGCATCGACAAATGCAGTTGCTCATAGCTGGCTGGCGTGCTGTTGATGCGCCATTTGTGCTCGGCGACCACGGTGTGAAGCTGGCTGTAAATGTCGCGCCACTCGCGCACGCGGCGGATGTTGACAAAGTTTTGCCGCAGAAGCTGCTCGTATTGCCGGTTAGTCAGCTTGTGGGTTGAGGCAGGCGCCGGGAGCTGGGTCAGCCGGGCGTTCTGCTTCGTGTCCCCCGCCCGCTGCGCGGGCTCCTCCTTAACCTTCGCAGAACCCCCAACTACCCCAACTCCCGAGGCTGAGGATGGCGAACCGCCGCGCGCATCGTGAATCCACTTCCACAGCTTCAGGTAACCAGAAAATTCGCTTTTTTCATCATCAAACTTGACGTGTGCCTGGTCGGCCTGCTGTTGTGCCTCCATCGGGCGGTCGCGCACGTCTTGCACGCTCAAGGCGCTGGCAATCACCAGCACCTCGTCCAATGCCTCACGGCTGCGGGCTTCCATAATCATGCGGCCCACCCGTGGGTCGAGCGGCAACCGGGCCAGCTCCTGGCCCATGCCCGTCAACTCATTGGCATCATCGACCGCCCCGAGTTCATTCAATAACTGGTAGCCATCGGCAATCGCCCGGCCTGAGGGTTTTTCCAAAAACGGAAAGTCCTCCACCACACCCAGGTGCAGCGACTTCATGCGCAAGATCACGCCAGCCAGCGAGCTGCGCAGAATTTCAGGCTCGGTAAAGCGCGGTCGGCCGTCAAAATCTTTCTGCTCATAGAGCCGGATGCAAATGCCATTGGCCACGCGCCCGCAGCGCCCGGCGCGCTGGTTGGCAGACGACTGGCTGATGGGCTCGACCAGCAGTTGCTCCACCTTACTACGAAAACTATAGCGCTTCATGCGCGCTGTACCTGCGTCAATGACGTATCTGATACCTGGCACCGTAAGCGAAGTCTCGGCCACATTGGTGGCCAGCACAATGCGCCGCCCGTTGTGGCCGTCAAAAATGCGGTCTTGCTCAGCCTGGCTCAGGCGCGCAAACAGCGGCAACACTTCGGCATTGCGAAACACCGGCTGGTGGCTCAAGTGGCCGCGCAAGTGGTCAGCGGCCTCGCGAATTTCGCGCTCACCCGGTAAAAACACCAAGATGTCGCCACTGTTGTGCACATCACGCCAGAGCTCGTCCACCGCATCGGCAATCGCGTGGTTCAGGTCGTAATCACGCGCTTCTTCAAAGGGCCGCCAGCGTTGCTCCACCGGGAACATGCGCCCCGACACCATGATGATGGGTGCTGGGCCTTTTCGGCTGGCAAAGTGGTCGGCAAAGCGCTGCGCATCAATCGTGGCCGAGGTCACGATGACTTTCAGATCAGGCCGTCGTGGCAGAATTTGACGCAAGTAGCCCAGCAAGAAGTCGATGTTCAAGCTGCGCTCATGGGCCTCGTCAATGATGATGGTGTCGTAGGCATTGAGCAGCGGGTCAGTCTGCGTCTCGGCCAGCAAAATGCCGTCGGTCATCAGCTTGACCGATGCGTCGCGGCCCAGCCGATCCTGAAAGCGCACCTTGAAACCCACCACATCACCCGGCGTGGTGTTGAGTTCTTCGGCAATGCGCTTGGCCACGCTGCTGGCAGCAATACGCCGCGGCTGGGTGTGGCCGATGAGCTTGCCGCGTGGCGCAGGGCGACCATCGGGCAAGGTCTTGGGGTAGTTGCACAGCCCACGCCCCATCGCCAAGGCAATTTTGGGCAACTGCGTGGTTTTGCCCGAGCCGGTTTCACCGCAGACGATGATGACCTGGTGCTTGTCCAGCGCCGCCATGATCTCTTCACGCTTGGCAGAGACCGGCAGGGATTCGGGGAATTCGATTTTCAGAGGTTCAGACATTGGGCCGTGATTATCGAGGTTGTGTCGGGGAGCGACTGATGGGGCTTGGTTTGGGTGCGATTCAAACTGGTGTGCTGCATCATCTTGAACGCTGATCTGCAATGGCTGTGACCTGACTTGGTTTGGGAGCGATTTAAACTGGTGTGTTGCAACGGCTTTGGGGTCAGATCACGATTTTGGCTGCTGGCCGGTGAGCTTGCCAACAGTCGCCCCCCCCAAAACTCGTGCTCTGACCCCAATGCTTTGACTCTGCTGCACATCACTTTGAATCGCACCCGCTTGGTTTAATAGCCAAATTGGCCTCTAGCCTAGGTGGAATATGCGGAAGCAGCTATTAAATAGAGAGCAATTTGGCAGATGCCGGGTCGTGTGCTGTGGCTGGCTGGGGGGATATAAAACGTGTTCAATACAAATAAGCTTTTTTATCAGCGTGCCGCCGACTTACCGCAAGGCATCGAGGACAGGTGCTTGGTCATCAAGACATATGAAGGCGCTCAAACTTCAGACTTCCTGATGCGTATAGGCATAGTTTGCTTTTTTCAGGAACAGGACTGGCACCTGTAGGAGCGGCGGCAGCCGCGAATTCGGGCTTGCCAGCCCTCCCACAAAGTCACAAGCAGGCTTTCACTATGCAAAATGGATTCCGGGCGGATCAGGAAGTCTGAACTTTCGGAAATGAACAGCCCATATCCTCCAAATGGGGGATGGAAACGGCATTTGGTGGGCGGTAAGGTCGGGTCAGTTGACATAAGCCCTAGCGTGTCGATTGCACCGCCACACTCTGGCGAGCAAACTACCTTGACCTGACTGTCGGTTTTTCTGCAAAAGCGGTCGACGAACCTGGAAGGCTGTAACTCGGGAACCTTAACAACTGCGGCCGAACAGGCTACCCAATTTGAGCGGCCGCTGCATGCACTACACCGGCCATACACCTTCTTGACATTAATTGTTGGACGCGAAACCTGGCAGATTGACGTTGTCAGTCTGAGCCTTTTGAGCCATTTACAGGCACATTCAAAATACAAATCGTTGATGAAACAGCGTGGAGGGCATTGGCGTACCCTCAATCGACATTGGAGTTCGACTTCAATGTTGTTATCGGCGACGAACGCTACCTATGCCATGAAACCAAGCGACACCGCAGCCTGTGCAGACTCGTCTCCTACCGCCCAACTGTGCTTGGTCAACGCCAATCAAACTTGTCGCAAACACCACCGGCGCACCGGCAAGCGTTGCGCGATGCGGCCTGCCGTTGCGCCGGTTTGTGCGACCAGCAGTACCGACTTGCCTTGAGCCAGCTCCGTGGCCAGCCGCTGCGGCAGTTGCGGCAGCGGGAAGCCTTCGATTGCACCGCGACGAGTGGCATGCATGCGTTTCAAGGTACCCCGTTGGGCTGCCACCGTCGCACCGGTGCTTGTTGCAGTGGCTTTGGTTAGGCGGCGCAGTGGCCATTGCAGGCGCTCAACGAAGGCACCGATTTGAATCCACACATCATCGTCTGGAAACTCCAGGCGCCAGTGCCGGTATTGCGCCAGCACATTGCACGGCTGTGTGGGTGGCTTGCTGCGTGCGCGCAAGGTCTGGGTGCGAAAATCCATGACGAAAAACTGCCGCAACCACGGGTTGGCACGCCATAGTCCCTTCAGCAGCCGATGGCTCGCTGCGGGTTTGAAATGCCCCAGGTATGAGGCCAGACAGGCTTGCAGCGCCTGCAACTGCGTTGCATCGAATTGGCAGGTGACGATGCCCGCTGTCTCTTGCACCAGGGCATGTTCGAACCGTGCCAGTTTCTCGCGCAGATGCCCCACCACGCGCCTGCGCACCAGCAGGTGAAAGGGTCGCACGATGTAGCCCAGAAAGTCCACGCCATCGCTCACCGGGCGCAGCCGCTCACGCGCTGGGTTGAGTTGCAAGGCCAGCGTCTCGGCCAAAAACTGCCCGATGCTTTCGCGCCACTGCGTCAACTGCTGCGCTGAGCGCGCCAGCAGTACAAAGTCGTCGCAATAGCGCAGGTACCAGCGGCATTTCAAAACGTGTTTGACAAACTGATCCAGCGCATTGAGGTACACATTGGCGAAAAATTGGCTGTTCAGGTTGCCTATCGGCAAGCCCCTGCCGGGTGCGGCGTGAAACAGGGTTTTGTGCGGTGGCAGTTTGTCTGCCAGATGCGGATCACCCTTCATCACCGGGTTGACCGTGCAGTCATGAAACACCAACGTTTCGCACAGCCAACGCGCAGCCTCGTCATCGGGCTTTGCTTGCTTGAGTTTTGCGTCGAGCATGGCAAACAGGCGCTGTTTGTCGATGCTCATGAAATAGTTGTGTATATCAAGCTGCAGGTAAAACGCCTCGCGCGTGCCGTTGGCCGTGGCTTGGCGCAAAAAAGTCTGCAAGCGCGACACACCGGCATGCACGCCTTTGCCCTTGCGGCAGGCATACGAGTCGTGGATGAAGATCGGCTCCCATATTTTCTCCAGATGGCCTACCAGCACATGGTGTACCACCCGGTCGCGAAAGTCGGCCGCAAACACCTCCCGCAATTTGGGGCGGCGCACATAAAAACAGACAGAACGGGTCGGCTCGTAACTGCGTTCAACCAGCGCGTCCCGCAGTGCCAGCAGGTTCAGCTCCTGCCGTGCTTCAAAGCGCATGGCGTTAACCGTGTTGCGCTTGTTGCGGCGGCAGGCGATGTACTGCTGGTGCAGGTTGGCCAGTGAAAACAGTGAGCTATCCGACATGGGGCATCATCCTCCGGGGCGCACAGCCATGGCATACAAACCATTGTTCTTATTGTTGTTGTTCTGGTTGCCATTGTTGGTATTGAAGTTCCACGCGTTGCCAGAATTGGGCGCGTACTCCGTACCGGACCAGTAGTTGTTGGACTGCAGCCAAATCCAC
>JBBQLQ010000208.1:0-4736 GCA_038328055.1 Burkholderiales bacterium
TTCGGGCTTGTAGGAGCGGCGGCAGCCGCGAATTCGGGCTTGCCAGCCCTCCCACAAAGTAACAACCAGGCTTTCACCATGACAAATGGATTCCGTGCGGATCAGGAAGTCTGAACTTTAGACTTACCGATGCGTATAGACAAAGTTTGCTTTTTTCAGGAATAGGACTGGCACTTGTAGGAGCGGCGGCAGCCGCGAATTCGGGCTTGTAGGAGCGGCGGCAGCCGCGAATTCGGGCTTGCCAGCCCTCCCACAAAGTAACAACCAGGCTTTCACCATGCCAAATGGATTCCGTGCGGGTCAGGAGGTCTGAACCTGGCGGCAAAGCGGGCCGTGGTGTGACTATGCAAACCGGGTAATTTTTCAACATGCTAGTATTACGGCGTAATACTTTTCTGGGGACTTCGATGCAAACCACATTGACCAGCAAGGGGCAAATCACGATCCCGCGCGACTTGCGCCAACACTTCGGACTCAAGCAAGGCACAGCCATCACGTTCGAGATTGAGGGCGATCACATTGCGCTTCGGCCTGCGCGTGCGCCAGGGAAGGCGCAGACCAGTGGTTTGGGTCTGATCAAGAGCCATCGCAAGGGCGTGCCCGCAGATTTTGATGTGGCTGGCCTCGCCATGGATGCGCCATGATTGCGCTCGACACCAATGTGCTGGCCCGTTACTACGTGGCCAGCAGCGACGCGCCATCGCAAAAGCAAAGCAGCGCGGCGCAACATTTGCTGGAAAGTGGAAAGTGGAAAGTTGTTGTTCGTGAGTAAAACCGTTGTGCTGGAGCTGCAATGGGTGCTACGCGGCTATTACAAAAGCCCATCAGAAGATGTTCTGCAGGTGCTCGCCCTTCTGCTCGCGATGCCCAACGTGACCATGGAAGACCGCCCTGCGGTCGAACTGGCAGTGGCAGCGTTGGGCGATGGCTTTGACTTCGCGGATGCCTTGCACCACGCCTCAGCCCGCCACTGCACCAGCATGGCCACATTTGACGACAAGCGTTTTGCACGTCGCGCCACGGCCAATGGCTGGAAGCCGCCAGTCAAGTTGCTGGTGCCGTAACGCCCCGCCAAGTTGATCCCTTGAAACGAACGATGCAACCATGATTGCACGCACCATTCGCCTGCCGAATTCGTGCGCCGTGTGGCCGCCGTGTGGGACGACATGCAAGCGCCGGTAATGCAGTTGGGGCAGTTGGGGCAGTTGGCGCAACCCCAGGTCTGGGTCACCCATGCCGGGGTGATTCGCGCTGCTGCGCTGCTGGCCAGGGGTGTGCGTCAGATTGACAGCGCAGGGCAGTGGCCAGCGGATGCACCCGCGTTTGGGTGCTGGCGTGTGTTGCCGCTGTAACTGCTAATGCGCAAACATCGAAATATCCAACAAGCTAGCCGCGTCGGGTAGTTTCACGCTCAGATCGTCTGTGTTGAGGTTGAGCAAAATCAGCACCACCAGCGGCAGCCCCTCCAGGCTGCTTTGGGTCACTGCACCGCCATCTGCCAGTCGGCCGGCGAGGTGCACCACGGCAGCCAGCGGGCTCGATTCGGGCGCGGACTGGGGCTGGGCGGCGTAGCGCACAGCCTGCACCAGCACGGGCGGAAAATCCCAATGCTGCAGCAATTGCGCGGTGACTTGCCCCTCGTCAAACCCAAGCAGCACACGTTCGCGCACCCAGCGCTCGCCCGGGGCAATGGGTTCTCCCTCCAGCTTGACAAAGACAAAAGGGCGATCGCTCAGCATGTTGATTTCACCCAGGCGCAGCATCATGCCGGCCAGCCAGGCTTGTTGTTCGTTGACACCGCAGCGGCTGGCAATCCACTGGGCGTAGCCTGCGCACAACATGCTGTAACGCCAAAATTTCTGGTGATCCAGACCCGCAGGCAGTGACACTACTTTTGCGATGCAAATGGACAAGGCCCGCGCCCGGATAAGCGACGTACCCACCACACTGACTGCACGTTCTAGCGTGTCGACCGAATGGGAGAAACCAAAGATGGCGCTGTTGGCCATGCGCAGCAGCGTAGCGGTCAGGCTAGGGTCTTTGCTGATGATCCGGCAAATGGTGTCGGTGCTGGCGGTGTCGTCGTTCAGGGTCTGAATCAGGGCCTGCCCCACGGCAGGCAGCACCGGCCAGGTGGTTGACTTGAGGACGTTGTTCATAGTGGATATGGGTGTTTGTGTCAAATTGTGTCACGTCGCGGCTTGGGCGAGTTAACTTTTGGCTGGAAGTCGCAATGGGACGACACCGCGCATTCCCAGCAGCGCGGTGTGCGTGCCAGGCAGACGTAGCGTCCATGCAAAATGAGCCAGTGGTGCGCGTGCTGCAGGTATTTTTTGGGTATGCGCTTGAGCAATTGCTGCTCCACGGCCAGCGGCGTTTTGCCGGGCGCCAAGCCGGTACGGTTGCCGAGTCTGAAAATATGCGTATCCACCGCCATGGTGGGCTCGCCAAAAGCCACGTTGAGGATCACATTGGCCGTCTTGCGGCCCACGCCAGGCAAGGCCTCCAGCGCTTCGCGGTTGTGCGGCACCTGGCTTGCGTGTTTGTCAATCAACATCTGGCAGGTTTGCAGCAGGTGGCGCGCCTTGCTGTGGTACAGGCCGATGGTCTTGATGTGGTCTTCAAGCCCTGGCAGGCCCAAATCCCCCATTTTTTGCGGCGTGTTGGCCACTTTAAAAAGCCCCCGGGTGGCCTTGTTGACGCTGACATCGGTGGCTTGAGCCGACAGCAGCACCGCGCACAGCAATTCGAACGCGCTGGCATATTCCAGCTCAGTTTTGGGGTGTGGGTTGGCAGCTTCAAGCGTTGCAAAAAAAGCCTCGATGTCAGATTTTTTCATGCGATCCAATTAACGCAAAATTTGCTGGCGCGGGGTAAATGTTTGCCACCAGCCGAATCAGTCACAATTTACCCCAATTACCAGCCGCCTTCCAGTATCGTTGTCCGTTTGCTGACCGGGTAGCGTTCATTTTTGATGTCCTCGCCCCAAATACTTCGTTGAAAGCCTAATCCATGCAATTTGCCACTCGCCTGCAAAACGTCGAAACCTCCGCCATCCGCGAACTCTTCAAGCTGCTGGGAAAGCCCGGCATCATCAGCTTTGCCGGCGGTTTTCCGGACCCGGCGCTATTTGATGCTGAGGGAATTGCAATATCCAGCCAAGCCGTGCTTGCCAATAACCCCGGCCCGGTGTTGCAATATGGCGCCACCGAAGGCTACGCGCCGCTGCGCGAAGCGATCAGCACCTTCATGGCGGCCAAGGGCAGCACGGTTGCACCCGATGGCCTGATCGTCACCACCGGCAGCCAGCAGGCGCTGGACCTGATTGGTAAAATCATGATCTCGCCCGGTGACAAGATCATTGTGGAGGCGCCCACGTTTTTGGCCACCATTCAATGCTTTCGGCTGTATGGCGCCCACATCATTGGCGCGCCGATTGATGCCGATGGGGTCGATGTAGACAAGCTGGAGGCCTTGATTCTTGAGCACAAACCCAAGCTGGTCTACCTGATTCCGACCTTTGGCAACCCCAGTGGTGCCACACTGAGCTTGGCGCGGCGTAGGCGCATTCTGGAGATTGCCGTGCGCACCCAAACGCTGGTGGTGGAAGACGACCCCTATGGCGAGCTGTACTTTGATGCCGCGCCGCCGCCAAGCCTGCTGGCACTGAGCGATGACGTGCCGGGCAGCCGCGACTGGCTGGCGCATTGCGGCTCTTTCAGCAAGATTTTGTCGCCGGGTCTGCGCGTGGGTTGGCTGATTGCGCCGCCTGAATTGCTGGCCAAAGCCACCATGTGCAAGCAGTTCAGCGATGCCCACACCAGCAACCTGACGCAGGCGATTTGCGCGCATTACCTCACGCTTAACCGCTTGAACGACATGCTGACTGTGGTGCGCAAAACCTACGCTGAGCGCGCCCGTGTCATGGCTGAATCACTGCGCCGCGAGTTGGGCGATGCCATCACCTTCAACGTACCGCAAGGCGGCATGTTTTTCTGGGCCAAGCTGACCGGCGCGAATGGCAGCAGCGCCAACGCCCCTGAATTTGCCAAGCGCGCCATCGAGCAGGGCGTGGCGTTTGTGCCGGGCGCGCCATTCTTTGCGCACGACCCGGATTTGGCGACGCTGCGTTTGAGTTTTGCCACGGCGGATGTGGCGAAGATTGAAGAAGGTATTGGGCGGCTGAAGCTGGCGCTGTAATTGTTTTGTACCTACTCTTGTTTCTGAAGGAAGCCCCGGCAGGGGCGAATTCAGACTTCCTGATGCGTATAGGCATAGTTTGCTTTTTTCAAGAACAGGACTGGCACCTGTAGGAGCGGCGGCAGCCGCGAATTCGGGCTTGCCAGCCCTCCCACAAAGCCACAACCAGGCTTTCACTATACAAAATGGATTCCGGGCGGATCAGGAAGTCTGAAATTACGCGGCAGAGTCGCAGGCGCTCAACAATGTGTTCGAGGGACGACGGTATATTGAACATCGTGAAGATATGAGAAATCAGTCATTCATCCTGTAGATGAACGGCAGTCGCCGTTGTCGCCCGCCGAACCCAGCACACGCGGACTACTTCAGTTGGGCTGTTGTTGCTCGGCAGCCAAAGCTAAGTCACCGAGAAAAAATAACTTGAACATTCTCCATCTTGCATGCGAGCGCTATGCTGCGTTGCAAAACACTTGTGTGGCCAGCCACACGGCGCGTTCTGCGCCTTGCCTAGCATCTCGTCTGCAATCGGATAATTG
>JBBQLQ010000209.1:0-4733 GCA_038328055.1 Burkholderiales bacterium
TGAACATTCTCCATCTTGCATGCGAGCGCTATGCTGCGTTGCAAAACACTTGTGTGGCCAGCCACACGGCGCGTTCTGCGCCTTGCCTAGCATCTCGCCTGCAATCGGATAATTGTTCAATTTATTATTTCTCGGTTCCTAACCGTGGTTTCAGTTTCATTGAGTAGCACGAGGTATCTCGGATGGGCAACCAGCTCCATCGCGCCTGGTTTGCGACCACGGCGGCGGTGAAAGTTGCGGTCAGACAATTTTTCTACCTGCCCAGCGATTGATTGCCAAAGATCGTAGGCTGCCTGTTGATCTGCTTGCGCGATGTGCGCGCCAAAGCCATCCAGATCATCCACGTAGCAGGGTAAGCGCCTGGCGCGCACCATGGTGCTCACAGTCCGAGCCGTTGTTTGAGAGCGGTCAGCCGCTGGTTTTTTATCTGCGGCCAGTTTTCGGGCTCAATGGCGGGGCGTGGGTCATCCAACGCAGCACTTGCAGGGCTTTGCGCGGATCGGCAAAGCGGCGCGGCTGCTTGCGGGCGGTAACCATCCCCGCCTCGCCGCGCCGCGCTGGGTTTGGATGCTGATGACAAAGGCCGCACCGTCGCCACGCAGGGTGATTTCGGTGATGCCGCCGGCCAGCGTGGCGGCTTTGAAAGGCAAACCTACGGCGTTGCCTGGGGGTCAAGCTTTTTCCGCCAGCTTCAATGCCCGCTTCAAATCATCTATCAGATCAGCCGCATCTTCCAGCCCGATGCTCAGCCGAATCGTGCCCTGCGTGATGCCAGCGGCCGCCAGCGAGTCGTCTGTCATGCGGAAATGCGTGGTGCTGGCCGGGTGAATCACCAAACTGCGGCAGTCCCCGACGTTGGCCAGGTGGCTGAACACCTTGAGGCTTTCAACAAACGCCTTGCCCTGCGCACGGCTGCCCTTCAGGTCAAAACTGAACACCGATCCGGCCCCGCGTGGCAGCAGTATTTGCGCCAGCGCGTGGCTCGGGTGGCTCATCAGCAGCGGGTGGCCGACGCGCGCCACAAACGGCTGGCTGGCGAGAAATTCAACCACTTTTTGTGTGTTCTGCATGTGGCGCTCCATGCGCAGCGAGAGGGTTTCAATGCCCTGCAGAATCAGCCAGGCCGAGTGCGGCGAGAGGCAGGCACCAAAGTCACGCAGGCCCTCACGCCGGGCGCGCAATAAAAACGCCCCCACGGTGGATTCCTCGGAAAACACCATGTTGTGAAAGCCGTCGTAGGCTTGCGTCAGTTCAGGGAAGCGGTTCACACCGGTTGCCGCGTCCAGGGCCGCATCCCAGTCAAAGCGGCCGCCATCGACCACCAGCCCGCCAATCACCGTGCCGTGGCCGCTCAAAAACTTGGTAGCTGAGTGGTAGAGCAGATCAGCCCCGTGCTCAAACGGCTTGATCAGCCAGGGGGTGGTGAGCGTGGAGTCCACCAGCAGTGGCACGCCGGCCTCGTGCGCGATCGAACTGACCGTTGGAATGTCGAGCACGTCCAGTCCCGGGTTGCCCACAGTTTCGCCAAAAAAAAGGCGGGTGTTGGGCCTCACGGCGGCGCGCCAGCCGTCGATGTCTGCGGGTTTGACAAAAGTGGTCTCGATACCAAAGCGCTTGAGCGTGTAGTTCAGCAGGTTTTGCGAGCCGCCGTACAGCGCGGTTGAAGCCACGATGTGCGAACCCGCGCCCATCAGCGTGGCAATGCTCAGGTGCAGGGCGGCCTGCCCGCTGGCGACCGAGATGGCACCAATGCCGCCCTCAAGCGCCGCGATACGTTGCTCCAGCACGGCATTGGTTGGGTTGCTGATGCGGCTGTAGACGTGCCCGGCGCGCTCCAGATTGAACAGCGCAGCGGCGTGGTCGCTTGACTCAAACACGAACGAGGTGCTGAGGTAAATCGGCACGGCGCGTGCGCCTGTCGTGGGGTCAGGCGCGCTGCCTGCGTGCAGCGCGAGCGTGTCAAAACCGGGGTCAGCGTAGCCGGGCATGGTCTCTCCAGAACAGGTTTGTCAAGAATTGAGTGAAACTGCGGATGGTTTTGGTGCATATTGTGGGCTATATTGCGCTTTCGGTACCAATGCCGTGCAATGCAACACCAATGAGGATCACCATGAAAGTTAGCGACATTTTGCGCATCAAGGGCAGCACCTTGTTTACTGTCAACCCGGACGAATCCCTGGTCAAAGCGCTGGGCCTGATGGCCGAGCGCGACATTGGTTCGCTGGTGGTCATGGAGCGCGGCGAATTGGTCGGCATGCTGACGGTGCGTGAACTGACCAATATCCTGGTCAAGACCGGTGGCAACATCACCACCACCGTCGTGCGCACGGCCATGGACGATGCGCCGGTGACCTGCACCATGCAAACCGACATGGACGAAGTGCGCCGCATCATGCTGGACCGCCATGCGCGGTACATTCCGGTCATGGACAAGGCCATGCTGATGGGGGTGATCAGTTTTCACGACGTGGCGCGTGCCGTGGTTGACAGTCAGAACTTCGAGAACAAGATGCTCAAGGCCTATATTCACGACTGGCCCGAGGGCGAAGACCAGAACGCTGGTCCCAAGCTGTAACACTGCGCACTTAGCCCAAACAGTCGCCCTGATGGGCTCATAGATGGAAGCATCCAATATAAACGCGCTGGTGGGTGGGTCTCAAACAAGCCTTTGTGTCGTACGTGGTGGGGTTGCGTTAGCGTTGTCTTTGTCGACACTATTTTTTTCTGCCTGTGGCGGCGGTTCCAGTGCCCTAACCGATACAAACATTGCCCCGCCGGTGACGACCGCTCCAGAGCCTGTAGTTGTTGCGCCGGTTTTAACTCTTAAAACCGTATCGCCAGCGACAGTGACGAGCAGCGTCAGTGTGGTTGCCAACAAGGCGCTTACCAGTGTGACGAGCGTTAGCCTCACGACACCAAGTGGCACCCTGCTGATTAGCAGTGCCTCCTTGTTATCTGACAAATTGACGATTTCCATCACACCGGCTGCCGCGTTGCCGTACAACACTGTGTTGTCGGTGTCGGTCAAGGTTCTGGCCTTTGGGGTCGCTGGCATCTTCAGTGGCCAGTTCATCACCGAGACGGATCCGGGTACACCGTTGATAGACGTTCATTTCGCCGTATTGACCAGCAAGTCCGCAGCCCTGGCCTTCGCTACCGAGGCGCAAATGCGTCGCGAGGTGGACATTCTCAACACCTATTTCAAAGGTGCAGACGGCAGCCAGCCGGTGCGTTTTCGCTTCAAGGATGTGGTTTATGCGAACCAGTTGCCCGCCAATGTGTGTGCCCCTATGGTGTCTTTGGGGGATATGAAGCAGGAATATGACTACACCACGTTGATGAACTACTACGGGGCCTGTGCCGACAGCCGGGTGGTCGATCAGCACGCCATCAATGTGTATGTGTACGACAGCTACACCGTGGCAGACGGCTATGACGACATCACCTCGCACGGCATCCACAACACAGGGCATCCACTGGTGCTGTTTGATTGGGAGCGGCTCAATCACACCACCCAAAGCCCGGAAGAGCATGAGTTTGGCCATGTGTTCGGACTGGGGCACGTTTGCCTGCCCAGTGCTACCCTGAAGACTTCGACCAACATCATGGCCAGCAGCTACGATGGCTGCGGTGGCACCGGGGGACTGCGCAACCTCGGTTTTGATGCCAGCCAGCTAGCCACCATCAAGGCCAAGGCGACGGTGATTGTCAACGCGCTGGCCCAGTAAACGCCGGCTCGGGGATAATGCCGCCCCATGAGCGGCAATACCTTTGGACACCTTTTCGCAGTCACCAACTTTGGTGAATCCCACGGCCCGGCCATTGGCTGCGTGATTGACGGCTGCCCGCCGGGCATGAGTCTGTGTGAGGCTGACATTCAGCCTGATCTGGATCGCCGGCGCCCCGGCACCAGCAAATTTGTCACCCAGCGCAATGAGCCCGATGCGGTGGAGATATTGTCGGGTGTGTATGAGGGCAAGACCACCGGCACCCCGATTTGCCTGCTGATCAAAAACACCGACCAGCGCAGCAAAGATTACGGCAGCATTGTTCAAACTTTTCGCCCCGGACACGCCGACTACAGCTATTTCCAGAAATACGGTATTCGCGACCCGCGCGGTGGTGGTCGCAGCAGTGCCCGCTTGACGGCTCCCATGGTGGCCGCCGGTGCCGTGGCCAAGAAGTGGCTGTTTGAGAAATATGGCACGGTATTTCGCGGTTGCATGACGCAAGTGGGTGAACTGCCGATTGCCTTCGAGTCGTGGGACTTTGTGCCCAATAACCCGTTTTTTGCGCCGATTGCCGATGTGTCGGCTTTGGAAACCTACATGGCCGAGTTGCGTAAGGGCGGTGACTCTTGCGGTGCGCGCTTACGCGTCAGCGCCTCCAACGTGCCGGTTGGCCTGGGCGAGCCGCTGTTTGACAAGATGGACGCTGACATCGCCTACGCCATGATGGGTGTCAATGCCGTCAAGGGCGTGGAAATTGGGGCCGGCTTTGCCAGTGTGGCGCAACGCGGCAGCACGCATGGTGACTCACTCAGCCCGCAGGGCTTCAAGGGCAACAACGCCGGTGGCACGCTGGGCGGTATCACCAGCGGGCAAGACCTGGAGGTGTCGGTGGCGATCAAGCCCACCAGCTCGATCTTGACCCCGCGCGAGTCGATTGACATGGCCGGGCACAGTACCGAAGTAGTGACCAAGGGCCGCCACGACCCGTGCGTGGGCATTCGC
>JBBQLQ010000210.1:0-4434 GCA_038328055.1 Burkholderiales bacterium
GAGCAATCACAACACTTTGGCACCGATCTGGCGCTGGATGCCACCACCACGGCCAACGTATTGAAATTCATGCTGGACAACTCGGCTGATCGGCACCTGACCGAAGCCGCTTTCAAGATTGACCAGTCAGTACCCCAAAACGCCAGCCCCCAGCGCATCACCGAAACCCCTTATTGGGTCAAAAAACACCGCGAGATTGCCGCGTCCGACTGGGCCTTACCCCTAGTCAAAAGCAAAGGCAACTGCGCCGCCTGCCATAGCGATGCTGACCAAGGCACGTTTGAAGACGGTGCCATGCAAATCCCCACAGCCACCCGCAGCGCCGCAGCGCCGGTGCCTGCCGCATCCCGCCCTTAAGCGATCAAGCCGCTGTGGAATGCGACAATTCAGGCATGAACACTTCAACCTCCTCACCTTACGCGCCCCTGCAAAACGACACGTTCCTGCGCGCCTGTTTGTGCCAGGCCACCGACTACACGCCGATCTGGATGATGCGTCAGGCCGGTCGCTTTTTGCCTGAGTACCGCGCCACCCGCGCCCGCGCCGGCAGTTTCATGGGCTTGGCCACCAACACCGACTACGCCACCGAAGTCACGCTGCAGCCACTGGACCGCTTCCCGATTGATGCCGCCATTTTGTTCAGTGACATCCTGACCGTGCCCGATGCGATGGGGCTGGGCCTGTCGTTTGCCGAAGGCGAAGGGCCGAAGTTTGCCAACCCGTTGCGCGACGAAGCAGCGGTAGCCAAGCTCGAAGTGCCCGACATGGCCAAACTGCGTTACGTGTTTGATGCCGTTACCTCAATCCGCAAGGCCCTGAACGGCCGGGTGCCGTTGATCGGCTTTTCGGGCAGCCCCTGGACGCTGGCGTGCTACATGGTTGAAGGTGGCGGCTCAGACGACTACCGGTTGGTCAAGACCATGCTGTACAGCCGCCCCGACCTGATGCACAAAATTCTGCAAACCAACGCCGATGCGGTCGCGCTGTACCTCAATGCCCAAATTGAAGCCGGTGCCCAGACCGTGATGATTTTTGACAGCTGGGGTGGCGTGCTGGCCGATGGCGCTTTTCAGGAATTCAGCCTGACCTATACCCGCCGGGTGCTGTCGCAACTGCACAAAGAGTACAACGGCGCGCGCATTCCGAGCATCGTGTTCACCAAGGGCGGCGGCCTGTGGCTTGACGAGATGGCGCAGCTCGACTGCAATGTGCTGGGCCTGGACTGGACCGCCAACCTGAGCAAGGCGCGCGCCTTGGTGGGTGGCAGCAAGGCCTTGCAGGGAAACCTGGATCCCAACGTGCTGTTTGCGCCCCCGGCGCAGATCGAGGCCGAGGTGACCAAGGTGCTCAACGCCTTTGGCAAGCCACACATGGGGGCTGGCGAGGGGCCGACGCACATTTTCAACCTCGGCCACGGCATCAGCCAGCACACACCGCCCGACCATGTAGCCACACTGGTGCAAGCGGTGCACAACCAGTCACGGCAAATGCGCGCGGCAGGCTGAGCTGACAGCAGCAGCGCATGCGGCCAGCGATGGCGCAGCAGCTCTAGCACTTTTCTGCCCGTTTTTTCGCCTGCAGCGACAAAAAAATTTGTAACTTATGCACAAAATTGGAGATGGACAGTATTCCTGCCTGTACCACGGCCCACAACTGCTACGAAACCCATAGCGATCCTAAGTTATTGATTTACATAGACTTTAGAATTTGCATCTTTTTTGGGCAACCTAAGGAGTGCCTTGATTTGCAGGGCTTCGCAGGCCCTTTTGGCAAGCTATCCACAAAGTTATCCACAGAAAATCTGAATGACTCATAAAAGCCCAAAGAATCAACAACTTAACGCCTTTTTCAAAAATTTACTTGAATAAACCACCCTAATTGGCCTTCGAATGACAACCCAGATTCAGGTGCTGGTGCACACCCCGGTCTACAGCCAGATGGCGGGGGCGCTGACCTATGTGAGCGAGCAGCCGCTTGCGCCAGGCACGCTGGTGCGTGTGCCACTGGGTCAACGCGAACTGCTGGGCGTGGTGTGGGATGCCACCAACCCGCCCGACGCTGCTGCAGCAGCACTCGACCCCGCCCGCCTGCGCCCGATTGCCGCCGCGCTGGATGCACTGGCGCCGTTGACACCGGTCTGGCGCGCGCTCATCAGCTTTGCCGCCAGCTATTACCAGCGTTCAGCTGGCGAAGTGGCACTGGCTGCCCTGCCGCCGCAGCTGCGCGATTTGAGCAGCCTGCAACTGGCACGTCGGCTAAAAAAACACGCCAAGTCATCGGCGGATGGCGAGGATGGTTCACTGCCAAACCCTGAATACGCTACAAAATCAGTAGCCCTCACCGCAGAGCAGACAAGGGCTATCGACCAATTTCATGCACAGGACGGGCCGTTTTTGCTGTTTGGCGCTACCGGCAGCGGCAAGACCGAAGTGTTCATGCGCTGCACCGCCGACCTGCTGGCTGCGTCCCCCAACGCACAGGCGCTGGTGATGGTGCCCGAGATCAACCTCACCCCCCAGCTTGAAGAGCGCTTCAAGGCCCGTTTTTGCGCGCAATACGGTGAGGATGCCGTGGTGTCGATCCACAGCGGCATGACGCCGGCACAGCGCCTGAAAAGCTGGCTGGGGGCGCACAGTGGCGCGGCGCGCATTGTGCTGGGCACGCGCATGGCGGTGTTTGCCTCCATACCTTGCCTGAAGCTGATCGTGGTCGATGAAGAACACGACCCCAGCTACAAGAGCCATGAAGGTGCCCGCTATTCGGCGCGTGACTTGGCCGTCTACCGTGGCCGCCTCGAAGGGGCCAAGGTGATACTGGGTTCGGCCACACCGTCACTGGAGAGCTGGTACCACAGCCGCGCAGCCAGCGAAGGTGGGCGCTACCTGCGCCTGGAGATGCCCAGCCGCGTTGGGGCCAACGCCATTTTGCCCGGCACCGCAGGTGCCCTCCCACTGGTGCGCCGGGTCGACATGAACCACCAGCCCAAGGGCTGCGTGATGGCACCCCCGCTGCTGGCAGCCATTGCCCAGCGCATTGCGCGAGGCGAGCAAAGCATGGTGTTTTTGAACCGGCGCGGCTACGCCCCGGTGCTGACCTGCAGCGACTGCGACTGGAAAAGCAGCTGCCCAAACTGCAGCGCCTACCGGGTTTATCACAAGATTGACCGCACCCTGCGCTGCCACCATTGCGGCTTTGCCGAGCGGGTGCCGCGTGCCTGCCCCGACTGTGGCAACCCCGACATTGCCCCGATGGGGCGCGGCACCGAACAGCTCGAAGAACAATTGGCACAACTGTTGGCCGACATCAGGCGACCTGATGGCAGCGCCGTCAACATTGCCCGCATTGACGCCGACACCACCCGCCTCAAAGGCGCGCTTGAAATCCAACTGGCGCAGGTGCATTCGGGCGAAGTCGATGTGCTGGTGGGCACGCAAATGATTGCCAAGGGCCACGACTTTCGCCGCATCACGCTGGTGGCGGCAGTCAACCCCGACGGCGCGCTGTTTTCGAGTGACTTTCGCGCCCCCGAGCGGCTGTTTGGCCTGCTGATGCAAGCTGCGGGCCGGGCCGGGCGTGATGCCAGTCAGGCCGGGCAAAGCGAGATGTGGGTGCAGACGTTTCACCCGACGCACCCCTTGTTTGAAGCACTCAAGCGGCATGACTACCCGGCCTTTGCCCACTCGCAATTGGTCGAGCGCCAGCAGGCCAGCATGCCACCCTTCAGCTTTCAGGCGCTGGTACGTGCCGAAGCCCGCACGCAAGAAGCGGCGCAGGCTTTTCTGAATCTGGCCAGCCTGGCCAGCGCGAGTTTGCCCAATGCAGCGCAACTGTTGCCGCACATCACGCTGTACCCGGCAGTGCCGATGAGCATCCAGCGTATTGCCAATATCGAGCGCGCCCAGATGCTGATCGAGAGCCCGTCGCGGGCTGCCCTGCAACGTTTCTTAAGTGGCTGGCAAGCCACGCTGCACGCCACCCGCGCCCAGCCCGATTGCAAGGGCCTGCTGCGCTGGGCAGTGGATGTAGACCCGCTGCTGATTTGAATCGCGGAGGATTCAGGGAAGGGGAATATCCCAATGTCAGACTTGCTGATGCGCACGCAATCCATTTGGCATGGTGAAAGCCTGGTTGTTACTTTGTGGGAGGGCTGGCAAGCCCGAATTCGCGGCTGCCGCCGCTCCTACAAGTGCCAGTCCTGTTCCTGAAATTTTTTTACAAAAGACTGGCGTCTGACCGAATGTACAACGGACGCAAGCATCAATTTCAGACTTCCTGGTGTGTAAAGGCAAAATTGGGTGCGATTCAAAGTGATGTGCAGCAGGAGTCGGTCTGGACGCGAGCAGTATCTGCTGCCCCAATACGGCGCAGATGCGGCGTTCAAATGAATTTTATGCAGAAAATAACCATCAAGCCCTTATTTAATAAGCGTTGATA
>JBBQLQ010000211.1:0-4278 GCA_038328055.1 Burkholderiales bacterium
TCCATGTAGCATGGTGAAAGCCTGGTTGTGACTTTGTGGGAGGGCTGGCAAGCCCGAATTCGCGGCTGCCGCCGCTCCTACAAGTGCCAGTCCTATTCCTGAAAAAAGCAAACTGTGCCTATACGCATCAGGAAGTCTGAATTTAGGCATCGTGCCTGCTCCTGAATGCGCGCAGCACCAGCGCTGTCACCGCCAGCCCGATCCAGGTGGACAGCATAAAGACCACCAGCATGCGCACACCATTCTGGCTCAGCAAGCCAAGGGTGAGTTTCCTGGGGGTTGAGGCAGCGACACCGGCCCATCTGGCTAAAAACGCTCCAGCTCCGGATGCTTGATCTGCCCGCCGCGCACCAGCATCTTGCCGTATTCGGCGCAGCGATTGAGTGTCGGGATGACCTTGCCGGGGTTGAGCAGGCCTTGTGGATCAAAGGCACGTTTGACGCCAAACATCTGTTCATTCTCAGCCGCGCTGAACTGCACGCACATGCTGTTGAGTTTCTCGATACCCACGCCGTGTTCGCCGGTGACGGTGCCGCCCATGGCCACGCTGGTTTCCAGAATGTCCGCGCCAAACAGCTCGCAGCGGTGCAGTTGGTCGGGGTCGTTGGCATCAAACAAAATCAGCGGGTGCAGGTTGCCGTCACCCGCATGGAACACGTTGGCGCAGCGCAGCTGGTACTTCTTTTCCATGTGCTGGATCGCCAGCAAAATGTCGGCCAGGCGCTTGCGCGGAATGGTGGAATCCATGCACATGTAGTCCGGGCTGATGCGCCCGCTGGCCGGAAACGCGTTCTTGCGCCCGCTCCAGAAACGCAGGCGTTCGGCCTCGTCGCGGCTGACCGCAATCGCCGTGGCACCGCAGCGTAGCAGCACCGCGCTCATTCGGCCAATTTCTTCTTCAACCTCTTCGGGCGTGCCATCGCTTTCGCACAGCAAAATCGCCTCGGCGCTCAGGTCGTAGCCGGCATGAACATAGTCTTCGACTGCCGCTGTCATGGGCTTGTCCATCATCTCCAGGCCGGCCGGAATGATGCCTTCGGCAATCACCGAGGCCACCGCGTCACCGGCCTTGCGCATGTCGTCAAAACTGGCCATGATGCAGCGCGCCAACTGCGGCTTGGGGATCAATTTAACGGTTACCTCGGTGACCACCATCAGCATGCCCTCGCTGCCAATCGCCACGCTCATCAAATCAAAGCCGGGCGCATCCAGCGCGTCCGAGCCCAGCGTGATGGGCTCGCCGTCCATGGTGAAGCCTGTGATCTTGACGATGTTGTGCAGCGTCAAGCCGTATTTCAGGCAATGCACGCCGCCCGAGTTTTCCGCCACGTTGCCGCCGATGGTGCAGGCAATCTGGCTTGACGGGTCGGGTGCGTAATACAGGCCCAGCGGGGCCGCCGCCTCGCTGATGGCCAGGTTGCGCACGCCACACTGCACCACGGCTGTGCGCGACAGCACATCCATCGCGATGATCCGGTTGAAGCGTGCCAACGACAGGGTTACCCCCATGGCGTGCGGCATGGCCCCGCCTGACAGGCCCGTGCCAGCCCCGCGCGCCACCACCGGTACTTGCAGGGCATGGCAGGTGCGCAGCACAGCCTGGACTTGGGCCTGGGTTTCGGGCAAGGCCACCACCAGTGGGCGCTGGCGGTAGGCGGTCAGGCCATCGCATTCGTAGGGTGTCGTGTCTTCATTGTTCCAAAGCAACGCATGTTTGGGTAAATAGGCCTCTAGCCCTTTAACAATATGCGCTTGTCGCTCTGATCTTTGTAGCAAACTGAGCGCTGGCGTGGGCAGGGGTGCGTTCATGACGGTACTCGTTCTGGCGGGGTTGACGAAGGCTCTGACTCTACCGCCATGAAGCCGGTCGCGGTGTGATCATTTTTTTAAATCTGCTTGAAATTACCGGCGTGAGCAAAACCATGGTTCCGGTGGTGGTGTCCGTCACGGCCTTGCATGATGCGCTGACTGTCATCATTCTCTATCTGCTGATCTGGCTTGCCTAAATAGACCTGCAGCCACCGTGCAGCTTGCGTGAGCAGCTATGTTAGTTGTAGCGTTTCAACCTTAAACCCAATAATGTTGCGGCTGGCTTTGCTGAATTCGACACAGCTCAGCTCGTTCTTGCGGTACCAGTCATTGGCAATGCTGGCGTAGAAGGCGTGAAACAGGGTCTAAGGCCAGCAAAATCCCGCGCTTGCAGCAGCCGGTACAGCTTGCCCACCTGTGAACTGACGATGTTCGTCAGGCTTTGCAGCAAGCTGCGGTTCAGCGCCGACGGCACTTTCAGGTTCAGACTTCCTGATGCGTATAGGCAAAATTTGCTTTTTTCAGGAGGACTGGCACTTGTAGGAGCGGCGGCAGCCGCGAATTCGGGCTTGCCAGCCCTCCCACAAAGTAACAACCTGGCTTTCACCATGCCAAATGGATTCCGTGCGCATCAGGAAGTCTGAATTTACTCACGCCGGTCAAAAAAGCAAAGCGGCTATACGCGTCGCTGTCTTTGATGACGCTGTAAAAGTCTTTCAGCCCCTCGCGCACCTTCAATGCTACGGCGCTGTTGTCGATGTTGCCAAAGCGCCTTGGGCGGCTCAAAAAGTAGTACGAACCCTCGTCAATCAGCCGCAGCGCCAAGCCCCCGTCTTGTCCACGAAATAACAGTCATCCTCGCGAATCTTGGCGAAGCTCTGAATGCCAAGGGGCAGTTTTTTGCGCAGCAAGGCTGCGGGGAGTGGGGGTGGTTTCGATCACTGGGGCATTTTAAGAACCATCGGCTGATGGCATAAAAATATTATGCAAAATCAGCCGCTAGCCCTTACGGAATAAGCGTAGGACGCTATGGTATTGATAGTAATATGGAGCGTTCAGACCACGCTTTTTTTCAGCCAGTCGGCAAACGCGGCGCATTCCCAGCGGTCCATCATGCCGGTGCGCCAGCACAGGTAGTGCGCGTGCGGACTCGGTATGTTGTGGGAAAAGGTGTCACTGGTACCCAGGCGCACCAGGGTGCCGTTTTCCAGCCACGGGACCGCCAGTTTCAGGCGGATCAGGGCAATACCCATGCCCGCGGCGGCACCGTCGCACATCAAGCCTATATCGTTGAATTGCGAGCCGTCCACCGGCTCGGGCCAGTCCAGCCCACTGGCAAAAAACCAGGTGCGCCAGGGCTCCAGCGGGCTGCGCAGCAGGCTTTCGCCTTCGATGTCCTGCGCCACTTCAAAGGGCCCATGCTCACGCACAAAGGCGGGTGAAGCCAAGGGCGTGACATCGTCGTTGAGCAGGCAAATGTGTTCCAGATCGGCATAGCGGCCGGTGCCAAAGCGGATCGTCAGATCGGCATCTTCGGCCACTACATCAAGCAGCGGGATCGAGATTTGCAGCGTCAGGTCGATCTCGGGGTAGGCCTCGGTGAACTGGCGCAGCCGCGGAATCAGAATCGAGCGGGCAAACGTTGGCGTGGTGGCCAGGCGCAGCTTGCGCTTGCCCGGCGGCGCCGCCGAGCTGGGAAAGCGCTGCAGCATGGACAACCCGGCGCGCACATGGGCCAAATATTCCACGCCCTCGACGGTGAGCGAAAAATCGGCCCGGCCAAACAGCTTGGTGCCGATGATTTGTTCAAGTTGCTTGACGCGATGGCTGACCGCGCTGGGCGTGACGCACAGCTCTTCAGCGGTTTGCGTAACGCTGCGCAGGCGCGCCAGCGCTTCAAAAGTGAGTAAACATTGGATGGGGGGGATGCGGGCAGCGGACATGCAAACATTGTGGCACCGTAGCCCTGCGCTGCCCTTCAGTAAAATCCCTGCCTTGCGCGCACTGGCTGGCGGTCAGTGCGGGTTATTCGAGGTGGTCCATAAGGGATTTTAGCCAACCGAGGCGTGCTTGACTCGTTGACATTGCCCACAGCCCCTCAAACCAGGGTCATCGCTTGCGTGCCACGGCCAGCTTCGTCGCCCCCGGAACCGCTTCAGTGACCCAGAAGTCACGCAACACAAAGCTGCCCAAACCAAAGTTCGCTTTGAGCTCCTTGATGCGGTTCTCAAGGTCAGCGTGACCTTGGTACATGCGCCAAATTTCCAGCGCCGGCAGCGTCAAATCCGTCAGCATGGCCCCGTGACACCAACCCTGAAAGTCCTCATCAGCGTGGCGTCTATGGCACGGCAGCACTGAAATTCTCAATGAACAATCTGGGTCAAATTTATCCCAGATCATTTTTAATTTTTGCATCCACTCCTAAACTGATTCTCGATTTGATAGCTATCAAATGAGACCAACTGCACG
>JBBQLQ010000212.1:0-4187 GCA_038328055.1 Burkholderiales bacterium
AAATTTGCTTTTTTCAGGAATAGGACTGGCACTTGTAGGAGCGGCGGCAGCCGCGATTTCGGGCTTGCCAGCCCTCCCACAAAGTCACAACCAGGCTTTCACCATGCCAAATGGATTCCGTGCGGATCAGGAAGTCTGAACCTGGTGCAGAAATCCGTCTTTCTACACCCGACTATCAACCGACCTTCGCGCCAGTCACCGTTACACCGGCCAACTTGGCGATGATGACAACGAGAACGGCGGTCAGATTTTTGAGTTTCCGCAGAAACCACGCTCCATCACCATGGGCCATGGTCGGCCGCGGCGCTGCCTATTTCTGCTGCCGCGCTTTGACCTTGGCGCCGTCTTGAAGCTTGATATCAGGGTAAACAACGACCTGCGTGTTCAGCACCAGCCCCTCGGGCACCCAGGCTTGCGTGCCATTGCGCGCCAGCACAGTCACCTCTTTTAAGCGCACATGCCCACCGTCCAACACAAACACGCCCGACCGTGACCCGATGGGAAACAGCGCGCTTACCGGCACCATGACGGCGTTCTGCTCCACCTGCACCAGCAAGCGCACATCGACCTTAAACCCATCCCCCAGGCCTTTCCAAATGTCTTGCGGGGTGGTGATGTCGGCAATCGCATTGACGCGCTGCTCCTCCACACCCAGCGCCGACACTTTGGTAAACGCGGCTGGCTCCACATAACGCACCTTGCCCTGCAGAACGCCTGGGCCACCCCAATTGTGAAACTGCACCTGCGTGCCGGGCACCACTTGGGCGGCTTCCTCGGTCAAAATGTCTACCACCACTTCCAGGCCCGCTGGGTCACCGATCTCGACCAGGCCGGTGCCCGCTTGCACCACGCCCTCGCTCTGCAACATCACCTTGAGCACCTTTCCCGCAACAGGTGATTTCACGATCACGTCATCTTTGCCGCCCCGGCCTGCGCTTGCGCGTGAGTTGCCGTATTCACGCAGCGGAGCGCGAGTCTGCTCCAGTGCAAATAGAGCAGCCGTCTGGGCTTGCCGGGCGACCTCCAGTTCAGCGACACGCAACTGCTCGGCCAAGCGCGTGGCCTCACTTTGGGCCGCTGAGATAAAACCTTTTTGCACCAGCGCGCTGTTGCGCTGCACATCCTGGCGGCTTTGCGCCAGGGCAGCTGTAGCAGCTGCCACGTTGGCCTGTGCCTGCCCCACTGCGGCTTGCGCAGAGCCAACACGGGCAGTCTGTTCGGCTTGGCTGCGGGCATCCAGCAAGACCGGGGCCAGTGGCGAGATGACTGCCACCGCGCCGCCCTGCACCACGCTGTCACCCTGCACCAGCAGAATGCGCGACAAGCGACCGGCCACCGTGGTGGACACCACATAGCGCTCACGCACGCGGGTCTTTCCGTCCTCTTGCACGGCGCGCTCAAAGCGGCCTTGGGTCACAGTGGCCACCTCCACTTCCAAAGGGTTGGGCCAGAACGCCCACACCAGACCGGCCACAAGTGCCAGCGCCAAAGCGCCGAAAATCAGTTTGTTTTTCATGGTGGTTTCAATGACGTTGAATTAGGCAATGTGCGGATGATTTAGCGGTTGTTTTAGCAAATGAATAGGCGGCCGGTTCATTCGCGGGTTTTGAGCACGCTGACCAGATCGAGCTGGTCAATACGGCGGCGCACGATCAAGGCGCTGACGACACCTGCCACCAGCACGCAAACCACAGCAAACGCATAGGTGGCCGGTTGAATGGCAAACGGAAACGAGAACTCGTCACTGCGAATCATCGTGACAATGCCCAGCGCCAGCAGGTAGCCCAGGCCCATGCCCAGCGGCAGCGCCAGCACAATTTCAATGCCCAGCTCGCCCAGCAAAATGGCAGACACCTCGGTGCGGGTGAAGCCCAGCACGCGCAAGCTCGCCAGCTCCCAGGCGCGCTCGGCCAGCGCAATGCGCGCGTTGTTGTAAACCACCCCCACGGCGATGATGGTGGCAAACACCGTCAGCACCAGACTGAAGACCAGGATGTTGCGGGCCGTCACATCGGTAATGTTGCGCGCCATCACTCGCTTGCTGATGGCCACGCCGACACGGGGTAATTCCTTTAAGCGGTTGAGCAACTCGGGCTCATGGCCGCGCTCTACAGAGACCATGATCTGGTTGACCATGTCGCCCTCACGCAGCAAGGTGTTGAGCGCCCTGCGCTCCATGTAGGCATTCATGCCCAACAGCTCATGCACGGTGCCGGTGACGGGCAGGCTGAGCATCTCGCGGCGGCCTTCTTGCAGTTCTATCCGCACCATGTCGCCGGGTTTGACCTGCAGCTTGGTGGCCAGCCTGTCGGTCAGCAGCAGCCCGTGGCGTGGCGCGTTCAAGCCCTGTTTGTCCCTATTGACGATGCGAAAAAGCTCGGGCACCTCTGCTTTTCCCTGAATGAAGCCACGGTGGTGGTGGTTGGCATTGACCAGCCGCACCGCCACATTACGTCCGCCCTCCACCGCCGTGACATACGGCAAATGGGCGGCAGCCTGCAGGGCGCGTGCAGGCGTGGCTTCCAGCAAGTTGATGGACACATCGCCCCGCAGTACCTGGCTGAACTGGGTGTCCATCAGCACCACCACCGCGTCACGCATGAACGCGCCGGTAATCACTGTGGCCATGGCCATGGCTACACCCAATATCGTCAGCAGAGTGCGCAGGCGATGGCGCTCCATGGTGCGCAAAATCATGCGCAGGGGTGGAGAGAACCACGCCTTCATGCCCCACCGCTCCAGCAGCATGGGCTTGTAAATGCCGGGCGATGGCGGGCGCATGGCTTCAGCCGGGGCCAGCAGCACGGTGGCGCGAATGGCGCTGAGCGTGGCCAGCACAGCCGCTGCAACGGCGACCCCGGCAGCCACCAGCAACAGCCCCGGTGCCAATCGGTAGTTCAAGCCTGGGAACCGGAATGTCGTGGAATACAAACCCACAAACGCGTTGCCCAGCACCCCCCCAAGCGCGATGCCTAAGGCCGATCCCAGCGCCACAATCACCAGCACCAGCTTGAGGTAGTGCCAGCCAATGGCGCGGTTGCCGTAGCCCAATGCTTTCAATGCGGCCACCTGCTCGCGCTGGCTGGCGATCTGGCGGCCCAGCACCACATTCAACAAAAATGCGGCGACCGCCAGAAAGATGCTGGGCAACACCGTGCCCATCACCCGTTGCTGCTTGATCTCGGAGTTGAGGATGACATCCGACATTTGCTGGTCGCGCCCATGGGCGTTGATGCCTCCGTAGGGCGCGAGCAGCCGGTCCAGCTGGTCGATGACCGCGCCCTCGCTGACGCCGGGACTCAGGCGCACCGTGACCTGGTTGAACGCCCCTTCCATGTTGTAGGCCGTGGCCAGTGCCTGGCGGTCAATCCAGAAAATGCCAAAACCACGTTGGTCCGGCGAGCCCCCCAAGCCCGCAAAAATGTATTCCGGTGACAGCCCGATACCCACCAGGCGCAAGCGTTCGCGTTTGCCGTTAATCAGCGCCGTCACCTCGTCGCCCGCCTTCAGCTTGTGGGCCTCGGCAAAGGCCTCAGACACCAGGGCGTCAATCGCCCCGCTGCCGTGCGCTGCCACCATGCGCCCGCTGCGCAGGGTGACAATGTTGAGCTGCTGCGGCACCAGCGGGTCCAGGCCAATGAGCTGGCCCGCAATCGGGTCCGACACGCCCGGAATGCTGATCGGCACCACCTGTGCCAGCCCGGTCTGTACGTGTGCCGCGCCTTCGATCATTTCAAGTTGGCTTTGCAGGGCCAAAGGCGCACTCTTCAAGCTGCTAAACACATCGGCAAAGCGCGACTCGGCGTAGTACCCATCACGCGACCACGACAGCGAGTCAAACGCGCTGAAGCTGGTGATGAAGCCGCCCACCCCGCTGGCGACCACCAGCGCAATCGTGAGCGCCTGACTCCACATCAGGCGCAAATCCCGCAGCAGTTTGCGGTCCAGGGTTTTCATGGCTTGGGGCTCACCACGCCAACTCGGAGGGCGCGACCTTGTGCTCGTTTTGAACGATGCGCTCAATGCGCCCGCCACCCAAATACAAGACACGGTCGGCCATGCCGGCGATGGCCGCGTTGTGCGTGATCACAATGGCCGTGGTGCCCATCTCGCGGTTAATGCGGGCAATGACTTCCAGTACCAGCTTGCCGGTTTGGTAGTCCAGCGCGCCGGTGGGTTCATCGCAC
>JBBQLQ010000213.1:0-4162 GCA_038328055.1 Burkholderiales bacterium
AAGCCTGTGGCAGGGTGAATGCCTGGTTGTGACTTTGTGGGAGGGCTGGCAAGCCCGAATTCGCGGCTGCCGCCGCTCCTACAAGTGCCAGTCCTTTTCCTGAAAAAAGCAAATTTTGTCTATACGCATCAGGAAGTCTGATGTTGGCTTCTCCAAGTACAGACTTCCTGATCCGCCCGGAATCCATTTGGCATGGTGAAAGCCTGGTTGTGACTTTGTGGGAGGGCTGGCAAGCCCGAATTCGCGGCTGCCGCCGCTCCTACAAGTGCCAGTCCTATTCCTGAAAAAAGCAAATTTTGTCTATATGCATCAGGAAGTCTGAATTTGGAATCGTCTTCTTTGCAGCCACCCGTTTGCGCGCCGGGGCTTTGGCTGGTGCCTGAGCGGGCAGTACTTGCCCGATGACTGCTTCGCAGTCAGCCTGCGACATATAGCGAGGCACCGGATAGCTGGTATCGGCCTCGCGGCAAGCAGCACGCGCCAGCGCGGCAATGTCTTGCTGGCGCAGTGCTGCCAGCGTGCGGGGAATGCCCAAGCTGTCGTTCATGGCCTTGATCGATTCCAGAAACTTCTTGGCCAGCAGCGCTTCTGACTGGCCTTTGCGACCAACCCGCGCGCGCAAGGCCAGCACTGCCAACCTGGACGTGATGGCCGGGCTTAAAAAACGCAGCACATGGGGCAACATGATGGCGTTGGCCAAGCCGTGCGGTGTGTGATACAGACCGCCCAACTGGTGCGCAATGGCGTGCACGTAGCCCACATTGGCACGGGTAAAAGCCTGGCCCGCATAGTTGGCAGCCAGCGCCATTTGCTCGCGTGCAGCCAGGTTCTGCCCATCGGCGTGCGCCACCGGCAGGCACTTGTAAATCATGCTCACGGCCGACAAGGCCATGCGATCGGTAAATGCGGTACCCCAGTGGCCAATATAGGCCTCGATGGCATGCGTCAGCGCATCCATGCCGGTGGCGGCGGTGATGTCGGGCGGCAAGCCGGTCATCAGGCTTGGGTCCAGGGCTGCCATGCGCGGCACGATACGGGTGTCGGCAATCACCAGTTTGCGATTGTTTTGCGGGTCAGACACCACAGCGGCCACCGTCACCTCGGAGCCGGTGCCGGCGGTGGTCGGCACAGCGTAAATGGGCACTGGCGCGCGCCAGCCTTTGAAATATCCGACCAACTGCCGGGGGTGTTTGTGGTTGGCTGCGGCCAGGCCAATGGTCTTGGCCGCATCCATGGCCGAGCCGCCCCCAAAAGCCACAATCGCATCGCAGCCCTGGGCTTTAAAGAGCGCAATGCCTTGCTCGATCAGATCAATCGGTGCATCGGCGGTGACCGCATCAAACACCACATAGTCGGTGCCGCCATCTTGCAAGGCGTGCAGCATCGGCTCCATCAGACCCAGGCGCACGATCACGGCATCGGTTACGACCAGCACCTTGTGGTGGTCAGCATCGTTGACAGCCCGACCCAGGCGGGCGCTGGAGCCTGGCCCGACCAGCATCACGGGCTGCGGGATGGGCAGCAAGCGGGTGACGACACCCGCCAAACGCATCACAGAAGAGAGACCGACGGAGCGAACCGCACCGGTCAGCAGCGTTTCAAACATGAAAGAGCCCCTTTGTATTAGAAATACATTCACCTATTGACCCAAGCAACATTACCATGATGCATCCCGTGAAACAATTCTTTTAGTAGCCTCACTCCAAATCGGCAGCCTTATGAAAACCATGTTGAAAACAGTCGTCGGCATCAGCCTGGGCAGCCCAGCACAGGACTTTGAATTCACCACCACGTTTCTGGGCAAAAAAATTCGGGTGTGCCGCTTCGGCACCAACGGCAGCCTGGCCAAAGCTGGCAAACTGATCAAATATTGGGACAAGCGCGCCGATGCCATCGGTCTGGGTGTGCTCAAGGACAGCTACAAAGCCGGTGCGCACAGATTTGTGGAAGAAGACAGCGCCAAACTTAAAGCCCTGGCCGTCCACGCACCCGTCACCATCGGCGGCAAGTTGGGCGACATCCTGCAGGAGTGGGCAGTGCGCCATGCGCAGGTTGATCTGGGCAACTATTTCAACAACGCCCGGGTACTGTTCTTCTCGGGCCTGAAAAACTACAAACTGGCCTTGTCGATGGCCGAATACACCGACAACCTGCGCTTTGCCGACCCCCTCAACCAGCTTGGCGTGCCCAAGCTGCTGACCTCGCTGGAGGCGCTGCAGCTCTACGCCAGCGGCGCGCATTATGTGAAAGACTGGAGCCTGCCCAGCGCCATGTCCTCTGGCCCGGTCAAGGAATGGACCCGCTTTTTACTCCGCAAGGCCATGCAAAAAGCCAGTGTCATCGTGGCACCCGTGCATGAACTGGACGAATTTGGCCTGGAAGAGCTTGCTGGCAAGACGGTCATCACCGCCACAGTCAGCGACGCGCGCCTGGCGCAGTTGGCGCAAAAGGGCGTGTATGGGGTGATTGATGGCGCACCCGTCATGCACGGTCACGCGCTCGGGCCGGATTTGCTCGATGCCATGATCGTGGCTGCCACGGGCAAGCATCCGGATGAGATTCTGGAAGACGATTACCTTGAAATCATCACCGCGCTGCAACTCGCGCCGCGCATCCTGTACCCCAATGGTTTCAAGCGCATCAACCGTTTTGCCTTTGTGATTCATCCGCTGTCGCAAGAGTATTTCAAGAAAATCAAATCGATTGACCTGCTGTCGCAGGTGTCTCCGCCAATTCTGATGAATTCGCTGGAAAGAATCATGGCCTACGCGCCGCCATTTGTCTATTCACGGGTCAGCGGCATCAAGTCACCCACCGGGGTCGAAGCCGAGGGCTGGCTGATCTCGGTCGGTGGTACGCCCAGGGAGATCATGCGCCACAACCCCGAGTTCACTTACCGGCGCCTGCTCGATGCGGCTGCCATGGCCAAGCGTCTGGGCGCGCAGATCATGGGCCTGGGTGCCTTCACCAAGGTGGTGGGCGATGCCGGGGTGACGGTGGCCAAGCGCTCGCCACTGCCCATCACCACCGGCAACAGTTACAGCGCCTCGGGCGCGCTATGGGCCGCGCATGATGCGGTGCTGCGCCTGCAACTGCTGCCTGTACCCAAGGGCAAACAACGCATCAAATTCAAGGCCATGGTGGTGGGGGCCACCGGAGCCATTGGCTCGGTCTGTGCGCGGCTGATCGCCAAAGTAGCCACCGAGGTCTACCTGGTCTCGCCCGAAACCGCCAAACTGCTGGCGCTGAAAGAATCTATCCTGCAAGAGACACCGGATGCCAAATTGTTCCTCTCGGCCAAGGCCGACCGGAACATTGCCGACATGGACATGATCGTCACCGCCACCTCAGGGGCGGGCAAAAAGGTGCTCGACATCATGAAAGTCAAGCCCGGCTGCGTTATCACCGATGTGGCGCGCCCACTGGACTTGCCAGCCGCGGAGGTGGCCAAGCGCCCGGATGTGCTGGTGATCGAGTCGGGTGAGATCGAGTTGCCCGGCGACGTGCAGATGAAAAACATCGGCCTGCCCAAAAACGTGGTCTATGCCTGTCTGGCCGAAACCATTGTGCTGGCGCTGGAAGGCCGCTTTGAGAACTTCACCGTGGGCCGCGCCATCGAGTGGGAAAAAGTGCGCGAAATCTACCAGCTCGGCATCAAGCACGGCATGAAGCTGGCCGCCATCTCGGGAGTGAGCGGCCCCTTCAGTGACGAAGACATTGAAAAGGTGCGCGAATTGGCGCTGGTGGCCCGCGCGAAAGCGGCAATACCCGTGCGCGCAGCCAGGGCACGCGCTCTTCCTCGGCAACTTTGAGCACCAAGCAGGGCTGGCGTGTTCATGATCGCAACACTTTCAAGTTGCGAGAAACGGCTGGCTTGCCAATATTTGCTGCACTATTGATAGCTACTTGCGCATATTCCATAAGGGCTATAGGCCTATTTGGCACTTAAACAGCTCATTGACGCACCCCCGCCCCGCGCACTTCCAGGCGCACCTCGTCCAGCACGTCGCCGCGCGCATTGGTCAGGCGCACCAGGTGTTTGCCAGGCCAGGGGAGCCACTGCGCGGTGGTGCCTTGGGCCAAGGGTTTGCCATCAATTTGCCAGCGCAGCGCGGTGCCGGCACGGCCGCTGCTGGCGCTAAAGCTGACGCGCTGGTGCCGG
>JBBQLQ010000214.1:0-4110 GCA_038328055.1 Burkholderiales bacterium
GCAAGGCACCACGTTGGTCGACCAGGCTGGCAGCACCATGACCGAAGTGGTCAGCAGCATTCGCCGCGTGACCGACATCATGGGCGAGATCAGCGCCGCCAGCAAAGAGCAAAGCCAGGGGGTCAGCCAGGTGGGTGAAGCCGTCACCCAAATGGACCAGGTCACCCAGCAAAACGCCGCGCTGGTCGAAGAAATGGCCGCTGCCGCCAGCAGCCTGAAGAGTCAAGCACAAGAGCTGGTGCAAACCGTGGCGGTGTTCAAGCTGGGCTAAATTTCATTCACCCGCGCCCGCTCCCTGAATGATAAAAACTCCGTCACAAGCGAGCACAGCGCGGCAATCCATCGGCATCCGTCATTGTGGGACGCCCCAAAAGTGGCAAATGATCTGGTTCAGGCAGGCTGTGCCATCACCTGCAACACGGCATCGCCATAGGTTTGCAGCTTGCGCGCACCCAGCCCGCTGATGCCTTGCAACTCATCGAGCGATTGCGGTGCGCACTGCGCAATGGCCGCCAGCGTGGCATCATGAAAAATCACATAAGCCGGCAGGTTGTGCTCTTTGGCCACTTGCGCACGCCAGGCTTTGAGGGCATCAAAACGCGCCTGGGAGGCCAAATCCAGCGCGGCAGCCGACTTGGGCGCGGTGCTGCTGGTGCCGCGACGCGCCTTGCGCTGCGCCGGTAGCGACAGCGACACCCGCAGGCGCACCGGCACCTCACCCTTGAGCACGGCACGCGACGCGTCGGTCAGCTGCAAGGTGTTGAAGGCTTGCGCATCGACCGCCACCGCGCCAATGGCCAGCAACTGCCGCAGCACGGCGCGCCATTGGGTTTCGCTCAAATCTGCCCCGATGCCAAAAGTGCTCAAAGAAGCATGGCCGCGTTGGTTGATTTTTTCAGTCACTTTGCCGCGCAAAATATCAATCACATGCCCGGCTCCAAAGCCAAAACCGGTCATTTGCTGCACCCGGTAGAGGGTGGACAGCAGCTTGCGCGCGGCATCGGTGGCATCCCACACCTCAGGCGGGTGCAGGCAGTTGTCACAGTTGTGGCAGGGCTGGCTGGCTTCATCAAAATAGCGCAGCAGGCGCACGCGGCGGCAATCAGTGGCCTCGGCTAGCCCCAACAGCGCATCGAGCTTGCCGCGCAGGCCTTGCTTGAATTCGTCACCGGCCGGGCTCTCGTCGATCATGCGGCGCTGGTTCACCACGTCTTGCAGGCCATAGCACATCCAGGCATCGGCTGGCTCGCCATCGCGTCCGGCGCGGCCGGTTTCCTGGTAATAGCCTTCGATGTTTTTGGGCATGTCCAGGTGCGCCACAAAGCGCACGTCGGGCTTGTCAATGCCCATGCCAAAGGCGATGGTGGCCACCATCACAATGCCGTCGCTGCGCAAAAATTTGTCCTGATTGGCCTGGCGCACTTTGGCATCAAGCCCGGCGTGGTAGGGCAACGCGGCAATGCCTTCGTCACACAGCAAGCTGGCGATGTCTTCGACCTTTTTGCGCGACTGGCAATAGACGATGCCGGCATCGCCCAGATGCTCAGCGCGGATGAAGCGCAACAGCTGCTGGCTGGCCTCGCGTTTTTCGACAATCGTGTAGCGGATATTGGGGCGGTCAAAACTGCTGACAAACAGCCGCGCGTCTTCAAGCTGCAAACGCTCAATAATGTCGGCCCGGGTCAGCGCATCAGCGGTGGCAGTCAGCGCCAGCCGTGGCACTTGGCCAAAGCGCTCATGCAGCAAGGTCAGCGCGCGGTATTCGGGGCGAAAGTCGTGGCCCCACTGGCTGACGCAGTGCACTTCGTCAATGGCAAACAGGCTCAAGAGGCCACGCTCTTGCAATGAATCCAGTTGCGCCAGAAAACGTGGCGTGGTGACGCGCTCAGGTGCCGCGTACAGCAGCGTGATGTCGCCGCGCAGCAAGCGGCGCTCAACCTGGCTGGCTTCTTCAAACGACAGCGTGGAGTTCAAAAACTCGGCACTGACACCCGCCTCGTGCAGCGCGCCGACCTGGTCGTGCATCAGCGCAATCAGCGGCGAAATCACCACCGTGATGCCCAGCCCGGCACGTTGGCGGGCAATGGCGGGAATCTGGTAGCACAGACTTTTGCCGCCGCCGGTGGGCATCAGCACCAGCGCGTCGCCCCCGGCGACCACGTGCTCAATGATGTCTTGTTGCGGGCCACGAAAGGCTTGGTAGCCAAATATCTCTTGAAGAATGGAATGAATGGACAAAATGATTTGCTATTGAATTTGTAGCGTCTTGCGCATGTACTACCTGGGCTAGAGGCATAAATCGCAAAAATTCTGCAAGTGCGCCTGAGTTCTATGATTTGTGCGGCGCTATTGTCCCACTGTCACCGGGTGCAGCCCTGGCTTTCTACAATATGCGCCATGACCACTCACCCCTACACCCGCGGCCAGGCGCTGCCTGGCATTCTGCAAAAACGCATCATGGTGCTCGACGGAGCCATGGGCACGATGATTCAGCGCTTCAAGCTCTCTGAGGCGCAATACCGGGGCGAGCGCTTCCAGGATCACCCCAAGGATGTCAAAGGTAACAACGAACTCTTGAGCCTGACGCGCCCGGACGTGATCAGCGACATCCACGAGAGGTATCTGGCCGCCGGTGCCGACATGATCGAGACCAACACCTTTGGGGCCACCCGCGTGGCGCAGGCGGATTACGACATGGCCGCGCTGGCCTTTGAGATGAACCTGGTCAGCGCCAAATTGGCCCGTGCCGCCTGCGACAAATATTCAACCCCCGACAAACCCCGCTTTGTGCTGGGCGCCCTCGGCCCCACGCCAAAAACCGCCAGCATCAGCCCCGACGTGAACGACCCCGGTGCGCGCAATGTGACGTTTGAAGAATTGCGCGCCAGCTATTACGAACAGGTCGACGCGCTGGTGCAAGGCGGTGCCGATGCACTGCTGGTCGAAACCATTTTTGACACGCTCAACGCCAAAGCCGCGCTGTTTGCCATTGACGAGTTTTTTGAAGCCAGTGGCGAGCGCCTGCCCATCATCATCAGCGGCACGGTGACGGATGCGTCGGGCCGCATTTTGAGTGGCCAAACCGTCACCGCCTTTTGGCACAGCGTGCGCCACGCCCAGCCGCTGGCCGTGGGGCTGAACTGCGCTTTGGGTGCGGCGCTGATGCGCCCGTATATTCAGGAACTGAGCCGCGCCGCGCCCGACACCTTCATCAGCTGCTACCCCAATGCCGGCCTGCCCAACCCGATGAGCGACACCGGCTTTGACGAAACCCCGGATGTCACCAGCCGGCTGATCGGTGAATTTGCCGCAGAAGGCCTGGTCAACATCGTGGGCGGCTGCTGCGGCACCACGCCGGACCATATTGGTGCGATACATCAGGCGGTGGCCCCGCTGGCTGGACGCAATGTGCAGCGGGCGGGGGGTTTCAGGCAATAGCAAGGTCTGAAATTTAGCGAAGGGGCCTAATTCGAACCTGACCCCTGCGTTTTTCTACAAGTGCCAGTTCTATTTCTGAAAAAAGCAAACTGTGCCTACACACATCAGGAAGTCTGACCTTCAGGTGCAGACTTCCTGATCCGCACGAAATCCAGTTGGCATGCTGAAAGCTTGGTTGTGTCTTTGTGGGAGGGCTGGCAAGCCCGAATTCGCGGCTGCCGCCGCTCCTACAAGCCCGAATTCCCGGCTGCCGCCGCTCCTACAAGTGCGAATTCGCGGCTGCCGCCGCTCCTACAAGTGCGAATTCGCGGCTGCAGCCGCTCCTACAAGTGCCAGTTCTATTTCTGAATAAAGCAAACTGTGCCTATACGCATCAGGAAGTCTGACCTTCAGACTTCCTGATCCGCACGGAATCCATTGGGCATGCTGAAAGCCTGGTTGTGACTTTGTGGGAGGGCTGGTAAGCCCGAATTCGCGGCTGCAGCCGCTCCTACAAGTGCCAGTTCTATTTCTGAATAAAGCAAACTGTGCCTATACGCATCAGGAAGTCTGACCTTCAGGTGCAGACTTCCTGATGCGCACCGAATCCAGTTGGCATGCTGAAAGCCGGGTTGTGTCTTTGTGGGAGGGCTGGCAAGCCCGAATTCGCGGCTGCCGCCGCTCCTACAAGCC
>JBBQLQ010000215.1:0-4090 GCA_038328055.1 Burkholderiales bacterium
AAAAAAGCCACCCGAAGGTGGCTTTTTTGAAGATCAATTGCGAAGCAATTATTTCTTGACGGCGCCTTCAACAGCCTTCTTGGCAGCATCACCAGCAGCGTTAACTGCGGATGCGGCAGCAGCAACAGCGGGTGCAACAGCTTCAGAAGCAGCGGTAGCAACAGCGGATGCAGCAGCAGTTGCAGCGGAAGCAGCAGCTTCAACAGCTGGAGCGGGTGCAACGACAACAGGAGCTGGTGCTGGCGCAGGAGCTTCTTCTTTTTTGCCACAAGCGGCCAAAGCAGCAGCAGCGATAACAGCGATCAGAACGAGAGATTTATTCATTTGAAATACCCAGTAAAAAAAAGACAATTTCCGGAAATTGTTTTTGCGGTCACCCACAAAGACTAAGCAGACAAAATTTTGCGTTGTTCGCTTAGCCCATGATTATAGTTAGCAATTCGATGGTTATCACGCTTGACTCAGGCTTCGCGTTGTGCTTAAACGTCAAAATGCATGCAACCAACCCGCTTGCGCCCATGTGATGACCAATTCTCTGGCTTGGGTACTGATTTTTTTCAACTCGGCTGGCCCCAAAATGCGCTGATTGGCGAGCCGACGCATCAGCGTGGCATCGCGGCCAGCTGCGATGAAGCTTTCACCATTGATAAAAATATGCTGCTCGTCAAACATCATCTTGGTGCGCCGATCCAGTTTGACACCGCCGGCGACCAAGTCTGTAGGGCCTTGTGCTGCCTCATCACTGGCATCAAACCAGACATTTGGCTTGGGCTCGGTCATGTACTCACCCAGGCCTCGCGCTAGCGCATGGGAGTCTTTCAAGGCGTCCTGCAGCGCTTGCTGGGCAAATGCGAGCATCTGCGTTGGAATCTGCGCGGGTTGCTCCACCGCTGGCTGATTCGGGTCGCGGTAGAGTGACACGCCCACCTCGTCTTCAGCATCCTCGGCCAATCTCTGCAACAACTCCCGCGCCAGTTCGGCCCGGTTGGGAATGCGAAAACCGATCGAATACGTCATGCATTCACCTTCGGCGATGCCATCGTGGGCATAGCCCGGCGGCAGATAAAGCAGGTCGCCGGGCTCCAGCACAAATTCTTCTTCGGGCACAAAATTGGCCAGTATCTTGAGTGGCATATCCGGCTGCAAGCTCAAATCTTTGTTGCGACCAATGCGCCAGCGCCTGCGCCCCTGCGCCTGCAGCAAAAACACATCGTAGCTGTCAAAGTGCGGCCCAACACCGCCGCCATCGGTGGCAAAACTGATCATCAAGTCATCCAGCCGGGCATCTGGCACAAAGCGGAACTGATTCATCAGCTGATGAACCGCCTCATGGTGCAAGTCAACACCTTGCACCAGCAGGGTCCAACCCGGTTGCTTGAGTGGCGGCAAAGCCCGGCGCGCAAACGGCCCCTGCTTGAAGCGCCAGCCGGGCGACTTGCCAGGCTCTTGGAGGACCATGCGGGTCTGGGCATCTTCATTGGTGGCCAGTTCGAACAATTCAGTACGGTCGAGCAAAGGCTTGAAACCCGGCAAAGCCTGGCGCACCAGCATGGGTTTTTTTTGCCAATGGCGCTTCATGAAACCCTGGGGACTGATGCCGCCCAACAAGGACAGCGGCTGTGTGACATCCATAAATATCTCCGGTGATGCTGAAAATGCTGACGATCCAGCCCCTTTCAAACTGCGACAATTCTCGTATGAAAATTACTCAACAATGCGTAGCTGCTTTAAGCTGGACACTCCTGGATACCCTGGGTGAAGAATTGGACGTGCTCGACGAGCCGGTGGAATTTTTGATTGGCGGCGATGACCTGTTTCAAGTCATCGAAGACGCGCTGCAAGGCTACAGCGCAGGTAGCACCATCAACCTGCACATCGAACCTGAGCAGGGCTTTGGCGAGTACAACGACCAACTGATCTTTCTGGAACCGCGTGAGCTGTTTCCACCCGAAATCGAAGAAGGCATGACTTTTGAAGGTGCCGCCCTGCCCGCAGGCTGCAATTCGGATATGCCGAGCGATGTGTTGTACACGGTCACCGACATCTACCCTGAACATGTGGTGCTGGACGGCAACCACCCGCTGGCGGGCATTGCCTTGCGCCTGAGCCTGACGGTGCGCGGCGTGCGCGAAGCTACCGAAGAAGAAATTGGCAGCGGCACGGCAGGCACCGGATTTTTCAAGGTAACGCCGCTGCACGGGCTGGCACCGGGCAACGACACCTTGCACTGATTCTTTTGGCGACCTTGGGTCAGGCTTTGCCGGTTGACCCGTAACCGCCCTCCCCGCGCTCGCTGGCCGGGAATTCAGTCACCACATTGAACTGTGCTTGCATCACAGGCACCAAAATCAATTGCGCAATGCGCTCCATTGGCTCAATGGTGAACGCCGTGTCACTGCGGTTCCAGGCACTGACCATCAATTGGCCCTGGTAATCGCTGTCAATCAGCCCGACCAAATTGCCAAGCACGATGCCGTGCTTGTGACCCAAGCCAGAGCGCGGCAAGATCATGGCGGCATAACCCGGGTCTTTCAAATAAATGGCAATGCCCGTGGGCACCAGTTGCCAGGCATTGGCCTGCAGGGCCAGCGGCGCATCCAGACAAGCCCGCAGGTCCAGCCCGGCGCTGCCCGGTGTCGCGTAGCCGGGCAATTGCCCGGCCATACGCGGGTCGATGATTTTGACATCAATTATTAGCATAATTAGCCTCTAGCCCTTATATTCATTGCGATGTCAGCTATTAATTTGCGAGCAAGCGAGAGTTTGTTGTCGCGCGGCAATTCCCGGGTTCCAGCCTCATCCACCAGCAGCAAGGCATTGTCGTCCTGACCAAACGTGGCCGGGCCGATGTTGCCCACCAGCAAAGGCACGCCCTTGCGCAAGCGCTTGGCCTGCGCGTTGGCCAACAAATCCTGGCTCTCGGCGGCAAAGCCGACGCAAAACAGTTCACGACTCATGCCGCGCGGCGACTGCGCCAGGGTTGCCAAGATGTCGGCGTTTTCGATAAAGCTCAAAACCGGTGGCTGCCCGGAGCCATCTTTCTTGATTTTTTGATCAGCCGCATGCTCAGGTCGCCAATCAGCGACGGCGGCAGTCGCTATAAAAATAGTAGCTGCCTGCGAACTGTTCATAACGGCTTCAAGCATATTTGATGCTGAACGCACGTCCACGCGCTGCACGCCACGCGGCGTTGGCAGGCTAACTGGCCCCGCCACCAGCGTGACTCGCGCACCCGCCTCGCGTGCGGCGCGGGCAATCGCAAAACCCATCTTGCCACTGGACAAATTCGTGATGCCACGCACCGGGTCAATCGCCTCGTAAGTCGGGCCGGCGGTGACCAGCACATACTCGCCAGCGAGCACTTTGGGTTGAAAAACCGCAATTATTTCTTCCAGCAATTGGTCTGGCTCCAGCATGCGGCCATCACCTGTTTCGCCACAGGCTTGATCGCCACAGCCAACACCCAAAACCGTAGCGCCATCCGCGGCCACTTGCGCCAGATTGCGTTGGGTGGCCGGGTGTACCCACATCTCGCGGTTCATGGCTGGTGCAATCAGCAGCGGCACTTGGTCAGCCGGGCGTGCCAGGCACATCAGGCTCAACAGTTCATCGGCGCGCCCCTGTGCCAGCTTGGCGATGAAGTCGGCACTGCAGGGTGCCAGCACCATCGCATCAGCCTCGCGGCTCAGGTTGATGTGCGCCATGTTGTTGGCGGCACGTGCATCCCACTGCGAGCCGAAAACACTGCGCTGACTCAAGGCCTGCATCGTCACAGGGGTGATGAATTGCTCGGCCGCAGCCGTCATGACAACCTGCACCGAGGCACCCGACTTGATCAGCAAGCGGCACAGCTCCGCTGATTTGTAGCAGGCAATGCCACCCGTGAGGCCTAAAACAATGTGTTTTCCAGCAAGGTCTTTCATGCGCCGCAATGTAACAGAGCATGACGCCTGGGAGCGGTCTAGCGCGGCCCCTATAATCACTTTTTACCAGCTCTGTGAGCTTGCAAGCTCTCTTTGACATGACCAAATTTGTCTTCGTCACCGGCGGTGTGGTGTCTTCCCTGGGCAAGGGAATCGCCTCCGCCTCA
>JBBQLQ010000216.1:0-4085 GCA_038328055.1 Burkholderiales bacterium
GCACACGGTGGCGGATTCTCGGTTGATGCCGGGGTGCCCATCGCGAGCCACTGCAGTCCGACAAATACTCGGACGAACTGGTGCTCACACCGCTGGAGCTGATCGAGCGCATCGCCCAATTGGTGACGGCTATGGCGCAGGTGGTGTTGCCAGTCCCTGTGCCGCCAGCGCCAAAAACTGCCGTCATTGCGAGGCAAAAGCCTTTAGCCGCGAGAAGCGTAGCGACGTGGCGGGTAGCGACGCGGCAAACCAGAACTTGCGGGCTCATGGATTGCCACGGCCTTCGGCCTCGCAATGACGGAAAGCCCAAACCACGCCCGCCATCGCACTACCTGTGGGTCGCGCTGATTGCCCGCATTGATGAGGTGTTCTCGCTGGCACGCGGGCCACCACTGTGGGATGAGTGTGGTGCGCAGGAGATGGGCGAGGGTGTGGAGGCTGAGCCGGACTGGTATCTGGCAAACCAATCACCGCCTGACTACCCCGACGATCAGCGCACTACTTGGTGAATTTGCAGCAATGGGCAATGGGTTGCGACGACTGCGCCGGGGTAGCACTGTGTTCTTCGGCAGCCTGGCGCGTGGTTTGCAATGAGGGGGCGCAGATTCTTGTCGATTCAGACGGTCAATTCAGGGAAACCCCGTTTTTTCAGGACGTTTTGGGCTGCGATACTTGGGCTCATGCGGTTGGAATGCCTATCCGTTCTTTTTTAGAATAGCGACTTCACCAAGGACGCAGCATGACCCGCTTGACATCACTGTTACTCGCCACCGCGACAAGCCTGGGGCTGCTTGTGGCCCCAGGTGCCCATGCCGAAATGGCCCGGGTAGCGGCTGCGGCTGACCTGAAATACGCCTTTGACGAACTCAAGCCGCTGTTCGAGCAAGCCAACCCGGTTCACACGCTGGAGTTGATCATGGGCTCGTCGGGCAAGTTTCACCAGCAAATCGACAACGGTGCGCCGTTTGACATGTTTTTCTCAGCCGATGTCAGCCTGCCCAAGGCCCTGGTCAAAAGCGGCAAGGCCATCGCCCCGGTTACCACCTATGCCTTTGGGCGCGTGGTGCTGTGGAGCGCCAAGGTCGATGCGACCAAACTCACGCTGCAAAACCTGCTGGAGCCACAGTTTCGCAAGGTCGCCATTGCCGCGCCCGAGCACGCCCCCTACGGTGCCCGCGCCAAAGAGGCGCTGCAACACGCCGGTGTTTGGGACAAGTTGCAGCCCAAGCTGGTGTATGGCGAAAACATCAGCCACACGGCGCAGTTGATTGACCTGCAAGCGGCCGACATCGGCATCGTAGCGCTGTCCCTGGCCGTCAACGACAAGCTTAAATCCAAAGGCGGCTATTACCTGATTCCGGCTGATTTTCATCAGCCGCTGGAACAGGCCTACGTCCTCACGCAACGCGGTGCCAACAACACCGCAGCGCATGCGTTTGCCACCTTCATGCGCACCGAGTCGGCGCGCCAAGTGATGCACCACAACGGATTTTTGTTGCCCGGCGAGAAGGCGCAATAAGCCATGTTTGGACTCAGCCCTGGTGAATGGCAGTCGATCTGGCTGACCGCCAAGCTGGCGGGCTTGACCACCTTGATTTTGCTGCTGATCTCGACCCCGCTGGCCTGGTGGCTGACCCACACCAGCAGCCGCGCGAGCAACCTGGTTTCAGCCTTGGTGTCGCTGCCGCTGGTGTTGCCACCCACGGTAATCGGCTTTTATTTGCTGATCGTGCTCGGGCCACAAGGGGTGGTGGGAGCCTCCATGGAGCGCATTGGCTTGCAGCACCTGGCGTTCAGCTTCTGGGGCATTCTGATTGGCTCGATCATCTATTCACTGCCGTTTGCCGTGCAGCCGCTGCGCGAGGCCTTTGGCAGCATTGACCAGCGCTTGCTCGATGCCGCCGCCACGATGCGCGCCAGTCGGCTGGACCGTTTTTTCAGCGTGGTGCTGCCGCTTTCTCGCAGCGGTATCCTGACTGCGGTGGTCATCACCTTTGCCCACACCGTGGGCGAGTTTGGCGTGATCGCCATGCTGGGGGGCAGCATTGCCGGGGAAACCCGGGTGGTGTCGATTGCCATTTACGACTACACCCAGGCCATGGAATACGGCGCGGCACACCGCTTGTCCGCCATTTTGCTGGGCTTCTCGTTCCTGACGCTGTTGAGCTTCTATGCCATCAACCAGCGCGTCATGAGCCCGCTCAAGCCGAAATGAGCAACCCATGATCGAAGGACAACTGCAACTCAAACTGGGCAACTTTGCCCTTGACAGTGGCCCATTCGCGTTTGACACGCAAGGCATCACGGTCTTGTTTGGCCGCTCCGGCTCGGGCAAAAGCACGCTGCTGCGCGCCATCACCGGGCTTGACGCGCGGGCCCGCGGCGCACTGCACTTTCAGGGCGAGCGTTGGCAGAACGGTGCCTGGAGCCTGCCAACACCGCAACGTGATATTGGCTTTGTGTTTCAGGACGCGGCCCTGTTGCCGCACCTGAGCGTGCGCGGCAACCTGCACTACGCGCTGCAACGCGCCCCGGCGCAGGTGGCCGATGCGCTGGCCCACATGGCGCAGCGCGTTGGCATTGGCCACCTGCTTGAGCAGAGCGTCACCACCCTGTCGGGCGGCGAACGCCAGCGTGTGGCGATTGCCCGTGCCTTGCTGTCCAAGCCACGCCTGCTGTGCATGGACGAGCCACTGGCCGCACTGGACTGGCGCGCCAAGGCCGAGTTGCTGACGCTGATCGAAGCGCTGGCCCTTGAGACTAGCGTGCCCATTTTTTACATCACCCATGCGCCGATTGAAGTTGAGCGATTGGCTTCGCGCGTAGTGTTCATGGAAGGCGGTCGCATCGAGCGCGTCGAGTCCTTGCACGATGCCCTGTCGCGGCCAGATTCACCTCTGTTTGCAGAAGAAGGCCCGGTAACCGTGCTGCACGGCAGCTTAAGCGCCGCCGATGCCGATGGGTTGATGCAGTTTGCCAGCGGAGCTGTAGATTTGCGGCTGACGGCGGGTGCCGACCGGCTGGCGCATCAGCCACGCACCGCAGCACGGCTGCGCATTCTGGCGTGCGATGTCAGCCTGGCGCTGGTCAAGCCACAGGGCTTGAGCATCCTGAACCAGTTGCCCATGACCATCACAGCCTTGCACCCTGACCGAAGTGGGCGCATCACCGTGACCTGCCAACTGGCCAATGGCGAACGTTTGCTGGCAGAAATCACGCAATATTCATGCGACCGGCTTGCGTTGAAGGCCGGCACCACGGGCTTTGCGCTGATCAAATCGGTCGCTTTGATGGCTTAAGCCTGGCCAAAAAATAGCTATATAAATAATAGCTAACTACGCAATGAATACGTGGCCTAGAGGCCTAAATAATGCTTAATTTGGACAGATTTCGCGCCTGCCGACGCTCCCACACAGAGACAGAGACAGAGACAGAGACAGAGACAGAGACAGAGACAGAGGCAGAGGCAGAGGCAGAGGCAGAGGCAGAGGCAGAGGCAGACAAGAGTTGGGCTGAGTCGTTACGAATGACTTGGCGCAGGCCTTGCTCCCGGAGGAAGCCCCGGCTTGAGCCCCCGTGCCGTGCCGATCTCAAAGCTGCAACTGAGCATTCCCATGACCATCGACTATGTGCCGCAGGCTTAAGCCCTAACTCGCATGCATCGCGGGAGCAGCACCCCTGAGCATGAAAAATGCGCGTCACAACAAGCGATCTCAGCGCGGCAATCCATGCCCCTTGGAAGTCCTGGATTGCCACGTCGCTGCCCGCCACGTCGCTACGCTCCTCGCGGCTAAAGGCTTTTGCCTGGCAATGACGATTCTTTGTATTTCACGTTAAGGCATCAAGGCCCACAAGGGAACCACCTCAACTCCAGGGGCCAGCCTGTAGCGCTGGGGTTCCGGATACACCACATACAGTGCATCCAGTTTGAGATTGTCGATAGCAATGCGCATGCTCCTGGTCAGCGTCGGCGCATCTGCAGTCAAGGTCAGACTTCCTGATCCGCACGCAATCCATTTGGCAAAGGTGAAAGCCTGGTTGTGACTTTGTGGGAGGGCTGGCAAGCCCGAATTCGCGGCTGCCGC
>JBBQLQ010000217.1:0-4080 GCA_038328055.1 Burkholderiales bacterium
TAGCCCATATAGATACTGCGTAAGCAGCTATCAATAACGAAGCAAGTCAGGCGCGTGAATCAAACTGCAAAATGGCCCTGGCCATGCTTTCCAGCGGCAAGATGTCGTCCACGGCCATGAGCTTGATGGCTTCTTTGGGCATGCCAAACACCACGCAGGTTTCTTCGTTTTGGGCGATCGTGCGGGCCCCAGCATCGTGCATGGTTTTCATGCCACGCGCACCATCGTCTCCCATGCCGGTCATGATGATGCCCAAAGCATCGCGCCCGGCGCACTCGGCAGCTGATTTGAACAACACATCCACCGACGGCTTGTGCCGGTTCACCGGCGGGCCATCCATGACCTTGACGTAATACTGGCCGTTGGACTTGGTCAACTGCATGTGCAGGCCACCCGGGGCGATCAGCGCTACGCCGCGCTCCAGCCGGTCGCCGTCACGGGCTTCACGCACATTCATGGCGCAAATGCCGTTGAGCCGCTGGGCATACATGGCGGTAAATTTTTCTGGCATGTGCTGGGTAATGGCAATGCCGGGAGCATCGGCTGGCAAGCTGGTTAGCACCAGTTCGAGCGCCTGCGTGCCACCAGTAGAGCTGCCCATCACCACCGGCTTGTTCATGGCAAAGGCGTGCACGCCGCTCGGCACCGGTGTACGGGCTATTTGGCCTGTAGCCCCCGTTGGTATTGCGCGAGAAGCTACCAAAGGCATAGCAACTCGGGGACGCGGCCGCGAGCGTGCTGCGGTTTTCAGGGTTTGGATCATCTCGTGGCGCGAGTCATCCAGATGCTGCTTCAAACCCAGCTTGGGTTTGGCCAGCACGGCCACCGCACCGGCGGCCAGAGCATCCAGCGCCACCCGGCTGCCTTCGGTTGACAGGGTCGAGCAAATCACGGTGGGGATCGGCGTGCCGGCCATAATCTGGCGCAAAAAGGTCAGGCCATCCATGCCGGGCATTTCGATGTCCAACAGCAGCACATCAGGCGGATTTTTGCGAATCGCCTCCATCGCCAGCAACGGGTTGGGCGCGCTACCGATCAGCTCAACCTCTGCGTTACCCGCCAGCATGTGCGCGAGTGCCTGTCGCACTACGGCGGAGTCGTCAATTACAAAGACTTTTACGGTCATTTTTTATCCTAATTTGAAGAAACTGTTTCTACCAGGGGTTCGCCCGGCCCGACTGTCCACGACAGTTTGCGGTAGCCGTTGCCGCCCAGGTCTTCCTTCAGCACCCGAATTTTGTGGTGTTCCAGGTAGCCCATCACCCAGTCAATATTGCTGGCACCCACATGGTGGTGGGTAAACAGCTTGGGAAACATGTTGCCACCCCCCACCACATAAGCCTCGCACGAACGTGGCGCGAAACCCACCGCATACAGCCGGCGCACCATCTCGGCCATGGCCACCGAGCCGTAAGCCGTGTTACCTTGGTTGGCGTGGTTCGGGTGACCCACATGCACGATATGGCTCATCACCCCGATGGTGCGGCGCGGATCGGTCAAGATCACGCTGACACACGAGCCGAGCAGCGTTTTGAGTTGGTCACCCGCGTAGCCCAGTGCCACATCACCGGGCATCAATTCAAAGCTGGCAGTCATACCGGCACGTCCTTAAGTTACTTTGCGAAAAGCACCGGGCTGCACGGTTTGCAGCGGCGTTTTGCAGGCGACACGCCCCTCAGCCGTACCCAGAAAAAACAGGCCACCGGGCTTCAGGGTGCCCAGCACCCGGTCAACCACCTCAATCTTGGTCGGGATGTCAAAGTAGATCAGCACGTTGCGCAAAAAAATCATGTCAAACGGGCCCATACCGTCGATCGGCTGGCACAGGTTGAGGCTGCCAAACTGCACACGCTCGCGAATTTTGTCCTGCATCATCACCTGACCTTCAGACTCGCCTTCGCCGCGCAGGCAATAACGCTTGAGCCGTTCGGGCGAGACATTGCGCAAGCGGTCTACCGGATACACCGCCTCTTTGGCGCTGAGCAGCACGCGGTGACTGATGTCGGTGCCCAAAATGGACCAGTCCGGCCCGATGCGCCCCTGCATCTGCATGTCGGCCAGCAGCATGGCCGTGCTGTAGGCCTCGTCCCCAAACGAGGACGCGGCGCTCCAGATCGCCAGCGGCGCGCGGCTTTTGCGGGCGGCCAGCTCTTGCTCCAGCACCTCGTAGTGCTTGGGCTCGCGAAAAAAATAGGTCTCATTGGTGGTCAGCATGTCGACGGCCATTTGAAACTCGGCAGCTTGCGACACGTCATCGAGCATATCAATGTAAGCCCCAAAGCTGCCCAAGCCAAGCCGCTGGATGCGGGTGGCCAGGCGCGACTGGATCAGCGACTTCTTGGAATCGTTGAACGACAGCCCGGCGTGCTGGTACATGATGGCGCTGATGCGCTTGAACTCATGGTCGCTGAATTTGAGGGTGCTCACACAGGGCTTTCTCAATAAGGCTTGAAATTACCACCAGCGCTGCGCGGCGCACTTAATTTGGGGGCCACCGCACGACTCGTTGCACTGCGCCGCTCAGGTGCCGCCACCGCTTGGCGGCTCGTCACCTTAGGCGCAGCACCACCCAAATTGAAGAAGGCGACCGATTGCTGCAGTTGCTCGGCCTGGCCCGAGAGTTCTTCACTGGTAGCGGCAAGCTCTTCACTGGCGCTGGCATTTTGCTGCGTGGCCTTGCTGAGTTGCCCCATAGCACCGCCAATTTGGGTCACCGACTCGCTTTGCTCGCTGGAGGCCGCAGCAATTTCCTGCACCAGTTCGCTGGTCTTCTGGATGCTGGGAACAATCGCATCCAGCAGTTTGCCTGCGCGCTCGGCGGTGGTGACACTGCTGATCGCCAGTTCACCAATCTCTTTGGCCGCTTCCTGGCTGCGCTCTGCCAGCTTGCGCACCTCAGCGGCCACCACGGCAAAGCCCTTGCCGTGCTCACCCGCGCGGGCCGCTTCAATGGCGGCGTTCAGCGCCAGCAGGTTGGTCTGGTAGGCGATGTCGTCGACGATGCCAATTTTGGCGGCGATTTGCTTCATGGCTGTCACGGTTTGGCTCACCGCGCCGCCACCGTCCACGGCCTCTTTGGTAGTTTTGGTGGCCATGCCATCAGTGACTTTGGCGTTGTCGCTGTTTTGATTGATGGAAGCGCTCATCACGTCAATGCTGGCGGTGGTTTCTTCCACGCTGGCGGCCTGTTCACTGGCGGCCTGGCTCAAGCTCTGTGCCGTGGCGCTGACCTGATTGGCAGCACCAGTGAGCGCATCGGCAGCACCGCGCACTTCTTCGATGATGCCCGCCAGCTTCTCAAAGCTGAGGTTCGCATCTTGCTTGACACGGTCAAACGCACCCTCGGTATGGCGCGTGATGCGCTGCGTCAAATCTCCGCTGGCCAGGCCATCAAACAAGCGCGCCATGTCTTCAATGATGTCCGAGAGTTTGCCACTGGCGGTGTTGGCATCGGTCTTGAGTTGGTTGAAAGTGCCGGCATAGTCACGCGTGACACGCTGCGTCAGATCACCAACTGCCAGTGCACTCAAGATGCGACCGACATCCGCGAACGCCACCACCGTCGTTTCGAGCAAAGCATTGATGCCCGAACACAGCGAAGCCACCGGCCCGAATTTTCCATCCATGGGAATGCGTTGCGTCAAATCGCCTTGCTGCGCGGCGCTGGTGACCGACTGGCCTTGTTCAACGGCCACTTGCAGCATGGCGCTGGCCTTGTATTCAGCGCTCACATTAGTAGCAATCTTGACGATTTTCATGACCCGGCCCATTTCGTCCATCACCGGCGCGTAAACGGATTGCAGCCAGACCTCCTGACCCGATTTGGTGATGCGCTTGTAGTTGTCATTTTGCGACTTACCGGCATTCAAGTCAGCCCAAAACTGCTGGTAAGCGGGCGACGTGGCATAAGCCGGGTCGACAAATTGCCGATGGTGCTTGCCCATCACCTCGGTGCTTTGGTAGCCCATGATCTGCAGGAAATTGCTGTTGGCTTTGAGCACATGACCACTGAGATCAAATTCGACCATGCCGTAAGCGGCATCAATCGCACTCACCAAACCCCTGGCGTTTTGCCGCTCG
>JBBQLQ010000218.1:0-4041 GCA_038328055.1 Burkholderiales bacterium
GCAACTACTTTGGCGAGAGCTACGCGCGCAACTACACCTTGCTGAAACGGCAAAGCATCCTGGCCCCGGTGGCGCGGGAGTTGGCGCTGTCTTTGCGGCTGGCCGATTCGGTCGTGACCCGGCAATGGCTGCTTGATGAGGACAACCCCGCGAAAAAAGCCTTGTTTTTTGAAGAAGCCGAGGGCTACCGCAAGGATTTGCGTGACCATGCCTATTTTTTCGCCAATGCCAACAGTCGGCACTTTTACTTCAACGACAGCACCAAACCGTTCAGTGATGAGCCTCGCTTCACGCTCGACCCCGTTAAAAAGAGCGACGCGTGGTTCCCCAGCACCCTGAACCAAACCGAGGGCAACTACAACATCAATGTGGACGACAACGTTGAGTTGAAAGTCACCAAGGTCTGGTTCAACGTCATCATCCGCAGTGGCGAGCACAAAATCGGTGTGGCCGGTGCCGGGCTCGATTTGAGCGGCTTCCTCAAAGACTTCATCGCCACCCGTGACCCCGGCGTGACCCCCATCATCCTGACCCAATCCGGCGCGATTCAGGCGCACCCCAACCGCCAGCTGATCGCCATCAACATGACGGCCAAAGTTGCCGACTTGGCGCAAACCCTGGCCGGGCAACTCCCTGCTGGATCGCAGCGTGACGCACTGGCTGCCGCCATGGCGCAGGCAGCGGCCAAGCCGGGCGAGGTCAGCACCTTCAAAGCCACGCTGGACGGCAAGGAGCAGTTGCTGGCCCTGTCCTACATCCCGGAACTTAAATGGCACATCGTCACCGCTGTTGATTTGAAGGCGGCCCAGGTGATCGACCAAGGCTGGCTTAATGCCGTGATTGCTGCTTTGGTCGTGGTGCTGGGCGTACTGCTGCTGGTGTTTGGCTACGCGGTTGAAAAACTGGTGCTGCAGCCGGTACGCAAGCTGCAGCAATCGGCATCGGCCATGGCGCAAGGCGACTTCAGCGCATCTTTACCGCCCGCCGGACAGGACGAGCTGGGCGACTTGAGCCGGGCGTTTGGTGTCATGGCCAGCCAGATCCGCAGCCACACCGAAGAGCTGGAAAACAAAATTCAGGCCCGCACGCTCGACCTTGAAGAGGCCAACCGGGACATGCAGCGGGCGCACAAACAAATCAACGACTCCATTGACTACGCCAGCTTGATCCAGCAAGCCACCTTGCCGAGCCGGCAGCTGACGCAGTTGCTCGGTCAACACCAATTCGTGCTGTGGCGCCCGCGCGATGTGGTGGGCGGCGACTTTTATGTGTTTCGCGCGCAGGGGCCGCGTTACCTGCTGGGCGTGGTGGACTGCGCCGGCCATGGCGTGCCCGGTGCGCTGATGACGATGCTGGCGCGTTCGGCCCTGGACCATGCCATGACGCACATCGGCATCACCGCCCCCGCCGCGATCCTGAGCCACACCGATGCCACCATGCGCGCCATGTTGCAGCACAGCGAGCTGCCCCGCGCCATTGCCACCAACATGGATGTGGGCCTGGCCTGCGTTGACCGCGAGGCCCGCACCCTGCGCTATGCGGGGGCCAAAATCAGCCTGTATTGGAGCGATGGTCATGCGGTGCATGAGGTCAAGGGCGGGCGCCGCGCGCTGGGCGACCGACACCAGGGCAGCTACACCGATACGGAAGTGGCGCTCATCCCCGGTGCCACCTATTACCTGACGACCGATGGCTTCCTCGACCAAGCCGGTGGCGAATTGGGCTACGGCTTTGGCGACACCCGCTTTGCCCAGTTGTTGCTAGCGCACGCCCGTTTGCCAATGGACCAACAGGCCAGCGCGCTCGACCAAGTGCTGGAAACCTACCGGGGCGACTACCCCCAGCGCGACGACATCACGCTGCTATCCTTTCGCATTGCCTGAAAATTGACCCTTTCCAGAACAGGAACCCCATGCAAGACATCGATTTATTTGAGCTCCGTGCCAACTTCAACCGCAGTAACACCCTGCTGTGTTTTAACGGCCCGATCTCGCGCAGCCTGATTGAAGAAATTGGCAACGCCCTGAAAAATTACCTGCAGGCCGACCACGCCCAGCCCAACGCGGCGATGGATGTGTTCAGCGTGTACATCGAAATGACGCAAAACATCCGCCACTATGCCATCGCCCATGACTACGATGAGCTCGCTAGCTCGGCCACCGTGGTGGTGGCCCGCGATGATGACAAGCATTACGTGGTGCAAGCGGGCAATTTGGTCCAAAAAGCCGATGGTGAAGCCCTGCTGGCCCGTGTCAACGCACTCGCCGGCATGGACAAAATCGCCCTCAAAGCTGCCTTCAAAACCCAGTTGCGCCAGCCGCGCAGTGAATCAGCCAACAGTGGTGCCGGTTTGGGCTTGATTGACATCGCCCGCAAATCGGTTCAGCCCTTGAGCGCGACCCTGACCGACGTAGACGATGGACGGGCTTTTTTCAGCCTGCGCTCCGTTATCCAAAAAACCTCTTGCTGACCCCACCATGAGCAACACGAACAACATCACCATCACCGGCAGCCAGTCCACGCCCAACATCGCCTGTGACTGGACGCTGGGCTTGCTGCGCATGCAGGGCGACTCTTATCCGGAGAATTCCTTCGAGTTTTTTGGCCCGATCATCGGTTGGCTGGAGCGTTTTTTGAAGGAAACGCAGATGCCGCTGCGACTGGAGTTGCGGCTGGTGTACTTGAACACCAGCTCCGTCAAGGCCATGATGGACATCTTTGAACTGCTCGAAGAGGCCCATCAACAGGGCCGTCAGGTCTGCGTGGATTGGTATTACGACCCGCGCAATGAGCGTGTGGTGAGCCTGGCTGACGAGTTTCGGGAGGATTGCAGCTTCCCGTTTCTGATTGCGGCAGATGCTTGAGCACCCGCGCCTCACCCATGATGAGGCTGACCTGATCGTCCAAATCCAGGTGCTGCTGGCCGACCCGGTAAACCAAGGCAACCCGCTGCGCGAACCCTTGGCGCATTTGCTTGGTCTCAACCATGTGCATCAGGCGCAACTGAGCCGCTTGATCCGAATTTCTGATGGCTACCAGACCCTCTCGCGCAACCGCCACGAAATGCTGGAGAGCCAGTACGAGCAGCAACTGCGCCGTCTTGAAAAACTGGCGCGCATTTCTGATCGCTACCAGAACAGCCTGCGCGAGTTGAGTGAAACCCTCAAAGAAGCGTCGCTGCGCGACCCATTGACCGGCTTGGGCAACCGCCGTTTTCTGATGGACCGGTTGACGCAGGAAACCGAACGCGCCACCCGCAAAGGCGTGCCGTACACGCTGGGAATTCTGGACGTGGACAAGTTCAAAAAAATCAACGACCTTTTCGGGCACGATGCCGGTGACACCGCCTTGTGCGCCATCGCCCGAGCCATTGAGCACGCCTTGCGGGAATACGATGTGTGCGGCCGCTGGGGCGGCGAAGAGTTCTTGATCATGCTGCCAGAAACGCCGTTGGATTTCGCGCTGCAAATCGCGCAGCGGGTCTGCCAGGGCATCAAAGCCATTCACCTTGATTTCCTCTCTGGCAGCATCTCGGCCAGTCTTGGCCTGAGCATGTACCGCCCCGGTGAACGCTTTTCAGAAACCCTGAACCGGGCCGATGAAGCCTTGTTGCAGGCCAAAGCCAATGGCCGGGATCGGATTGAAGTAGCCTGAGTTATTTTCCAAACGCGTCGAAGAAGGCCCTGGCCAGGTGCATCGTTTACAAGCGCTCGAAATCGGCGTTGATGCACGGATACCGGGTGGCACCAGGGCTTGGCGCTCAGCGTTTGCAGAGCCCCAGTCAACTTCAGACTTCCTGATGCGTATAGGCACAGTTTGCTTTTTTCAGGAACAGGACTGGCATTTGTAGGAGCGGCGGCAGCCGCGATTTCGGGCTTGTAGGAGCGGCGGCAGCCGCGAATTCGGGCTTGTAGGAGCGGCGGCAGCCGCGAATTCGGGCTTGCCAGCCCTCCCACAAAGTCACAACCAAGGCTTTCACCATGCCAAATGGATTCCGTGCGGATCAGGAAGTCTGGAATTACTACTTGTGCGGTGCCAAGC
>JBBQLQ010000219.1:0-3966 GCA_038328055.1 Burkholderiales bacterium
GGTGGCAAGTTTCATGCGCGCTCACTCCCCGGCATACGAGCCGTCGTGCATCCAGCGGGCGTGCTGCGGGGCTTTTTTGGTGACAGCCCATTCGTTGAGCATGTCCCACTTGGCCTCGTCCAGCAACTTGGCCATGTTGGGCGTGCCGGTGTTGGCGGCGAGTTCCAGGCGGTGGCCACTGGGGTCAAAGAAATAGATCGATTTGAAAATGGTGTGGTCGGTTGGGCCGATGACTTCAATGCCATCGGCCTCAAGTTTTGCCTTGGTCTCCAACAGTTCGTCCACCGTGGCGACCTGCATCGCCAGGTGCTGCGTCCAGCTGGGCGTATTCAGGTCACGACCCATCTCCGGCTTGGTTGGCAGCTCGAAGAACGCCAGCACATTGCCACCCCCGGCATCCAGAAACACATGCATGTAGGGATCGGGCTCTTTGGTGGAGGGCACCTCGTTTTCGGCAATCGCCAAGATGAAGTTCATGTTGAGGTACTTTTGGTACCACTCGACGGTTTGCTTGGCATCTTTGCAGCGGTAAGCCACATGGTGAATTTTCTGAATCTGCATTGAAATGCTCCTGTTTTTGTAGCTGATAACGCTTGTTTATCAAGGGCTAGAGGCTTAAATCTCTAGTAATATTGGGTGACTCAGGCCGTGTCCGAGCGGGCAATTTGCATGGCCTCGCGCAGGGTGCCGATGTCGCCAATGTGGTTGGCCAACAGCAACACCAGCTTGGCGTTGACCATGGCGCTTTGCTCATCGCTCAAGTCGCGGTGGGTGTCGATCAATGCTTCGTAAAAGTCGTCGCCCGGTGTGAAGGCGCGAAAGTAGCGTTTGCCGGATTCGGTCAGATTGGGTTGCAGGTTCAGGGGCATGGCGGTCTCCTTATTGAATCTGGCAGGTGGCGCGCGCCACTGCCGCGTTGATCTGCGTGGTATCAAAGGCGCGCCAGCGTGCGGCCACATGCTGGTCGGGGCGAATCAGGTAAGTGGTGCCGGGCTTGGCGTCAAAACGCTCGGCAAAGCGGCCAGCGCCGTCGGTGAGCATGCGAACGCCCTGCGGTGCAGTGCCAGCGCGCTCTGAGACCAACACCACTTCGACGGCAATCGGCTGTGCGGCAAGTGCGGCGAACTGCGCCAATTGGGCTCCATCAATAGTGGCCGGGTCGCTGACATAGACCAGCGCCATGAAGCGGTTGCCCACACTGTCCAGCAGCCAGGCTTCCTGGCCATTGATCTGCATGGGCGCATCGTCCATAGCCGCGCCGGGCACCATGTCGCCTTCAAAGCTGTCGGCATCGGGGGTGTTCAGGCGCGACTCGGTCAAATAACAAGCCACAGACAAGCGCCCGGAGTTGACCAGCGCGCGGGCAAAGGCATGTTCGCGTGCCAGACTTAGAACGGCATTGCGAAAGGTCAGCGAGGTTTTGCTTTTCGGGGTGATGAAGTCGGTTGAGCGGGTCGAGTTCAGCAGGTTTTCGTCCGCTGCAAAAACCCGTTCTTCAGAATAGGTGTCAAGCAGGCTACTGGGTGCCTTGCCTTCGATCACCAGTTTGAGCTTCCAGCACAGATTGTCGGTGTCCTGAATGCCCGAGTTGGCACCACGGGCACCAAACGGCGACACCTGGTGTGCCACATCGCCCGCAAACAGCACATGGCCGTGGGTGAAGGCATTCATGCGACGGCACTGAAAAGTGTAGACGCTGACCCATTCGAGTTCAAACTCACGGTCATCGCCGAGCATGGCTTTGATGCGGGGAATGACGTTTTCAGGCTTCTTGGCTTCTTCCGGGTCAGCGTCCCAGCCGAGCTGAAAGTCGATGCGGTAAACGTTGTCAGACTGGCGGTGCAGCAAGACTGACTGCCCGGGGTGAAACGGCGGGTCAAACCAGAACCAGCGCTCATGCGGAAAGTCGGCCTTCATCACCACGTCGGCAATCAGAAAGCGGTCCATGAAAATCTTGCCTTCCATCTCCAGACCCATCTGGCGACGAATGTTGCTGCGGGCACCATCGGCCACCACCAGCCAGTCGGTTTCCAGCGAATAAATACCATCCGGTGTTTCGACCTGCAATTTGGCACCATCGCCCTGGGGCTGCACTGACAGCACCTTGTTTTTAAAGCGCAGATCCAGATTGGACAACTCCTGGGCGCGCTTGATCTCAAATTCTTCCAGGTAATACTGCTGCAGGTTGATCATGCCCGGGCGTTTGTGGTCGTCTTGCGGCAGCAAGTTGAAGTTGTACACCTCTTGCTCCCGAAAGAACGTGCGCCCCACGTTCCAACTCACGCCTTTGTCCACGCAGGGCTGGCCAACCCCAATGCGGTCGAGCACCTCCAACGCGCGCTTGGCGTAACACACACCGCGCGAGCCTACCGACACGGTGTCGTCGTCGTCCAGCACCACCACCGGGATGCCCGATTGCGCCAACTCAATGGCGGCTGCCAAGCCCACGGGGCCAGCACCGACCACCACCACGGGGTAGCGTTTCTGTGCTGTGCCGCTTTGCTCAGGTGGGCGGGTGTAGTCGTATTTGGGGTATTGATAGGTGCTCAACATGGGTTTGTCTCCTTTTTGTTATTTGCGAAACGAGCGATCTGGGGCGAACGGGATATTGGCTGACGGTGTGGGTGCGGCCATGCAGACTTGGGCCGGGGGCCTCATACTGTCAAAGGCCCAGAAATCGGCCCCCGGCCCAAGCCTGCATGGCCTGAGCGAGGCTGATGGTTTGCCAGGGAATAAATTCAGAAACAGCAGATTGCGTTTTGTCCGCTCCGCAATCGGGGTCAGAGCCCAATTCGCCGAGCGACCTGCAGCTTGCGGAAAATCCAATGGTGCCGAATTGGGATCCGACCCCGATTGCTCTGCTGTTTGGCCGTAGTAATAAGGCTTTGGATTTCTGCCTTTCTGAATTTGCGTTTGCATTTGCATTTGCGTTTGAAGGGCGGCGAACCTGAGCGCTTGCAGCAGGGTGTGGGGCATTGGGGCCCGCCGATTTCTGGGCCTTTGACAGTATGAGGCGGGGCCCAATGCCCCACACCCTGCCACCAAAGGCTTCAACCGACTCACGCAAGCAGCCCTGATCCGCGCAATAGCGCTGGATTCCCGCCTACGCGGGAATGACGCTACCCATGAATTTTCTCGGTTCATGGCTGTTTGGCAATGACGGACACCCGGTTTCATGCGTCAGCAGCTCAGTCTGCCGCCTGCAGGCCGTGCCACATTTCTTTGTCGCGCTCGGCGGTCCAGATGCGCGGGTGCTTGATGCCACTGGCCTCGTCCACGGCGCGGGTCACGTCAAACGGCAGGCAATGCTCGTAAATGAACACCTGGCCAAACTTGGGGTCCATGGCCTTGCGGCAGTGCGTCATGGCCTGGTTCAGGTTCATGCCCTGTGCCACCGCTTCTTTGGCAGAGCTCAGCAGCGTCGAGACAAAGTCGCGGGTGTAAGCCAAGCCGGAGCGCACCAGCTCTGGCGTGTCTAGCGCCGGGCCACGGCCGGGCACAATCTTTTCGGGGTTCAAAGCAGCCAACGCATCGAGCGTGGCAGGCCACTCTTCAAGTTGCGCGTCACCGGTGTAGCAAGCGGCATCGGCCTCGATCAGGTCACCTGAGAACAGCACTTTTTCAGATGGCACCCAGACAATCGTGTCGCCCTTGGTGTGGCCGGGACCTACGTGCATGATTTTGACCTCTAGCCCAGATAAATAAAGCGTCATCTGCTCCTGAAATACGAGCGTCGGCCAGGTCAAACCGGGGATGGAATCAAAGGCATCAAACAGACGCGGAAAACGCTCGTACTCAGACTGCATGTCCTGCGCGCCGCGCTCAATGATCATCTCCAGCGTGCCCTGGCTGGCAATGATTTCCTGCATGCCCGCTGCCTTGTAGCCTGAGGCGCCCAGCACCCGCACCGCGTGGTAGTGCGACAGCACCACGTACTTGATGGGCTTGTCTGACACCTTGCGAATT
>JBBQLQ010000220.1:0-3958 GCA_038328055.1 Burkholderiales bacterium
GTGATGAGCGGCTTTCAGAGCGGATGTCGGGTGAGAACAACCAGCCTGAAGTAGACAGCCCCTCGGCGAAATTTTCCGGTGACTGGCAGGTAAGTGTCACATTGCGGACCAAGTCGGCGTTCAGCGCCAGCGTCCGTTCAGGCCGAAAACTAGCCAGCCAAGCAATCAGAACGGAAGATCCTTTCGTGAATTGCTGCAACATGCCGAAGTGCTGCGGCCGACCGTCCGCTCCCTGCTTCACTTGCGACGTTCATCGTCGCGGGGTCGAGTGACTGCTCATTGCCCGATAAGCGTTACCAGCTCACGTTCGCCCTTGACCTTCAGGCGCAACACACAGAACCCACTATCACCGTTGTGGAATGTCACCCTTTCGACCAACCCGGACAGGTGGTCCAACTCAGCTCGGGAGGCACTGCCGGTCATGTCATGCGTCCATGTGAGGCGTGGCCTGGTCTCGGCAGCGATGTTGGTCAACAGACTTGCAACCAGGCGAAAACCTGCCATTCTTTTGATTTAAGTGGGTTCGCGGCACCAAGGTGCGGCTTATCCGTCTTTTCTCACCCGTATTCATCATGTACATCACCGACGCTAGACATTTTCTGGACGATAAGGGCGCCATTGGGCCTCAACATGGCCCGGCCAAGGCCATGGCGGAGTTTCATGCAAACACGATCGCCTACGCCACTGATTTCGAGGACGCCGGCGTGAATGCACCGACCTGCTTCAAATGCAAGAAAGGACAAGTTGAAGCCCACATCGCCCCAGATGACGCCATCGACTGGTCGTGCCCGAGATGCAAGACTCAGGGGCGAATCTCCAACTGGCAAGACACACTGTGGGATCTCACTGAACAAGGTGAAAACATCAATTGATGCAGGAAGCTACCTTCCATGGGTTTTTCTTGCCGTAGGTATCTGATCACCCAAGACGACACGCTCTGCCGCTTGGCGAACGTGAAGTTTGACCGGATGCTACGAGATCCGGCAAGCCATCCTTTATCCGTTATCGCGGGGCAACGCGTGCGTATGGCCAGCGCAGTCGTCGAACTCGTCGGCCGAGTTCCAACCCGTGTAGTACGGAACACCTTTGCCATCCTCGTTTTTGATGGCGAAGGCTGCATCGACACAGGCAAATTCGGCATGCACCAACTTGCCCTCAAAGAATCTGCATTGGCTCCCGTGTTTGCGGTTTCAGACCGCCACGCTACCGTCGTCGACGCAACCACCCGCTTTGTTGCGCATGGCGGCTCATGGACTCCGTCACGCACCTTGGCAGACAACATCGATGCAGCCGCGTTGGAACAGCTTCAGTGCAGAAGGCTATAGGGCGAGATGCCAAAAACTATTGACACGTCCCCATTATGCCCAAGGGGGAATGTACCCAAAAATAGCCGTCACAAGCGAGCGTAGCGTGGAAGAAGGACGAAGGTCGTAATCCAGGTTTCTGCTCTGGCTTCGACGACCATTTTCGCCTTTCCATCACAAAAATATGCCACATATAATTGCCATTAATTGAAGTTTCGACCAATATATGTGGCATGACCAAGACGGCGCTTGCAACCTTCCCTGCGGTCCTCAAACAACTCGCTGCATTTGGCGAGCGGCTTCGGCTTGCGCGCCGGCGTCGCAAGCTCACTGCCGAGCTTGTTGCCGAACGCATGGGCATCTCGCGCGAAACCTTGCGCAGGCTGGAAAAGGGGGATCCGACCATTGCCATGGGCACTTACGCTCGGGCCCTGCGCGTACTGGGAATGGATAAGGACATAGACAGTCTTGCCTCGGACGATGAGCTGGGCCGCAAACTGCAGGATATCGAGACACTCGGCGCGCGGCACCAGGCCAGTGTCGAGTAACCCCGAAATTTCATGGCGTAAGTCGTACCCCCAGATCATGAAACCGTTCGACAGGTTCACGACTCAGGGCAAACGGAACTTTGTGTTTCAGGTCAAGAAATAAGGAAAGGTATGGCCAAGGATGCAAGACAGCGCTGGGAGGTACATCTGGATGCGCCCGAACTGTGTCCGCCTGGAAAGATTGGGAGCCTGTTCCGCCATTCGGTGAGGACTGATCTCCCGGTGTCCTTCGAATATGACGTGCCGTGGCTGCAAGGCGGACACGCATTCATGCTCGACCCCAAGCTTGCACTCTGGCGTGGCGAACAACATCCCCCAGTCGATCTGCCGGCCTTCGGTGTATTTATGGACTCGGCACCAGACCGGTGGGGTCGCGTGCTGATAGAACGTCGCGAGGCCGCGAGGGCAAAACATGAGGCTCGCAAGATGCGGACCCTGCAGGAAGTCGACTATCTCCTGGGGGTTTACGACCATACCCGCATGGGGGCGTTGCGATTTCGTGGCCCCGGTGACGGTCCGTTTCTTGATGCCAGCGATAACCCTGCGCCGCCCGTAACCGGCCTCAAAGAGCTCGCTTATATCAGCCACCGCGTCGAGGAGCCTGGCGTCGAGATGCTGCCTGAGTACGAACGATGGCTGGCCATGTTGGTCGCGCCCGGTTCGTCTCTGGGCGGCGCGCGGCCGAAGGCAAATTTCACAGACAGCGATGGCACTCTCTGGATAGCCAAATTTCCCGCCAGGGATGATCGCTACGATGTGGGCGGCTGGGAGTACGTCTTGCACGTACTCGCCCAGCAAGCCGGCATCCTAGTTCAGCCTGCTCGCCAGGAAAGGCTTACGGAGGCGTACAGCACCTTCTGCACCTGTCGTTTTGACCGCGTGGGAGCGCATCGCCGCATGTACGCGTCAGCCATGACACTGCTGGAGCGCCGCGACGGCCAGGAGGGTGGGAGCTACCTCGACCTGGTCGAGTTCATCAGCGACAAAGGCGCACGTGGTCATATCGACGACGATCTGGAACAACTGTTCCGCCGGGTGGTGTTCAACGTTTTGGCGGGCAACCGGGACGACCATCTTCGCAACCACGGATTCATTCGGGTGCCCACTGGCTGGCGTTTGTCTCCAGCATTCGACGTAAACCCGAGCGTTACCAAGCAGGAGCACACCCTCACCCTGGATGGAAAGCGCGCCACTCCTGAGGTCGGGCTGGTCATGGCGACAGCCGAGTTGTATCGACTGACGGCGGCGCGGGCTCAGGATGTACTGAAAGAAGTGAGTGCGGCATTGGCCAACTGGAGGGCAGTAGCGCACCAACACGGCCTTCACGGCATCGAAATTCAGCGGATCGAGGCCACCATTCAAGCTTGAGGTGGGTGGTTTAAGCGGGGTTTCGGGCTGAACACAATCCCCACAAGCAGAAGACCGTCAAGGCTAAACCGAGTCACCCGGTTGCGCCAAAGACGGAGCGAGATTTCGTCTCTCGGGTATACCACCGAAGGAACCAGCGGTTCCGGTGGACCTCATTGGCCAGGATCCCTACGTCCTCTACCAGCAGTTGTGCGCACAGACCGATGTGATCCAAGATCCGTGCCTGCTCGATACCTTCATCGCTGCCACCCGCTTCATGGCGGGGGAACCGCCCCTGCCTTGGTGGCGCTTCACCAAGGAACGCAAGCGCACGCTCAAGACACAGTGAGTTGAATCGACAGCGAATAGCGCTTCCGCCCGGCATTGCGTTGCTCCAGGCGTTAAGCAAAACGTCAACCATAACGACTCCCTTCGCAAGCTCCGGTCGTGATCCACGGGCATTCGCCCGAAGCTGACGGGCCTGCGCCCGATGCAAAGCGGCGTTGCCGCAAAGGAAAACCGGCTGTGCCGGAGTAGACCGTCTTCGCCGGATAGAGCCGCGATGCGGCAAGCGCCCGCAATCGCTCAGGCTGTCGGCTATCCACAGAAAATGGGGATAACCCTGTGCACACTCCTTGCCCGCGCCTTGCGGCATCACTGACTTATGCCGTTGCATCACAAGTAATCAGCTCGTACCAAGTCGTAACCATGCGCCTGCCGGCGAGCACACACCTTCTCGACTTCCCGCAAGGCAGCCTG
>JBBQLQ010000221.1:0-3899 GCA_038328055.1 Burkholderiales bacterium
GCTGCACGCTGCGCTGAAGGCCCAGATGGCTCTGGCTCGTGCGATATGGGAGCATGACCGTCAACAACACCAGCCGGGTGTGGTAGTTCCCGATGCCTTGGCCACCCATTTGCTGCAGGCCGGCACTGACATCCGCACGGTGCAAGAACTGCTGGGCCACAGCGATGTCAGTACCACCATGATTTATACCCACGTGCTCAAAGTGGCAGCAGGTGGCAGGGTGCGATTCAAAGTGATGTGCAGCAGAGTCAAAGCATTGGGGTCAGAGCACGAGTTTTGGGGGTGACTGTTGGTAAGCTCACCGGCCAGTAGCCAAAATCGTGATCTGACCCCAAAGCCGATACAGCACACCAGTTTGAATCGCACCCCCTATTTGAAGCGTTGAACTGTTTTTGAAGAGCTGGTTTTGTATCCAGTTGTTTTGTCGGCCCAAGACTACAATCCGCGCCCTATGGCTATCAAACCCAACACCGATTATTCCGAAGGCTCGATCCGCGTCCTCAAGGGGCTGGAACCCGTCAAGCAGCGTCCGGGCATGTACACCCGCACCGACAACCCCCTGCACGTTATTCAGGAAGTGCTGGACAACGCCGCCGATGAGGCACTGGGTGGTTACGGCAAAAAGATCAAAATCATCATGCATGTCGATGGCTCCATCAGCATTGAAGACGATGGCCGGGGCATTCCGTTTGGCCTGCACCCCACTGAAAACGCGCCGGTGATCGAGCTGGTTTTCACCCAATTGCACGCCGGTGGCAAGTTCGACAAGGGCAAGGGCGGGGCCTACAGTTTCTCCGGTGGACTGCACGGTGTGGGCGTTAGCGTGACCAATGCGCTGGCCACGCGGCTGGAGGCCACCACGTATCGTGAAGGCAAAGTGGCGCGGCTGGTTTTTTCGGGTGGCGATGTGATCGAACCTTTGAGCGTGCGCCCGGCAGCCGAGGGCGACCGCAAATCGGGCACCACGGTGCGGGTCTGGCCCGACGCCAAATACTTTGAGTCGATGACGCTGCCGATGGCGCACCTGGAACATCTGCTGCGCAGCAAGGCGGTGTTGATGCCCGGCGTTTCGGTCACCTTGGTGCAAGAGAAGAGCAAAGAAGCCCAGACCTGGGTGTTCAAAGGCGGCCTGCGTGACTATCTGACGCAAACGCTGTCTGGTGAGCCGTTCATCCCCTTGTTTGAAGGCGAAGGTTTTGCCGATGCCAACCATGAGAGTTTTGCCGAAGGCGAGGGTGCTGCCTGGTGCGTCGCCTTTACCGAAGACGGCCAGCCGGTGCGCGAGAGCTATGTCAACCTGATTCCCACCAGCGCGGGTGGCACGCATGAACTGGGCTTGCGCGACGGCTTATTTACCGCTGTCAAGAGCTTCATCGAGATGCACTCGTTGCTACCCAAGGGTGTCAAGCTGTTGCCTGAAGACGTGTTTGCCCGAGCCAATTACGTGCTGTCGACCAAGGTGCTTGACCCGCAGTTTCAGGGCCAGATCAAGGAGCGGCTCAACTCGCGCGATGCGTTGCGTCTGGTGTCGGGCTTTGTGCGCCCTGCGCTAGAGCTGTGGCTGAACCAGAATGTGGAATACGGCAAAAAGCTGGCCGAAATCGCCATCAAAGCGGCGCAATTTCGCCAGAAGGCCGGTCAAAAAGTTGAAAAACGCAAGGGCTCCGGCGTGGCCGTGTTGCCCGGCAAGCTGACCGACTGCGAAAGCCGGGACCTGGCAGAGAACGAGGTGTTTCTGGTCGAGGGTGACTCGGCCGGCGGCAGCGCCAAAATGGGTCGCAACAAAGAGAGCCAGGCGATTTTGCCCTTGCGGGGGAAGGTGCTCAACACCTGGGAGGTGGATCGTGACCGCCTGTTTGCCAACAATGAAATCCACGACATTTCCGTAGCCATTGGCGTGGACCCGCACGGGCCCAACGACACGCCGGATTTGAGCGGTTTGCGCTACGGCAAGATTTGCATTCTGAGTGATGCGGATGTGGATGGCTCGCACATTCAGGTGCTGCTGCTGACGCTGTTTTTCAAGCATTTCCCCAAGCTGATCGACACTGGCCATGTGTATGTGGCGCGGCCCCCCTTGTTCAGGGTCGATGCGCCGGCACGCGGCAAAAAGCCGGCTTCCAAAGCCTATGCGCTTGACGATGGCGAGTTGACCGCCATTCTGGACAAGCTGCGCAAGGAGGGCGTGCGCGAAGGTGCCTGGAGCATCAGCCGTTTCAAGGGTTTGGGCGAGATGAATGCCGAGCAGTTATGGGACACCACGCTGAACCCCGACACCCGCCGCCTGCTGCCGATTCAACTGGGTAGCCTGGACTTTGCGCAAACCTCAGAGTTGATGACCAAGCTGATGGGCAAGGGCGAAGCCGCTGCCCGCCGCGAGTTGATGGAGCTGCATGGGGATTCGGTTGAGATTGATGTTTAGCTATTAAAATAGTAGCTGCTTGCGCATATTGCATAAGGGCTAGAAGCTTATTTATCATATGAAATTTGCACCTGCTCAGGTCTGCTGCGACCTCATTACTGCCAGTTGGTAGTGGTTGTGGCACACTGAATTTGTCAATAAAAGGAATAAACGAATGATGGCCACTGAATACGAGAAGGATGCCAATGTGGTGGTGTACGCGGGCGATTGCCTAAAACTTATGGGTGATATTCCCGATGCATCGGTTCAATTGGTGATTACATCTCCTCCGTACAACATTGGTAAACCGTACGAGAAAAAATTAAGTCTGAAAGATTACCTGGCGCAGCAATCGAAGGTTATTGAATCGTGTGTCAGGGTTTTGGCTCCGACCGGAAGCATTTGCTGGCAAGTGGGTAACTTTGTCGACAAGGGGCAAATCATTCCTTTGGATATTGTTTTGTACCCCATTTTTGAGCGACTGGGTCTGCAATTGAGAAATCGAATTGTGTGGCATTTTGAGCATGGCCTGCATTGTTCGAAGCGGTTTTCTGGACGCTACGAAACGGTCCTCTGGTTTAGCAAGACTGAAGATTACAAATTCAATCTTGATCCCGTTCGTGTTCCGCAGAAGTACCCTGGCAAGCGGCATTTCAAAGGTGCCAAAGCGGGGGAGTTGTCTGGCAATCCTCTGGGGAAAAATCCGGGTGATGTTTGGATTATTCCTAACGTCAAAAGTAATCATGTTGAAAAAACTGCACATCCATGTCAGTTTCCAGTTGAACTGGTCGAGCGTTTTGTTTTGTCGCTGACTGATGAGGGTGATCTGGTTTTTGACCCGTTTCTTGGTTCAGGAACTTCTGTTATCGCGGCGCTCAAGCATGGGCGTCGTGGGGTTGGAGCTGAATTGGCACTTGACTATGTAGAAATAGCGCGATCAAGAGTGCGCGAGCAATTGGCGGGGCGATTGATGACACGCCCCATGCACAAACCGGTATTTGATCCTCAATTTGCTGGTAGTTCGTTGACCACCAACCATTGGAAAGTGCCAGATACTTCTTCATCGCAACTGTCCCTCATGCAGCAGCGCGCCAACTACATCGTTCCTGAACATGAAAATATCTGAAACTTATTCGCACCTCAATGGGCTGGAATTTCTGTTGGTACACCGCCCGAAGCTTTGGACCGAAATTGAGCGTGTCATTGCTACGATTGATGCCAAGGCATGTCGAACCAAAGTATCCAAAGAAAAACGCACATTGGATAAGCTGCTTTATAGCCCGATTGATATGAATGCAGCATTCAAGCAGTCGTTGAACAAGGTCGGTTGGGCTGAAAGTCGGGTGAGTTATTGGGTAACCCGGAGCGAAAAATTGATCCGTAAAACCCTGTCTATGGAAGCAAGTCAGCAGAAGCAAGAGATTTTGAATGCAGGCGAAACACCGATCTTGAGCTACAACCAGACCGACTTTGTGAAAGATCGGGTCGCTGTCGAAGT
>JBBQLQ010000222.1:0-3897 GCA_038328055.1 Burkholderiales bacterium
GACGGCCAGCGCTCTACTTGGTGAATTTGTTGAACTTGGCGATGGTGGCAATGGCCCCGCCGGGGTAAGGCTGTGCCCGCAGCCCAGCTTCTCATGTCGTTTGCGTCGGAGGGCGGCAAACCTTGGGAATTTAGTTTTTCACATCGGGGAAAATACGACTCTTGAGGACGCTTTTCAGTGCCATGCTTGACCTTATGCGGTTGAATTTGATTCCTTGCCAGTGACACAACCATGAAAAAACCCATTCTCTATATCTTCAACCTATCCCACTATTGCGAGAAGGCGCGCTGGGCGTTGGAGCATTTCGGCATTGCGCATGAGGTGCGCCATGTGATGGTGGGCACGCACCGGCGTATTGCCAAGTCGCTGGGAGCCAAGCGCGGATCGGTTCCATTTTTGCAGGTAGACGGGGGCGTTATTGCCGGATCGGCTGCAATCATTGATTGGTGCGAGACGCATTCTGCCAACCCAACTGCCAGCCTTGCCGGTGATGATGTCCAACAGGTTCGCGCGATTGAGAAGCGGCTGGACGCGGTGGCCGGTGTCCATGTGCGCCGCTTTTTCTATTCGCACGCCCTCTACGACGATCCAGGCTCGGTGCGCCCTTTGTTCTCTAACGGGCTACCGCTGTGGCAGCGCGTAGCGGTCACGGTGGCCTGGTCGCGCGTAGTTGCGATCATGAAGAAGGAGATGGATTTGGGGCCGCAACAAGGCCAAGAATCGCGTGCGTTTTTGGACACCGAGCTGACCTGGCTGGACGAACTGCTGGCAGACGGCAGGCCTTATTTGACGGGCACCCAATTTACCCGTGCCGACCTGACCGCGGCCAGCCTGCTCGCCCCGTTGGTGTCGCCCAAGGGGCATCCTTTGTATGGCAAGGTGGTTTTTCCGACGGCCGTTGCGAGCACCATGCAAGAGTGGGTTGAGCGACCATCCCTGCGCTTGGTGCGCAATGTGTATGCGCTACACCGTTAGTTCCGTAGACTTCTGGAGCTTGACTGGACTTCAAAGCGCCGCGCGGCGCGCAATGGGCAGAACGGATGCCCCTGTGGCGGCCAACCTGCTTGGCGGCTGACCTTGTTGGTCTCGTACTCCCAGCCTTTTTGAGGAACACCATGTACATCGGAGAACTTGCCAAGCGCGCTGGCGCCACGCCCAAGGCCATTCGCCTTTACGAATCCATGGGCTTGCTGGGGCGGGTAGCGCGCATGGGTGCCTACCGGGTCTACAGCGACAAGCACGTCACCCAAGTGCGCTTGATCAAGCAAGCCCAGGCCATGGGTTTCAAATTGGCCGATGTCGCGCCGTCGATTGGCGGCCAGCGTACTGAGCCCGACTGGGCCGCCATGGCGGAGCAGGTGGACCAGCGCCGCGCCGAGATCGCCCGCGAGATACTGCGACTGAAGGCCCTAGACGCGCAGTTGCAAGAAGTGAACATTGAAATACGTGCCTGCGCCGAACTCGCTTGACTCTGCCCCTGAGGGCAGACTTATCGTCATGGTTCTTCCTTTAGAGAGCCATCACGATGCCAACATCCAACCACCCCAAAAACATACTCGTCATCCTGGGCCATCCGTCCGACACCAGCTACAGCGCAGCCCTGGCAGAAGCCTATGCGCAAGGTGCCAAGGCTGCAGGCCACTCGGTGCGGGTGCTGCGCCTGGCCGATCTCACCTTTGACCCGATTCTGCATGGCAGCAACCCCCACCACCAGGCCTTGGAGCCGGATCTGTTGGCCGCGCAGACAAGCATTACCTGGGCGCAGCACATTGCCTGGGTGTTTCCGGTGTGGTGGGGCACTATGCCGGCTTTGCTGAAAGGTTTCTTGGATCGCACCTTAACGTCCGGTTGGGCCTACCAATTCAACAAGGGGTCTTCGCTCCCCGTGCCCTTGCTCACAGGCCGCAGCGCCCATTTGGTGGTGCCTCTGGATACGCCGACTTGGTATTACCGCTGGGTGTACCGCATGCCCGCCATTCATCAGATGCGAAAGACCACGCTGGAGTTTTGTGGCATACGGCCGGTCAAGACGCGCATGTTCAGCCCGGTGATCACATCCACCCCGGATCAGCGTGATGCATGGCTGAAACAGGCCCACGCACTGGCTGCCAGCGTTTGAGTGCCAAATCGGCCTGCAGCCACCGTAGAATGTGCGCAAACAGCTATCAATAGCGTAGCAAATTATTGCTACCGCATGCAAGGCGGTCACATGCTCATCTGGCTGACCACTCATCCCCATCCCCCACATCCCGACTCCACTCCGCCTCGATTTCCTCAATGGTGGGCAAGCTGCCTTTCAGCTCCTGCGGCAGTGCGCGGGTGAGCTGGGTTTCCCATTCGGCCACGCTGATGGGCTGGGCGCTGTCGGCCAGAGCGTATTCCACCAGCACGCGGTCCACAGCGGTCATGTACATGCCCAGTTGGGCACCGCCGCCGCGCTCCAGCTCGACCTCGCGGCGCGGGGCATCGGTGCCCAAAAAGTCAAACAGGTAGGGGGCTTTGTAAATCTGCGATGCCATGTCGGATTCACGCAAATAACGCTCCAGCCCTCGGCCAAGCGCATAACCGCTTGGGTCAGTGGCGTAATTTCGGTGGGGGTCGTCATTGGGGTGTACTCCAGAAAAGATTTTCGTGCAGTTGTGCAGCAGCCCGTTGCACAAGCTTCTGTTACCGCAAGACGGCATCAAAGGCGGGCCTCACCTGGGTTTTGTGGTTAGCAAGATCACGCATCGTCTGCCGCCCATCCGTGCATCAAGGCACCGTGCAGCGCCAGGTTGACGTAGTAATTACTGCGCCCGACCTTATGTTTTTGCAAAAAGCCATCGGCCACCAGCGCCTCCAGGTATTTGGTGGCAGTGAGCCGTGACACGTTGAGATCACGTTCCACAAACTCGATCTTCGTGTAGGGGTGCGAAAACAGGTTGTTGATCAAATCCTGGCTATAAAACTTGTGGGCTGCGCGAATGCGGTGTTTGTAGTCAAACAAAGCGGCCTTGATGCGGTGGATGGTGGCGATGGTTTGACCCGCTGTTTGCTCAACTGCACCCAGCATGTAAAGCGCCCATTCCTCCCAGGAATCGTGGTCACGCACCGATTGCAGCAACCGGTAGCAGTCGGCTTTGGTACGCACAAAGTAGCTACTGAGGTAGAGCACAGGAATGTCGAGCAAGCCTTCCTTGACCAAGTACAGCACATTGAGGATGCGGCCCGTACGGCCATTGCCGTCGTAGAAGGGGTGAATGCTCTCGAATTGGTGGTGCATTAGCGCCAGCTAAAAGTTGCACCGTGCCACTGCTTTGCGCGCTGGCCTGCACCAGGAAATTGGTCTCGCGGTCAATCGATCCAAAGCGTGCGTGCTTGATTTTGAGCAAGCGGTTGGCCAACTGCGTCACGGCTTGACCGTTGCGAAAATTGGCACGCAGCACCGAGATGGTTTGTGAGCGCGCCAGTGCCTCGTTTTGCCAGAACAGCGTTTTTACTGCCGCCCAAGAAAAGAAGTTGGGGTGCACGATTTGGTTCGAGTCGCCACACAGCAAGAACTGCCCCGGCTTGGCCAGTGTTTTAAGTAAGAGCGCGAGTTGCACGCTGGTCAGGTCTTGCACTTCGTCGACGACCATAAAGTCATAGGTCGGTTGCGCCAGTGGCAGCCATGCGTGTGCCACCAGGTTCAAGTCAAAGAAGCCTGAGTTGGCAGCCCAAGCGCGGTACTTCTCAAACAGATCAAACACCGCCGCACGCTGCTTGGTGGCCAAGAGCGACTGGCGTACGCCCAGGGCCAGGTAGCCAGTGCGGTCGAGCACGCCATCGGCACGGCTGGATAACACGCCGCGAAACTCCTCAAACAGCGCGTGCGCGTCCAGCCCGCCGGTGGCTTGTTTGGCCGCGCTGCGGTAGCGC
>JBBQLQ010000223.1:0-3872 GCA_038328055.1 Burkholderiales bacterium
ACAGCCGCAACAGGCCCACAAGCGCACGAACGACCGACCGGAGGCCGCTGCACTGCGCGAGGTATTGATGGCCCTTGCAGCGCATCCTGCCGTTGCATGGGCCGAACGTCAGAACTCGGGTGCTGCGAAGGTGGGCAACCGCTTCATTCGGTTCGGCTGGCACATGGTTACAACGACATGGTTACAAAAAAAGTTACACCTGGAACGTGCACCGTGCGCCGTGCGCGTTTAACCTGGTATCCACCAAGAAGGGCAAAAGTGGAACAAGTGCCACGACCTACGCAAATCAACAACTGGAACAAGTGCCACTGCTGGCTGCTGGCTACACGGTACCGGTGGCTACGCAGTGGCTACACGGAGCACAAAGAGAAAAACCGCACTACCATTTTGATAGTGCGGTTTCGTTATGTAGCTTGGTGGGATGTGCGGGGGTCGAACCCACGACAAACGGATTAAAAGTCCGCTGCTCTACCAACTGAGCTAACATCCCAAACAGGGGTTTAATTCTGTTTTTTCCAAGCCTTGAATTATATACATTTTTTAGACCTATATGGTTTGACGAGCAGCCAACTGATTCAAAATGAAACCGGCTGCGCATTGACCAAAAGTAGCAGTCACAGTCACCAGCGAGCCAAAACCGTGACAATTCAATGAACCATCACCTGTAACACCACACGATGCATCAGGCGGTGCCACTGCCTCACGGCTGAAAACACAGGCTATTCCCATTTTTTTGTTGTCGTGCGGTGCAGCAAACTCCCGGCGAAGCCGGTAGCGCATTTTTGACAGCAAAGGATCATGCGTTACAGCACTTAAATCCCCCACATCAACCAAATGCGCTTGCCGTTTACCACCGGCAGCGCCCACTGAAACAAAAAGCATTTTGTGTGTTGTCGCCCAATCCGCCATCGCAACTTTGGCATCCATCTGGTCACATGCATCAATCACGGCATCTATCCCCACAGGCAACAGGCTGGGCCAATTGGCAGGCGTAACAAACTCTTCAATGCATGAAATATCGCAGCTTGGAAAGTAACTGTGAATGCGCTGCTGCATCGCCAGCACCTTCGCCTGACCTAAGCTGGCATCGGTTGCGTGAATCTGGCGATTGATATTTGACTCGGCGATATGGTCCAGGTCAATCAGCGTCAACTTGCCAACGCCACTGCGCGCTAATGACTCAGCCGCCCATGACCCGACACCGCCCAGCCCGATGACGGCCACATGCGAACGTCTCACCTCCTGCGCGCCCGCCATGCCAAACAGGCGCTCCAAGCCACCAAACCTTCGTTGAGCTGTCATCTCGAATCCGGGCTCATAAAACCGCCAATTACTTCAAGGCAGCCAAGCGTTCCTTGGCCGCCATGGCGGCCTCAGACTGCGGATAGGCCTTGATGAGGTCAGTCAGTGTCTTACGGGCACCTTTTACGTCTTTGAGCTCAAGTTGGCAATTGGCCACAGACAGAACGGCTTCAGGGGCACGCATGTGCTCCGGATTTCTGGAAATCAGTACCCTGAAATTAATGATGGCTTCTTTGTAATCGCGCGTTGCATATTGCGCATTGCCCAACCAGAACAATGCAGACGCCACATACTGGCTGCCTGGATAGCGGCCGATGAACGCAACAAAAAAGGTCTGAGACGCAGCGAAATCCCCCTTCTTGAAAACCGTCAAAGCGGCTTCAAAATCGCGTTTTTCTGTTGGATCTACCACGGACTCAACGCCATCTATGGAGACTTTGATGGGCTCAAGCTTGCTGACACGGTCGCTCAAAGCCGCCGCGATATCTTTTTGCTGACGCTGAACATCTGCCAACTCGCGAGAAAGTTTCTCATTAGCCCCACGCAAGGACGAAATGTCAGTTCGCAACATTTCAATTTGCCGCTGCAAGTCAAGCAAACTCTTCCCACGCCCCGAACTTTCTTCTTCCAACAATTTCCTGGATTGCTCGGAATCGACCCTAAGCGCTTCAACACGCTGACGTAAGTCAAGAATCGCCCGACGGGCTTCGTCGTCTTCAAACAAGGCTGCATTGGCACCCGTGACAGCCAGCACAGCAACTAAACAAACACCGGCCAATTTCAACAAATGCATTCGCATCGCGTTTGTCACCATCATTGGTAACGGATTTCAGTCCGGCGGTTTTTAGCATAGGCCGCGTCATCCGCCCCGTTAGCAGCAGGTTTTTCCTTGCCAAAGCTGACCGATTCCATTTGATTTTGCGGCACACCCAGAAGCGCCAAGGCGTTGCGCACGGCATCCGCGCGTTTTTGTCCTAACGCCAGGTTGTATTCACGTCCACCCGTCTCATCCGTGTGCCCTTCAATCGCCACTTTACGCGTCGACTGGCTTTTGATAAAGCGGGCATGCGCAGCGACCAAAGACTGGTACTCAGGCTTGATGACGAAGCTGTCATAGTCAAAGTAAACGATTTTGGCCTCTGACGGTGCATTAGTTTGAGATCCACTGCCGCTCAAATCGACCGGCGTTACGCCATTGCTTGGCGCACCAGCGCCCTGTGCATCCGAACCAGTCCCCGCAACCGCTTTCGGTGTGGCATCGGTAACCGGCACGTCTGACAAGGGAACGGTTGAGCCGCAGCCAACCAGCAATGAGACAAATAAAACCAACAAAAATTTACGCATGAACACTCCAAAAAACTACTGTTTAAAAAACGGACCCCAGTCGGGCTCGCGAATATCACCATTTTGACCATTCAGCTTGGCCTTCACCTTGCCATCAAGCGTTGAAGTCATCAAGGACTCACGCCCTTGCTGCTGGGTAGCGTAAACCACCAGCTTGCTGTTAGGCGCAAAGCTGGGGCTTTCGTCAGCAGCCGTGTCAGTGATACCTTTGACCTCACCGCTTGCAATATCCATCAACTGCAATTTAAACGCACCACCCATCCGGGAAATATATGCCAGCCATCTGCCGTCCGGGCTGATAGATGGCGAAATGTTGTAAGCGCCGGTAAACGTGACGCGCTCGACTCCTTGACCGCTAACCGAAACCTTGTAAATTTGGGGTGAACCACCCCGGTCACTGACAAAATAAATCGTTTGACCGTTCGGTGAAAAAACGGGCTCGGTATCAATACTGTTGGATTGAATCAAGCGGCGTGGCTCACCACCCAGCGCGCTCAAAATAAAAAGCTGGGAGCCCCCATCACGGCTCAAAGTGACCGCCAGTGTTTTGCCATCCGGCGACCAGGCTGGCGCGCTGTTTGATCCTTTAAAGTTGGCAATGAGCCGACGCTTCCCAGTAGCAATGTCGTGAACGTAAACCACCGGCTTGCGGGATTCAAACGAAACATAGGCCAGCTGGTTACCGTCGGGCGACCAGGCGGGGGAAATAATGGGTTCTGGGCTGGCTAACGCAGACTGCGCATTCTCACCATCGGCATCTGCCACCCACAACTGATAGCGCGAACCCGCCTTGGTAACGTAGGCAATACGGGTAGAAAAAACACCTTTTTCACCCGTCAACTTCTCATAAACATAGTCGGCCGTTCTGTGCGCAGCCAGGCGCAGGTCACCGGCCGCCACGACGAAACTTTGTCCACCAAAATCCTGACCCTTGACAACGTCCCATACACGAAATCGCACATCGAACCGGCCGTCAGCCAATTTGGACACGCTACCCGACACCAATGCATCAGAGCCTGCCTGGCGCAGGGCTATCAGATCAGGCTTGGTGAGTTCGTCCATGGCAGCAAAAGCGGCATTCACGGCACGGAATTGGCCACTTCGCTCCAGATCGGACTTCACGATGTCTGATAACTTTTGTGTGACCGCATCCTGCCCCCGAAATGGCGCAATGCTGATGGGCACTTGGGTCAGGCCGACGCCGGAGACTTCGACGCGGAATTGCG
>JBBQLQ010000224.1:0-3809 GCA_038328055.1 Burkholderiales bacterium
CGGCCCCAGGGGCGCATCATTGGCTATCAACGACAGCATCGCCTCTTTGAGGCGCACCATGTCGTAACGGCCCGAATGCGACAGCCGTTGCCAGTCTTTGAGAAAGGCCTTGGCATAGTCCGTGGCTCGTGGCAGGGGCGCGCGTTTACTTACGGCTGTTTTTTTCAAGATCAGCAAACAGTTCGTCAGCGCTGGAAAATCGGGCACGCCGGGTCGCCATCAGGGTGCGCGACTCCTGCATGGCCGCACGCGTCTGTGCGTTGGGAACCTTGAGTTCCAGCGGAAAGGCCTGGTCAATCACGACACGACGCAAAAACAGCCGCACTGCATCCGACATCGACAGACCCATTGCTGTCAGGGCCTGGGTGGCTTGCTCTTTGATGTCATCGTCCACCCGGATGTGGAGCATGGAAGTCTGCGCGGACATGGTGTATCTCCTGTGTTGCCGTCAATTATGTATCTCATTTGAGATTTAATCAAGCATGAACGTTTATTTGCATCACCCATTGCTGAGCATTGATTGATGACTTGCTGAACCCATCCCGCTTCAGCCAGCGGTTACCGGCTGCATAGATGCGCTCAAATTTTGTGGAGCATGGCCTCGCGCAAAATCGCATTGATCCGTGTCTGGTAGCCTTTTCCTGTTGACTGCAACCAGGCAAGCACATCGGCATCAAGTCGCACGGTCGTAGGCTTCTTTACCGGCTTGTAAAAAGGATTTGGCGCAGCATTTTTCCAGAAGCTCCCTGGAAGTTTTTTGATATCGCTGTAGTCAATCTCTTTGTCAGGCATAGCCGCCAATGCCATCAGTTCAGCCTTCTGGGCTACCGTCAGAGGCGGCAAATGGGCAAGATCAACTTCGAATTCAATAGTTTTTTTCATAGCGTTTCCTTTCGGTTGGATCAGCTTTTCTGGCGGAAATAATCTCAATAACTTCGATCCCATCATCATCGTGATTGACGGTGTGAGCCACAAGTAAAACAAGGTGGCCATCCACCATTCCATTGGTCTGCCAGCGGCGCTCTCCATTTTCTATGCGGTCCATCTCCGCGAGTGCAAACGGGTCTGCAAACACGCGAACAGCAATTTCGAAGCTCACCTTGTGCTTTTTAAAATGCTCAAGCGCATTCGTCATATTCCATACAAATCTAATTGCAATACATTATTGTACGTACATTTTTAATTTGCAAGCGACTGACTACCAACCCGCTTGTAAAGCGTCGTCCTGGACACGCCATAGCGCTTGGCTAGATCGCTGACCTGGCATTGAGGATCGGCCATTAATGCCTTGATTTCCCTGATTTGCTTCTCGGTCAACTTCGCAGGCCTGCCGCCAACCCGGCCACGCGCACGAGCTGCCGACAATCCCGCGTTGGTACGCTCACGGATCAGATTTCGCTCAAACTCAGCCAGCGCGGCGAACACATGAAACTGCAATTTCCCGGACGCGCTGCCGGTGTCGATCTTCTCGCCCAGGCTGGGTAGGCGTAAGGATTCGTTCGTAAATGAGTAAGATCGCCCGCAAACCCGCGCCAAGCTTAGGTTTCGAACCCGACTCCGTAGTCCACAGGGTGGGGATGGCGCTCTTTCATTTCGTAAAGTCCAAAGCGATTGAGGTGATGCGTTCGGTAGGGGCTCAGTTTGGCAAGCAGCTCCGGCGTGAGTTTCATGCCATCCGTTTGCAGTTCCTTCAACGCCTGCGTGATGGTGTGGCAATTGTGGAAGATCACCAGGTTGGAGATCAGGTGGTTGTACTTGATGACCTTGAGTTGATCGTCGCGAACGTTGTGGGTGATGGTGTCGGCGCCAAAATAGGCCCACTGGGTCGATGTGGTGCTGGTGACCGAGCTGACCCGCTGGGGCCGCTCGACGATCGATCTGTTTCACACGCTGGGCGAACTCCAGGCGTGGGGCATTTCCCTGATTGCCCAGACGGGCCTGCAGTTCGATCTGGGGACGCCTCAGGGCAAGCTCATCGCCTCTCTCATGTCCGTGCTGGCCGAGTTCGAGCGCGACCTGCTGCGCGAGCGGGTGCGCTCAGGGATTGCTGCGGCGCAGGCACGCGGCGTGCGCTTTGGGCGCCAGAGCGGCCAGCGCGTCAAGGCCGATCGCCATCAAAAGCGTGCGCTGGAACTGGTGGCTGCGGGGCAGTCGTACCGGGAGATCGGATTGCGGCTGGGCATCAGCAAGAACACGGTGCTGGACATCGTCAAGCGCCATCGCGCGAAACAAGCAGCGATTACAGGCTGAGTTTTAGTGGATAGTTCCACCAAAACACATCTGTCAAATCCCTGAAATCCAAGCCTGGCGCGGGTTTGCGGGCGATCTTACTCATTTACGAACGAATCCTTACGCCTACCCATGTACCACTGGTAACGACTCGAGTAGACCTTCTAAGCCGCCATCTCGGCGGTGAACACTTGTTCGAGGGTGATGGCTACCGGTTCAAACTTGGGGTTCCAAGCCCAAACCGGCGGAATTTGTCCAGCCATGAGATGTAAGCCGGAATTCCTGAATTTCCGGACAATGGGGTAAAGCCAGCACTGGAGCGGCCTGTCGCTAAACATCTGTTTTTCGACGCTGACCGCAGTAGGTCGCGAAGGCCCCTTCTGATACGCAAATCTTTGTGCGCAAAACCATGTCGGATAACCTCACTGGTCGGAAACCTGGTTCTTGAGGTTTCTCGACTATGAATGTCGGCTGGTGACACAGCTGCGTGGCCTATTGCGCGCATGGGACAGTTCAAAAGCCAGACTTTTGGTGAACTGGACAAATTCCGCCGGTTTGGGCTTAGAACCCCTGACTGGCCGTTTCCGCGCCGTTCCTGGCCGAATGCCCAAGTTGCTCCAACGGCTCAGGCCCAATGACTGGCGGAAACTCCGCCCCTACCCACTCGCAGAAAAAATCAAGGGCAGGGCGCGTGGCCTCAAACCAGAACAACCTGCGAGCGCATGCTGTAAAGCGCAAACAGCACCTCTTCCTGCTCGCGTTGGCCCACGCCATTTTTGGTGAGGGCGGCCAGCGCGTCGTCCAAGACGGCGTTGAATTCGGTGGCAGCAATGTTCATGCCTTTGTGTGTGGCCAGCATGTCTTTGCCTTTGTACTCATCAGGCCCGCCCGTGGCCCCAATCATGAAGGCCGCAGCGGCATTTTTGAGGGTCGATAAATCGCTTTGGGCAAAACGGGTTGAAATGGCGGGATTGAGCATGTGGTTGTCGACCAGGTCATTAACCACACGGGTAATGCCGGCGGTGGCGCCCAAACGTTCGTACAGTGATTCGCTCATGATGTTCTCCTATTGGTTGACTAGAGTGGCTTCAATGACAGTTGTCTACTGAAGTCGGTTCACCTTATCCAGCGGCTTGCGCTTTGTGAAGTACAGGATCTGTAGTGCGGGCTGGCGTTGACGCAGCCGGGTTAAGGGCGTAGCCTTTGCGGTGTGGTTTGACCCTGACGCTGTCTCTTGCAGCGCGATCGAGGCACGTCGTTCTCAGCCGCGTCAACTTGGCGCAGTCACGGGGCGAAACCGGGAGGTCGCATCATGAAGACTTATGGCCAGTTTTGTCCCTTGGCACAAGCCACCCAGTTACTGTGCGAACGCTGGACCCTGATCATCGTGCGCGAGTTGATTGCCGGCAGTTCACGCTTCAGTGAGTTGCAGCGCGGCGCACCCCTGTTGTCCCCCACGCTGCTGTCTGCCCGGCTGAAACAGCTGGTCAAAGCCGGCGTGGTGGAGTTGCATGACGCCGACACCAGTCCCACCTACCACCTCACACCTGCCGGGCAGGCGCTGCGGCCCATCATCGAAC
>JBBQLQ010000225.1:0-3686 GCA_038328055.1 Burkholderiales bacterium
CAAATGGTGGCGCTGGCAAAGAACCTGGCCGCCGTAGACGCGCATTTTTTACAGGTCAATGAACCCGAGCAGATCGAGCCGCTGACCTTGCACACCGCCACGGTCGACGGCATTTACTCGGTGCTGGTGACCTCCCCTGAAGGTATACCGATTTCCGAGGTGATCAACAAAAACGGGGTCTGGTCACCGCGCTACAACACTACAAAAATTCCAGTGCCCGAGAATGCTGCGGGCTTGCCAGATACCCGTCTGGCGTTGCAAAGCTACAGCGCCACCAAGCACGACTTTCTGGCCGGTACGCAAGGCACGATGGTGGCCTGGCAACGCATTGTTGGCCAGCAGCAGACGCTGGGCTGGGTGCGCATCAGTTACCGGCTTGACACGTTTGATCGCATCGTGCATGACATTCGCCTGCAAGCTGCCAGTACCATGGCCATCGCCATTGCGGCCACGCTGCTGCTCTTGACCTTATTGCTGCGCCCGAGCATGCGCGCCCTGCGCCGTGCCACCGAGTTTGCCAGCCAACTCGATACCCGCATGGGCAGCCAATTGCGGGTGTCACTCCGCGCCACAGAAATTGAAAATCTGGGCAATGCCCTGAATGTGGTGTCAACGCGCTTGCTGGCGCAACACACCGACCTCAACAACCAAAAATTTGCCCTTGACCAGCACGCCATCGTCAGCATCACAGACCTGAACGGCACCATCACTTACGCCAATCAGCGTTTTTGCGACATCAGCGGCTACACCGCAGCAGAACTGATCGGACAAAACCACCGTATCGTGAAATCAGCCGAGCACCCGCCTGCGCTGTTTGAAGATCTGTGGCACACCATTTCCCAGGGCAAGGTCTGGCACGGCGATGTCAAAAACCGCAAAAAAAACGGCGGCTTTTATTGGGTCAATGCCACCATCGTGCCGCTCATGAACCGCAACGGCCTGCCGCATAGTTACATTGGTATTCGCACCAACATCAGCACCAACAAAGAGCTTGAGCAACACCTGCAAAAAGCGCGTGAGCAGGCCGAGACGGCCACCCTCACCAAGGGGCAATTCCTGGCCAACATGAGCCATGAGATCCGCACCCCCATGAATGCCATTCTGGGCATGCTCAGGCTGCTGCAAAACACCGACCTGACCCGCCGCCAGCTTGACTACGCCAGCAAGGCCGAAGGTGCTGCTCAGTCGCTGCTGGGCTTGATCAACGACATTCTGGATTTCTCCAAAATCGATGCCGGCAAAATGAACCTCGAAGTGCGGGCCATGCGGCTTGACAAACTCATGCGCGATCTGTCTGTCATCGTCTCGACCAGTGTCGGGGCCAAACCGGTTGAAGTGCTGTTTGACATTGACCCCAGCGCGCCCAAAGCCTTGATGGGTGATGCCCTGCGACTGCAACAAGTGCTTATCAATCTGTGCAGCAACGCGGTCAAATTCACACCGCAGGGCGAAGTGGTCATCAGCATCCGGGTAGCCGCACGCAGTGCCACCGATGTCAGTCTGTGCTTTGCCGTGCGCGACAACGGGATTGGCATCGCGCCTGAAAAACACGCGCATATCTTTGAAGGTTTTTCGCAGGCCGAAGCCTCCACCACCCGACGTTTTGGCGGCACCGGACTGGGGCTGTCCATCAGCAAACGACTGGTAGCCCTGATGGACGGCGAACTCACGCTCGCTAGCGCACCGGGCCAGGGCAGCACCTTCAGCTTTACCATCACGCTGCCCATCGCTCCCCCTGCAACAGCCATCAAGCCCGGGTTTGAATTGCCCCGCAACTTGCGGGTGTTGATGGTGGACGACAACCCGTTGGCACGCGAAATCATGGCCGGCATGGCCAGCTCACTGGGCTGGCAAGCCGACCTGGCGGCCGATGGCGCGCAGGCCTTGGCGCTGGTGCAGGCCAGCACAGCCGCCGGGCAGCACCCTTACCAGGCGATTTTCATGGACTGGCAAATGCCCGGCATGGACGGCTGGGAAACCATCCGAAACATGCAGGGAAAGCATGTCGATACGGCCGCACCGATTGTCGTCATGGTGACCGCACATGGCCGTGAAACGCTGAGCCAGCGCGCACCCGAGGACTTGGCGCAACTGCACGGCTTCCTGGTCAAACCCGTGACGGCCTCCATGCTGTATGACGCGGTGGCCGATGCCCTGGCCAGTCGTGCCAAGAGCGTGGTGCCGGCACCTGCAGAAGCCCGGGAACTGCCGCTACAAGGCCTGCGCCTGCTGGTGGTGGAAGACAACATCATCAACCAGCAAGTAGCACAAGAGATGCTCAGCCACGAAGGTGCCTTGGTGGAAGTGGCCGACAACGGCCAGCTTGGTGTCGATGCAGTGCAGCAAGCCCTAGCCGCAGGCCAACCCTTTGATGCCGTGCTGATGGACTTGCAAATGCCGGTGATGGACGGCTTTGAAGCCACCCGCGTGCTGCGTCACGACAAGGGCCTGACCACGCTGCCCATCGTCGCCATGACGGCCAACGCCATGGCCAGCGACCGCGATGCATGCCTAGCCGCCGGCATGAATGCCCACATCGGCAAACCGTTCAACCTGGCCCAACTGGTCAGCCTACTGCAAAGCCTGACGAAGCGTCCAACAAGCGCAACGGCATCTGCGCGCGTGCCAGGTTTCGTCGTGCCGGGCAGCGTGCCCAACGAGCCTGCATTACCTCCCACCGACAGCGTGGATGTGGCCGCCGCGCTGGAGCGCCTGGGCAACAACAAGGGGCTTTACGCCCGCGTGCTGCAGTCTTACCTGAGCGACCTGGCGCTGCAACCAAGCCAGCTGGCCGCGGCTTTGCAGCAGGCTGACTGGACCCAGGCGGCACGCTTGCTGCATACCCTCAAGGGCTTGTCGGCCACGGTGGGCGCCCATTACATGGCCGCGCTGGCCCGCCAGTATGAATTGACCATCAAGTCGCGCCAGACAGTCCTGTCCAATCCAGCCGATGCCCAACCGGTGTCGCTTGACATTGCCGACCTGTGCCAGCGTTTTGAGGAGGGTGTCGCGGTCACCCAATTCGTCATGCGGCGGATTGCCCAATCCTTCACCAGCGCGGTGGCCGACGCGGTGGCCGACGCGCCTGCAAGCACGCCAGCGCTGGCCACGGATCATGCCGCTGTTGGCCTGCCGGGCACGGCTGAAGTCACTCAGTTACGGGTGCTGTCGGCCTTGCTCAACGCCGCCGACATGCAGGCACTGGCAGCTTTCGAGGCACTGCAGCAGAGTCCGACCCTGCGCAAGCAGGCACGGTTTGCGGCTATGGCCAGCGCCGTGGCCAGCCTGGACTTTGAGCAAGCCGCTCAACTCTGCGAACAGCTCATTGCCACCGCCAGCCCCTCAGGCCAGCACCCGTGATTCTTGAAACTGCTCAGCCGTTTCCGGCATCGTCATTGCGAGGCAAAAGCCTTTAGCCGCGAGGAGCGTAGCGACGTGGCGGGCAGCGACGCGGCAATCCAGGAAGTCCGGGGGTCACGGATTGCCACGCTACGCTCGCAATGACGGTAGCTGAGTGGTTACGATATTTATAACAAATCAGCCTCTAGCCCATATAGATACTGCGTAAGCAGCTATCAATAACGAAGCAAGTCAGGCGCGTGAATCAAACTGCAAAATGGCCCTGGCCATGCTTTCCAGCGGCAAGATGTCGTCCACGGCCATGAGCTTGATGGCTTCTTTGGGCA
>JBBQLQ010000226.1:0-3584 GCA_038328055.1 Burkholderiales bacterium
GCGAGACAGAGACCGGTTGTGCCGACGATGCCAAGAAGGCTGTCCGGGGTGAGGGTGACGAAATAGGCGAAGGAAGTCGCGCCGATTTTTGGAATCTCCTGGCCGCCCATAAAAACAATCCAGCGCACCAACCAGGCACCATGCAGGGCGAGCAAGGCGGGCAGCAACAAAGCCTGGCGATTCGTCCGGGCCAGCCAAAGGGTGAGCAGCGTGCTGCCGATCAGCCAGACCAGGGTGATCGTCCAGCCGAATGAGCCCCGTGTTGCGGTAAGAACTTCATGTGCTGCGGTCGACGCGCCGGTCAGGGCAAAAACGAACCAACTGGCGATGAGTATCAGCGTGGCCCACTGGCTGCCTTCCAGCCAACGATTGAACAGCGGGGCCGATTGCTTTCGTCCGGCCAGCGCCTCAAAAAGTCCGCTCATGCCCAGGCCGCCGGCCAGTGCAGTGACCAGAAGGAGCAAAGGCAACAGCGGGGTGCTCCACAGCGGCCGGGCTTGCACCACCATCACCTCCATACCGGTATAGAGCAGCACCAGCACAGCACCCAACGTCGCGACAAGTGCAGCAGCGCGAAGGGCACTCGTGTTCACATGCCCGCCGTAGCTGAGAAAGCGATAAGCGGCAGCGATCTTCCCCGCTTCCTTATCGGCCAGCGCGGCAAATGTTGGGCGAAGACTGAGCCAGGCGTAGAGCAGCAGGCCAATGAGGTAGATGGGAATGAAGAAGGAACCCCAGGCCATCCACGAACCTAGATTTGGATGCAGGTAAAAGTTAAGAAAGCGACCGGGCTGATGCAGGTCAGCCAGCAAGGCCACCGGCGCCGCCATGCCGCAAACCAGCGCAGCCAGCAGGGCGTACCGGGAAAGGCTTCGCCACGCAGGGTTGTGCCAGACCATACCGGGCAGGGAAAGGAAAAATGCAGCGCACGAGATGCCAATCAGGAAAAAATACTGCACGGCCCACGGCAGCCAGCCCGGCTCACGAGCGAAACCAAGGACTTCAACGGTTGTGTTCATTATTTTGCTCCCAGGTGGTTTGGCCGCCACATCATGTCGGCGCCAGAAAGTCCATTCACCCGTCCGTCGAGATGCTCTTCTAGGCCGATGTAGTAGACGCGAGGTGACGTGCCGGCTTCCGGCTTGAGGACGCGGGTCTTGCCTTGCGCAGCCTTGAGTTGGCGACTGATATCGCTGGCCGGGTTATTGATGTCACCAAAGATTCGAGCGCCACCGACGCAGGTTTCGACACAGGCTGGCAACAGACCGGCTTCAAGACGGTGGCTGCAGAACGTGCATTTATCTGCCTTGCCGGTATCGTGATTGATGAATCGCGCATCGTAAGGACAGGCCTGAACGCAGTAGGCGCAGCCGACACAGCGGTCGCCATCAACCAGCACGATGCCATCCTTGCGTTTGAACGTGGCACCGACCGGGCAGACCGGAATACAGGGTGGCTCGTCGCAGTGATTGCACAGACGCGGCACAACGGCGAGGCCGGTTTTTCCCTCGGGCGTGCTCACCACATAGGTCGCCACCACAGTGCGGAACTGCCCTTCCGGGGAAACGTTTTCCATCGAACAGGCCATGGTGCAAGCCTGACACGCTATACAGCGACGGGTGTCAACCAGCATTGACCAATGTGGGCCGGTTTCCGCAGCGGCCACGGCAGGTAGTGCCAGCCCGGCAGTCACGGCCGGCAATGCCGCGAAGAAAGCGCGTCGGGAAAGATCGGGTTGAGAACTCATGTGAAGCTCCGCTCTGTGAAGATGAATGGAGCTTATGCCAACCGAACACAAAAGAAAATTGGAAGAAAGATGCATGGCGATAGGGAAAAACCCCTATCGGGTGAAATCTCGTCGGTATGCCCCCGGCAGCAGGGCTATCACCCGAAAGTCAGCTACCGCTGGCACTGCTGCCATTCACCTAGATCATTTGAGCGATAGCTGAATGTCAGCAGTTGGTCGGCGGCGTGAATTCGCTTGGCCTTCCCGACCGACCGGATTCCCAGTATTTCTGTCGATGACGGGGATTTGGCGACCGTCGACACCTGGGAGGAACCAGTCAGACAACTTGGTGCGGCGAATTTACTCAAAATGCCCAAATCGGGTGCTCCCGCAATCAGGTACGAGGGTCAGCAATGAGCCATAGGCCGACCACTTGACATAACGCTATATCGTGTCGAGTTACCGCTGCACTTTGGAGGCGAGGAATTTGTTGTCAAGTGACTGTCGGCTTGCTTTCTGGGAGACGTCCAATCAAGAACACCCTTAAGCCGAAGACTGCGCCTGGGTGATACGAATGATTTCCTTCGCAATATCTTCTGGCGACAACACAAAATCGATGCAGCCGCTGGCGATGGCGCTCTCTGGCATGTCAGGCTGCTTGGCAGTGCTGAGTTTTTGCGCGATGGTGATGCCGCCTGCGTCCTTGATGCCGCAAAGCGCCGCTGCTCCGTCGCCGTCGTAGCCCGACACAATGACCGCGATCAGCTTGCCGTCCCAATATTCAGTGAGTGATTTCAAAAAAACCGTGATGACATCGGGCCAGCCACGCGGCTTGGAGATTGGCTTCAGGTGGAACACTTCATCGTCTACATGCAAATCCCGGTTGGCCGGGATGATAAAAACATGATTGGGTTCAATCAACAAGTTCTCGGTAATGAGTTCTACCGGCATGGTGGTAAAGCGTGGCAGCACTTCATGCAGCATGGTCGGCATCATGGTGATGTGGTTCACGATGACGATGGCTACGCCCATGTCGCAGGGCAGGTTTTGCAGCAGGCGAATGTAGGCATCAAGCCCACCGGCAGAGCCGCCAACGCAAACGATGGGAAAAGTTTTCATATTTTGTGGACCGGTGTGTCGTGCTTTATTGTTGGTCGTGCCCTTGAGACGGGTCTGTGCGTCGACGCACATAGGAGAGTAGCCCCCCATCCCCGCCTTCCACCATAAGGGAAAGGCGCAAGAGATCATGCCGAGCGTTGACCTGGTAGTTACGTTTATTTTTAGAATTTCGATCCGAGCGAACTCGTCGTCTCAAACGCTGCGAGTGAAACGCGCTCCAATCTCGATCAGCGCCGCAGAAATCTTGTCCGGCGGCAGAACAAAATCCACATAGCCTGACGCCTGCGCACGCACAGGCATGGAATCAACCTCTGCGGATTGATCTTGCGCAAAAGTAGTGCCGCCCTGTTCCTTGATGTGCTTGCACCCTGCGGTGCCGTCCCCGTCGTAGCCTGATACGACGACCCCGATCGCCCGGTCACCGAAGACTTCTGCAATCGAAGCAAGAAACATATCGATTTGCACGTTGCGTCGGCTCCGAGGCGTGATGACCTTGAACTTGAATCCCTTGAATTTCTCAACCTCGAGGTCGGCGTTGGCTGGAATCACATAAACATGGTTGGCGCGGATCGGCATGGCAGCCGATGCGATCAGTGACGGCATCTTCGTATGACGTGCCAGAATTTCAGCCAACTGGCTGTAAGCGTCTGGGCTGATATGCGAGATGATGACGAATGCCATGCCGGTGTCGGCTGGCAAATGATCCAACAACGCCTTGTAGACATTCAGGGCGCCCGCC
>JBBQLQ010000227.1:0-3529 GCA_038328055.1 Burkholderiales bacterium
CCCGGTGAACTTGGGTGCGCGCTTTTCCATGAAGGCGGCCACACCCTCCTGGAAGTCGGGGCTCCAGCCGAGTTCACGCATGAAGCCGCCTTCCATGCTGAGCTGCTGCTCCAGCGTGTGGTTGGGGGCGGCGTGCATGGCAGCACGGGTGCGCACCAGCGCCTTGGTGGGCATGGCCGCCAGTTGCGCGGCCAGCTTGTCCACCGTGGAGGCCAGTTCCGCATCCTCCACCGCCTGCCAGATCAGGCCCCATTCGACGGCCTTTTCTGCGGAGAGCTTTTCTGCCAACAGGGCCAGGCCCATGGCACGAGCCATACCCACGCGCTGTGGCAAAAACCAGGTGCCACCGGTGTCGGGAATCAGACCGATCTTGCTGAAGGCCTGCAGAAAATAGGCTGATTTGGCTGCAATCACCAAGTCGCAGGCCAGTGCCAGGCTGGCGCCAGCCCCGGCGGCAATGCCATTGACCATGGCGATGGTGGGCACCCGCAGGTTTTGCAAGCCCAGAATCAAGGGTTTGTAATACTTTTCGACCACGTTGCCAATGTCGGGTTGCATCGGCCCCATGGCCATCTCGGGATCGGCCAGGTCTTGGCCAGCGCAAAAGGCCCGCCCTGCGCCGGTGAGCACCAGGACACGCATACTCGGGTCACTTTGCACCGTGTCAAGCGCCGCGCGAAGCTCTGTGTGCATGGCACCGTTAAAGCTGTTGAGCTTGTCCGGTCGGTTCAAGGTGAGGCGGGCCACGCCGGTCTGCACGTCAAAGCGGATGTTCTGGTACGTCATGGTGTCGCCTTCAGCCTGGGTTAAACGTGAGAGCGGCGCTGCACCACGCAAAAACGGTTGGCGACAAAGGCCGAATCCGCATACGAAGCGTTGGCAGCCGGGTTGCCACCGGTGCCGTGGTAGTCGGAGAACGCCGCCGACTGGTTGACAAACACCGCGCCCGTCAGGTTGATGGACAAGGCTACTTTGGCGCGCCAGGTGGCTGCTGTCATGGCATCGATCACCTCAGGCCGTGTCGAGTAAATGCCGGCAGTGAGCGCACCGTGGGTCGTAACGATCCGCTCAGACAAGGCAATGGCGCTTGCTGTGTCTGCCACCTTCACTACAAAAGTGATAGGGCCAAAGCGCTCTTCCATGTAGGCGGCCTCAAGCGCCGCATCGCAGGCCAGCAGCACCGGGGTGCGCACCTCGGCTCTGGGAAACTCGGGGTTGTCGAGCTTTTTGGAGGCCAGCAGCACCCGGCCCAGCGAGCCACCGTCGGCCAAGGCAATGCGTGCCAAAGTGTCGACAGACTGCACCGCACCGAGCACGGCGAATGCGACTTCAGGCTTGCTCAAAAAGCCTTCGACGGCGCGGGCCAGGTCAGCGCAGACCTCGTCGTAGCTCTTGGGGCCGTCTTCGGTGTCAATGCCACCAGCGGGCACAAAAATCGCCTGCGAGGTGGTGCACATCTGGCCTGAATACAGGCTTAACGTGAACGCCAGGTTGCGCAGCATGGGCTTGTAGGCATCGGTCGAGTCAATCACGATGTTGTTGACCCCGGCCAGCTCGGCATACACCCGGGCCTGGCGGCAATTGTCAATCAGCCATTGGCCAAATACATTGCCGCCAGTGAAGTCAATGGACTTGACAGAGGGGTGCGTGACCAGTGCCTGTGTGGTTTCGCGCTTGTCCGCCACGCACAAAGTGACCAGGTTGGGGTCGATGCCGTTCTCAGTCAACACCGCGCGAATCGTGCGTACGGTGATGGCGACTGGCAGGATGGCGTTCTCATGCGGTTTGATGATGACCGCATTGCCCGTGGCGAGCGCGGCAAACAGACCGGGATAGGTGTTCCATGTGGGGAAAGTGCCGCAACCGACCACCACCGCTACACCGCGACCGACGATCTCGAAGTGCTTTTTCATGACGATCGACGGGTTTTTGCCCTGTGGCTTTTCCCAGGTCGCCTCTGACGGCACAAAGCTCTGTTCGCGCAAAGCGTAGGTCACCGCTTCCAGGCCACGGTCTTGCGCATGCGGTGAGCCGGCTTGAAACGCCATCATCCAGCCCTGGCCGGTGGTCATCATGACGGCGTGGCCCAGCTCGAAACTCTGCGCGTTCAGGCGGTCCAGCATCTCGATACAAATGCCAGTGCGACCTTCCACGCCGGCCGCTTGCCAGCCGGTCATGGCGCTTTGGCCTGCCGCAATCAAGGCGTTGATGTCGCACACCGGGTACTGCACGTTCAGATCAATCCCAAACGGCGACTGCTCGCCCCCGTGCCAGCCAGTGGTGCCGGGCTGGTTCAGTTCAAACTTTTGTCCTAGATGCGCCTCAAACGCGCTCTTGCCGTCAGCGGCTGCGGTTTCGCCATAGGTCTTGGGGCTGGGCATCTCGTTGTAGGCAGCCCAGTAGCCACGGGTGTGGATGGCGTTGAGCGCCGCGTCCAGTTTGGCGCGGTGTTTTTCAAACAAGGGATGGGTCATGGGAGGGTCCTGACTGATGGGTTGTGGAAACAAAAAAACGAAATAGGTTGGTCATCACATGAATTGCAGGTCAAACCCACATTCCTTGTTACCGCGAGGAGCAAAGCGACGTGGCAGTCCAGGACTTCCAGATGCCATGGCTTGCCGCGCTGCGCTCGCAATGACGGTGCTTTGGTTCATGGTTCGAGTGCAATCTGGTTTAATTGCCGTAGGGCTGCACGGTCTGCGCAATTGCCCCAAAAATCGAGGCACCTTGTGCATCGCACATCTCGATGCGAACGCTGTCGCCAAACTTCAGGTAGCCGGTTTGCGGCTTGCCGGTTTCAATCGTTTCGTACATGCGCACTTCAGCAATGCAGCAGTAGCCAACGCCGCCGTTGACAATCGACGAGCCTTGCAGCCCACCTTGCTTGTTCGACACGGTGCCCGAGCCAATGATGCTGCCCGCGCACAGTTCGCGGGTCTTGGCCGCGTGGGCAATCAGTTGGGCAAAGTTGAACACCATGTCGCATCCAGCATCGGGCTGGCCAAACAGCGTGCCGTTCAGAGAAACTAGCAAGGGGCGGTGCACCCGGCTGTCACGCCAATCGGCACCCAACTCGTCGGGTGTCACGGCCACCGGGCTGAAGGCTGAGGCGGGCTTGGACTGAAAGAAGCCAAAGCCTTTGGCAAGTTCTGCCGGGATCAGGTTGCGCAGTGACACGTCGTTGACCAGCATCAGCAAGCGCACCGATTTGGCAGCTTGCGCGGCGCTGGCACCCATGGCCACGTCGCCGGTGATCACCGCGACTTCAGCTTCCAGGTCGATGCCCCAGTCTTCTGAACAGGCAAAGATCGGATCGCGTGGTCCCACAAAAGAATCCGAGCCGCCCTGGTACATCAGCGGGTCGGTCCAAAACTCAGCTGGCAGCTCTGCACCACGAGCGCGGCGCACCAACTCGACGTGGTTCACATAGGCTGAGCCGTCGGCCCATTGGTAGGCGCGTGGCAGCGGCGAATGGCATTTTTCCGGCTCAAAAACATCCGGCGCAGTGAAGGCACCGCTGTTGAGCGCT
>JBBQLQ010000228.1:0-3445 GCA_038328055.1 Burkholderiales bacterium
TTTTGTTGATGCGGTTGTTGGCGCGCCGCTTTGGTGCTTTGCCTGAATGGGTCAAACCGCGGCTGAGTCAGGCCAACATGGAACAACTTGAAGTCTGGGGCGACCGGATACTGGACGCAAAGTCGCTCGATGAGGTGTTTGGCGGATTGCTTCATTGACCTTTTTTTGCTCTTGAGATTAACTAGGAAGTCTCTCCATGGACCGTTTTTTAACCACTGTTGACGCCGCCCTGCGCACCGTTTTTGCGCAGCACCGGGGCGCACAGGCCTGCCCCACCGTGGCGGGCGATGCCACCGAGCTTTCGGAACTTGAGAAAAAAGAAGCCGGCGCCCTGATGCGCGTCAACCATGTGGGCGAGGTGTGCGCGCAGGCGCTTTACACGGCGCAGGCTTTTGCTACTAAAAATGAAGCGCTCCGCGCCCATTTCATAAGGGCTAGCGCGGAAGAAACCAATCATTTGGCATGGACTGAGCAACGTCTGAAGGAATTGGGCGAGCGCACATCATGGCTGAACCCGCTGTGGTACGCCGGGGCCTTTGGCATTGGGCTGCTGGCGGGCAAGCTCGGTGGCGACAAGGTAAGCCTGGGCTTTGTGGTGGAAACCGAAAACCAGGTGGAAGCGCACCTGCAAAGCCACATGAGCCGCCTGCCCGCCGGTGACCATGCCTCACGCGCCATCGTGGCACAGATGAAAGATGACGAAGCCCGCCACGCGTTGGATGCCAAAACGCTGGGAGCAATTGATCTGCCCGCGCCGGTTAAAGCGCTGATGACGGCTGCGGCCAAAGTCATGACGACGGTGGCGCACCGGGTTTAGCCAACCCTGTTTTTGGCCAGCCAGGCATGCAACCGGTCCTTTGCGTCTGACGAAATCGGGAGTTGTGAAATGCGCTCACGGAGCGTCATGCCATTGACGATGGCGTGCTCAAGCAGCGTTTTGACAAACGGCCAGTCCTTTTCACGCCCGGCTACCAACTTGGATGCAGCCAGGTCGTGCGGCTCCAGGCAGTATCCGATCTTCAAGTCCGTGTTTTGATTCTGAATTTTCACAAGCCGGTCGCGCCAGCCCTCGGGCAAAACAGCGGTTTCCGGACCAACGCCTTGGGCGTAATACCCATACATGTCCTGAAACGGCGAATCTTCGCCAATGCTGCCGTCAATCAGGTCTGACAGCGCCGGGCTGTAATCAAGTGGGTAGACATCGGCTTCAATCGATACCAGCAGCGAATCAGGTGCATGGGGGCAGGCCCCAAGAATAGACTGGCTGCCGACAATGACACACTCATATCGATTGGTAATGGCCGCTACCGCCCGGATGATGTGCTCAAGGTCTTCGCGTTTCATGATGCTCTTTTGCCCAGTTTTTGAAGAAGGCAAACCGCTCTTTGTGCGTCAGCACACCGCAAAAGGGGGAGGTCTGTCGCAGGGCTGCGGCACGCTCTGACTCTTGTGTGGCCACCGACAAGCAGACATCCATACCGCTGTCAATCAATTGCAACCAATCTTGCACATAAGGCTGGGAATTTTGGCTCACCACCGTGCGCCAGCGCGCCAGCGTTTGCCTGGGTTTGTCAAACAAAACGGGGTCTTGCCTGATCCTGTCAGCAATGAGCCGGTGCAGTGCCAGACTGCGTTGATCGAGTTCCTGGTGCGTTCGCATGGCGCTAATCTACCTCAACTCTCTAGCACCTCAAAGCTGGTGGTAATCGCCGCCGTTTTACCCAGCATCACGCTGGCCGAGCAGTATTTGTCGTGGCTCATGGCAATGGCGCGCTCTACTGCGACAGCGGGCACGCCTTTGCCGGTGACGGTGAAATGCATGTTAATGCTGGTGAACACTTTGGGGTCGACCTCAGCCCGCTCGGCTTGCAGCTTGACCGTGCAGCCCTGCACGTTGTGGCGGCCGCGCTTCAAAATCAGCACCACGTCGTAGGCGGTGCAACCGCCGGTGCCGGCCAGCAGCAGCTCCAGCGGGCGCGGGGCCAGGTTTTGGCCACCGTTTTCGGGTTTGGCGGCATCGGGCGCGCCGTCCATCACCAGCGTGTGGCCGCTGCCGGTTTCGGCCACAAAACCCATGCCTGAGCGCGTAGCGAGCCCACCGGTCCAGCTGACTGTGCATTCCATAGTGACTATTCCTCAGAGGTTCAAAAGGTGCAATTGTCGCTTTGGAGCGCCCGCTTATCATTGACCCCCTATGAAAAATGCCAACCTGACCCCTTTTGATTACCTGAAAAAAATTCTCAATGCGCGCGTGTACGACGTGGCGGTTGAATCGGCGCTGGAGACGGCGCAGGCCTTAAGTGCCCGGCTGGGCAACACCGTGCTGCTCAAACGCGAAGACCAGCAGCCGGTGCATAGCTTCAAGCTGCGCGGCGCTTACAACAAGATGGCGCACCTGAGCCCGGCGCACTTGAAGAAGGGCGTGATTTGCGCCTCGGCCGGCAACCACGCGCAGGGCGTGGCGCTGAGTGCGCAGCGGCTGGGCACGCGCGCGGTGATCGTTATGCCGACCACTACGCCACAGGTCAAGGTGGATGCGGTGCGCAGTTTTGGCGGTGAGGTGGTGCTGTTTGGCGACAGCTATTCCGATGCCTACACGCACTCGCTGGAACTGGAAAAACAAGAAGGTCTGACCTTTGTGCACCCGTTTGACGACCCCGACGTGATTGCCGGCCAGGGCACGGTGGCCATGGAAATGCTGCGCCAGCATCAGGGTCGGCTCGATGCCGTGTTTGTCGCCATTGGCGGCGGTGGGCTGATCAGCGGCGTGGCCAATTACATCAAGGCGGTGCGGCCCGAGATCAAGGTGATTGGCGTGCAGATGAACGACTCGGATGCCATGACCCAGTCTGTGGCGGCGCACAAGCGCGTCACACTGGCTGACGTGGGGCTGTTCTCGGACGGCACGGCGGTCAAGTTGGTGGGCGAGGAAACTTTCCGCGTGGCAAGTGCCTTGGTGGATGAGTACATTCTGGTCGACACCGACGCGGTGTGCGCGGCTATCAAGGACGTGTTTGTCGACACCCGCAGCATTGTGGAGCCGGCCGGCGCGCTGGCCGTGGCCGCCGTCAAGCAATATGTGGCCACGCACCGATCAAAGGGCGAGACCTACGCCGCCATTTTGTGCGGTGCCAACATGAACTTTGACCGCCTTCGCTTCGTGGCCGAGCGGGCCGAAGTGGGGGAAGAGCGCGAGGCCTTGTTTGCGGTGACGATTCCCGAAGAACGCGGCAGCTTTAAACGCTTTTGCGAGCTGATTGGTGAGCTGCCTGCATTCGGCGGTGGTACGGGCCCGCGCAACGTAACCGAGTTCAACTACCGCATCAGCGACGCCGCGCTGGCGCATGTGTTTGTGGGCCTGACCACGCAAGCCAAGGGCGAGTCTGAGAAGGTCGCCAAGAACTTCAACAAGCACGGTTTCAAAACCCTGGACCTGACCCACGAT
>JBBQLQ010000229.1:0-3388 GCA_038328055.1 Burkholderiales bacterium
TATCAACGCTTATTAAATAAGGGCTTGATGGTTATTTTCTGCATCAAATTCATTTGAACGCCGCATCTGCGCCGTATTGGGGCAGCAGATACTGCTCGCGTCCAGACCGACTCCTGCTGCACATCACTTTGAATCGCACCCCCTAGTGCCCTGCCTGGAGCCTGCCGACCAGCAGCAGTGTTACGACTTCACCCGAGAGGCCTTCGAGTTGTCCGAGCAACTGCAGGTGCCGGTGCTGCTGCGGTTGGTGACAAGGCTGGCGCACAGCCGCGCCCAAGTCACACTGGCTGCGCCACGGGCACAAAACCCCGCCAACTATGTCAAAGACAGCGCGCGGTTTACGCTGATTCCATCCAACGCCCGGCGTGCCTATGCCAGCCTGATCGACAAACAGCTGCCGCTGCAAGCCTACTCTGAAGCCCACGGCGCCAATGCTTTGTGTTTGCGCGGCACAGGGTTGCCCGGCATTTTGGTCAGCGGCCTGGCCTGGAGCTACCTGCAAGAGGCGCTGGGTGACAAACTCGATGGCTACAACCTGCTGCGCATTGGCATGTACCCCTTGCCGATGGCCAAAATACGCCAACTGCTGGATGCCTCCAGCGAAGTGTTCATGGTTGAAGAAGGCTACCCCTTCATCGAACGACTGGTCAGCGCAGGCGGCCTGATGCGCGAGAAAACTATCCGGGGCAAGCTCACCGGGGACTTGCCACGCATGGGCGAGTGGAGCCAGGATGTCATCAAAAAATGCTTTGGCCTCACCATTGCGCCCACGCTGCAAATCAAGGGTCTGGCGGATGTGCTGGTAGCGCGACCACCCAGCATGTGCGACAAGTGCCCACACACCGACTCCTATATTGCCATCAAGGAAGCCATGGCCCAACTCACAGGCGATGTGCGTGTGATGGGCGACATTGGCTGCTACTCGCTGGGTTTTCTGGAGCCGCATCAGGCCATTCACGCCTGTCTGTGCATGGGTGCCTCGATTGGCATGGCGATCGGTACAGCGCATGCGGGCATGAGCCCGTCACTGTGCGTGATTGGCGACGGCACGTTCACCCACTCCGGCCTGGCACCACTGCTCGATGCGGCAAAAGACAACACCAATATCAAGGTGTTCATTTTGGACAACAGCATCATTGCCATGACCGGCGGCCAGCCCACCAGTGCCACCGATGAAGAGGTGGTGAATCTGGTTGCTGGTCTGGGCGTGCCGCGCGAGCACATCCGCATCGTCGAGCCCACCGTCCACAAAAAACCACACACCGTGGCCACCATTTGTGAAGAATTGGCCTATGTAGGCCTGTCGGTCATCATCGCCCGACGCATCTGCATTACCTACGCCAAAGAGATCAAGATCAACAAGGAAATCAAAGAGCACAAGCTCGACATGGCAGCGGTGAACGCATGAACTACGACCTTGTCATCAGCGGCGTGGGCGGCCAGGGTGTGCAGTCGATTGCCTGGGTCATTGACCACGCGGCCCACGAGGCGGGTTTGTATTTGAAGCAATCCGAAGTGCATGGCATGGCGCAACGCGGCGGAGCTGTATCGGCGTTTGTGCGCATCTCGGACCAGCCAGTGGCCAGCAGTCTGATTGCCGACGGCTGCGCCAGCATGGTGCTCTCCGTAGAACCGCTCGAAGCGCTGCGCTACACCCAGCTGCTCAAGCCCGATGGCTGGATCGTGACCGACATCACGCCGATGGTGAACATTGGCAACTACCCCGACCTGGCTGCGTTGTACGCGGTGCTGTTTTCGGCACCCCATCTGGCGGCGATAGATGCTACCCGGCTGGCCAAGAAGGCGGGCAACGTCAAGGCGCAAAACATGGTGGTGCTGGGTGCCGCCGCCATGCACCTGCCGCTTTGTACCGATTTACTTGAGCGCCAGGTTGCCGCGTTATTTGCCAGCAAGGGCGAACGGTTGGTCAAGGCCAACATCAACGCTTTTCGCAAGGGTGACTCGGCCAGCCGTTTTGCCGCCGCCTTGGTGGCCAGCGGTGTCGGCTCGGATGTGGTGACCAAGGTGGCGTCACGCCTGCATTTTCCGCCGCATCCAGTGGCACCGGCGCTGGTCAATGCCTGGGCCACCCGCCTGTTGGCGGCTGATGCCGCCCAAGCGGCACAAAGCTTTTTTGACAAGGGCGATGGGGTGGCCATGGACGAGATTGCTGCGCTGACGGACCAAAAGTCTGAATGTGACGACAGTCCGGCAACGGCCAGGGCCTGACTTAAACTGGGCTGATCTTCACTTTGCAAGCTTGGCTTCATGTCCAACACCACTGACCGCGAACACCTCACTCTCGATTAGATCAGCGCCTTTTTCCACCAGCACGGTGTGCACGATGTGGAGTGCATCTTTCCCGATATTTCTGGTTGCCCGCGTGGCAAATTCAGACTTCCTGATCCGCACGGAATCCATTTGGCAAAGGTGAAAGCCTGGTTGTGACTTTGTGGGAGGGCTGGCAAGCCCGAATTCGCGGCTGCCGCCGCTCCTACAAGTGCCAGTCCTGTTCCTGAAAAAAGCAAATTTTGCCTATACGCATCAGGAAGTCTGAAATTGATGCCCGCTGCCAGCTTTGCGGCCGGTGCCGAGCTGCGCATTTGCCAAGCCACCGCGATGCAGGCCGTGACTGGCGAGTGTTCCTACAACCCGGTGTTTCCAGATGCCGACCCGGCGCAGGCGCTGTTGCCACCGGCCGTGCGCAACGGCCGCGCATGAGGTCGCCCTCAAACAAGGCCTGAACGCGGTGTTCATGGCCAAGCCGATTGCTGGCAGCTCTGGCAGTTCCATGCACCAGCAGCAAAGCGTGGTGGATGCTTATGTTTGCGCCCAACGTCAACTCGTACCGGCGCTATGTTGCGGGCAGCCAGGTCCCCACCAATCTGGAGTGGGGCTATGACAACCGCACCACCGGTCTGCGCATTCCGGCCAGTGGTGCGCCCGCGCGGCGCGTTGAAAACCGCGTCGCCGGGGCCGATGCCAACCCCTATCTGGCAATGGCCGCCTCATTGGCGTGCGGGCTGGCCAGTATCAACGGGCGGCTGCCTGCCTCGGCCCCGTTGGCCAGCAACGGCCACGAGCAAGCGCACGGCTTGCCGCGCAGCATGGAAGCTGCGCTACAACTAATGCAGCAAAGTTTCTCTGCTAGAACAGCGCTGGGCGCTGATTTTGTCACTGGTTACTGCGCGGTCAAAGCGCTGGAATATGACAACTTTTTGGGCGAGGTCAGCGCCTGGGAGCGGCACTTTTTGCTGCCGCAGGTGTAGGGCAGCTTGGCCGACCGGTGCCGGGCTTTTGTCGCTTGGTACATTTACTTACGCTCCCCCGTTTTTGCAGCCCTAGAATGGTCAGATGAACAAACTACTCAAACTCTTAGGTTTCACTC
>JBBQLQ010000230.1:0-3202 GCA_038328055.1 Burkholderiales bacterium
CAGATGCAGATGCAGATGCAGATGCAGCGCCGCGCCAGCCCGCTCACGACCTCACCACGCTGGTGATCCCGCTGCTCAAAGGCATGCTTTACCGCGATGAAGACGGTGCCCAGTGGCAAGCGCTGCTCAATTTGCAAGCCCGGGTGCGCGACTATGTGGCGGTGCTGGCGCTTGAACTGGTGCTGGATGAGTCCGAGGGCTATGCCTTTTTGCGCGCCCGACCTGAAACGGATGACGACGCGCCGAAGCTGCCTCGCCTGGTGGCGCGCCGCCCCTTGACGTTTCAGGTCAGTCTGCTGCTGGCACTGCTGCGCAAAAAGCTGGCTGAATTTGATGCCAGCGGTGGTGACACGCGGCTGATTTTGTCGCTGGAGGCGGTGACTGAACTGCTGCGCGTCTTCATGCCTGCCGGCTCCAACGAGTCGCGCCTGATGGACCAGGTCGAAACCCAGCTCAACAAAATCATCGAACTGGGTTTTGTGCGCCGCCTCAAAGCCCAATCCGGCAAAGCCAAGTCGCCCAGTTTTGAGGTGCGCCGCATCCTCAAAGCCTATGTGGATGCCCAGTGGCTGGCCGACTTTGATGCGCGGCTGGCGGCGTATCAGGTGCAGTTGGGTCAGGCGGAAGCGGCGGATTCCTAGGCCACAACTGCACCACGAGGGTCATCGCCTAATTTCATATTAATGTCAGACTTCCTGATGCGTATAGACAAAATTTGCTTTTTCAGGAATAGGACTGGCACTTGTGGGTGCGATTCGAACTGGTGGGCTGTATCGGCTTTGGGGTCGGATCACGATTTTGGCTGCTGGTCGGTGAACTTGCCAACAGTCGCCCCCAAAACTCGTGCTCTGACCCCAATGCTTTGACTCTGCTGCACATCACTTTGAATCGCACCCGGCACTTGTAGGAGCGGCGGCAGCCGCGAATTCGGGCTTGCCAGCCCTCCCACACAGTCACAACCAGGCTTTCACCATGCCAAATGGATTCCGAGCTGATGTAGGAGCGGCGGCAGCCGCGAATTCGGGCTTGCCAGCCCTCCCACAAAGACACAACCAGGCTTTCACGATGCCAAATGGATTCCGAGCTGACGTAGGAGCGGCGGTAGCCGCGAATTCGGGCTTGCCCGCACTCCCACACAGTCACAACAAGGCTTTCACGATGCCAAATGGATTCCGTGCTGATGTAGGAGCGGCGGCAGCCGCGAATTCGGGCTTGCCAGCCCTCCCACAAAGTCACAACCTGGCTTTCACGATGCCAAATGGATTCCGGGCGAATCAGGAAGTCTGAATTTTGAAAATAAATTGAGTTGTACTTGATTTTCCATACCAATAGAAACATACTAAGAAAGTACAACTGAAAGGCGAATCATGGAAACCATGGACATCACCCTGGCCGAACGTGGCCAAATCGTCATACCCAAAGAAGCCCGAGACAGCATGGGCATCAAACCTGGCGCGCGATTGCAAATTAGCCTGGAAAATGGCCGCTTGGTGATCGAGAAAAAAGTACAACTTGACTTGAAACGCTGGGTTGGATACGCCGAAGATGACGGCCTGACCAGCGCAGAAGCCTTGTCCGAACTGCGCGGTCGCCCCGTGCCGTGGCAGGGTGTTGCGCCTGCGCCCGATGGCACGGCCAGCGATGCCACTCCCACTCAGCAAAGCCCCAGCGCATGAAAACCGCCGTTGATTCCAGCGTGTTGTTTGATATTGTTAAAGGCGCACCCGGCGCCGATGCCGCCCAGCGCGCGCTGGAGGCCGCTTTGACACACGGCAGCCTGTGCGTGTGCGCCGTGGTGGTGGCCGAACTGGGGCGCTACTTCCCCAGTGCACAAGAGCTTGTCGAGTTTCTGGGCGACTGCCAGATTGACCACGATCCGCTGAGCATGGACGCCGCGCTGGAAGCCGCGCGCATCATGAGGGGCTACGCCCGCAACAAGGGGCCGCGTGAACGCATTGCCCCCGACTTTTTGATCGGTGCCCACGCTTTGTGCCAAACCGATGGCCTGCTGACCACCGATGGCGGCTTTTTCAGGAACTACTTTGACGGACTAAACGTGGTGGCACCCACAGCTTGATGCCCCTGAACGCCAGATACCATGAACAGCACCTTGACCAGCAGTGTCCAGTCCGATCTAAGCGTCAACACCGCCGCACTCGCCGGTTTCCGCCTGCAGCGGCTTGAAGTCTTCAACTGGGGCACCTTTGACAAACGCGTCTGGTCGCTCGAACTCGGTGGCCACAACGCGCTGCTGACCGGTGACATTGGCTCGGGCAAGTCCACATTGGTTGATGCGGTGACCACGCTCTTGGTGCCAGCCCAACGCATTGGCTACAACAAGGCCGCCGGGGCTGATGCCAAAGAGCGCTCATTGCGCTCCTATGTGCTGGGGCATTACAAGTCGGAGCGCAATGAGGCCAGCGGCAACGCCAAGCCAGTGGCGCTGCGCGATGCACGGCATTACTCGGTGATTCTGGGTGTGTTTCACAACGCCGGTTTTGATAAGACGGTGACGCTGGCACAAGTCTTCTGGTGCCGCGAGGCGGCTGGCCAGCCCGAGCGCTTTTATCTGGTAGCCGAGCAGGCGCTGTCGATTGCCGCTGATTTCGGCCAGTTTGGCACGGCCATTGAGCCGTTGAAAAAGCGTTTGCGCAAAAGCGGTGCCCAGCTGTTTGACACTTTCCCGCCCTATGGCGCGCTGTTTCGCCGCCTGTTTGGCGGGCTGCAAGAGCAAGCCCTGGAGCTGTTTTTGCAAACCGTGTCGATGAAGTCGGTGGGTAATTTGACCGATTTTGTGCGCCAGCACATGTTGGAACCCTTTGAGGTGGCCCCGCGCATTGCCGCGCTGATCACCCATTTTGACGACCTGAACCGCGCCCATGCGGCAGTGCTGACCGCCAAACACCAGGTCGAGATGCTGACCCCGCTGGTGGCAGACAGTGATGAACACGCCAGCCTTTTGGCCGCCACCGATGAGTTGCGTGCTTGCCGTGACGCGCTAAAAAGTTACTTTGCCCGGCTTAAATTAGCGCTGATCGACCAGCGCCTGCAGTCCTTGGCCGAAGACCTGGCGCGCGACCACGCCAAGGTGAAAAAGCTCGAAGACAAGCGCGCCGCAGAGCAGGCCCAGGAGCGCGAATTACGCCAAAGCCTGGCCGAGCGCGGTGGCGCGCGCCTGGCCCGCATCGAGGCAGAAATTGCT
>JBBQLQ010000231.1:0-2967 GCA_038328055.1 Burkholderiales bacterium
ATCCGCAGCCCGAGGCGCGGTTTGCAATGATGGGGCGAAAATTCTGGGGGATTCAGACTGTCATGTCAGGGAAAACCCGTTTTTTAAGGACGGTTTTGGGTGCGATACTTGGCTTCATGCGGTTGAATTTCCTATCCGTCAATTGGTTTTTGGCTTGCAGGTAGTGATGGGTGAACACATCGAGGTACGCCTCCAGCGTTTGCGCTGCAAGAGACTCGCCAGCCAGGTCCAGGCACAAGGCGGCAACCTCGGAGGTACAAAAGTGGTCGTCGCGCCGGGAGCGGCGCAAGCGGTAGCGCGACAACTGGTCGGGCTGCAGGCTGAGCACGGGCAAGTGGTTCAGATAGGGACTTTTGCGGAACATCTTGCGCGCCTCCGGCCAGGTGGCATCCAGCAAAATAAACAAAGGGCGCTTGGCTTGTATCTGGCGCGCCACATCAGCTCTCACATCGGTTGATCTGGGCAGCAAGCCGGTCACCACCCGCACCGGGTCAACAAACTCACCGGGAAACACCAGATAGGGCTGCCACTGGGGGTCATTGAGCAGGGCCAGCAGCGCAGGGTCAACCACGGTGCGCGCCCAGCCAAAGGCAAAGGTGTCGGCCACCACATCGGCAATCAGCCAGCCCGTGTTGCTGGGTTTGAGCGGCTCGATGTCGGCCATCAGCAAGCACACTCCGGCGCGCGTCGGCAGCACTGGGCGCAAGCTGCACAGACAATGACTGGGTATTAAACGGCAACCCGCGCAGCGCTCGCCGCGCGTGCCGCCCCGGGCGAGAAAAGGCTTGGCGCTGCGCGCTAGTCGCTCGGTGCGCAGGCGGGATACCGCGTGGGGTGAGACGTGGGGCATGCGTCGATGTTAGCAAGTGGCCATGCGCCTGAATCCAACACCGATTTTGAGTATTCTATGGCCCGTGACCACCGACCTTTTTGACGCCTTGCCACCCGATGCCGACGCAACGCCAACGCCCATTGCCCCTGGTGCAGTGCTGCTGCACGGCTTTGCCCGCAGCCAGGACGCAACCCTGCTACACGCCTTGGACGCCATCACCGCTCAGTCGCCCCTGCGCCACATGCAAACTCCCGGCGGCCACACCATGAGCGTGTGCACCACCAGTTGCGGCGCGCTGGGCTGGGTGTCAGACCCGCATGGCTACCGTTACGCCGCGCGTGACCCGCAAACCGACCAGCCTTGGCCGGCCATGCCCGCGGACTTTGCAGATTTGGCCGAGCGCGCCGCAGCACAGGCGGGCTATGCCAACTTTGCGCCCAACGCTTGCTTGATCAACCAATATGTGCCGGGTGCCAAGATGTCGCTGCACCAGGACAAGGACGAAAAAGACTTCAGCGCGCCGATTGTTTCAGTGTCGCTCGGCCTGGCTGCTGTGTTCTTGTTTGGCAGCACGGACAGGCGCGAGCGCCCCCAACGCTTTCGGCTGGTGCATGGCGACGTGGTGGTGTGGGGTGGGCCGTCGCGGCTGGCCTTTCATGGCGTGCAGCCGCTGGCCGAGGGTACGCATGCGCTTGTGGGCCGCCGGCGCATCAACCTGACCTTCAGGCGCGTCGGCTGAGTCCCACGGCAGATGACCTGAAAATTTTATTGTAATTGGCCTCTAACCCTTGTACTATATACGTATACAGCTATCAATTGCATTGCAATGAAGGTCAAGTCAAAGCATTTACTTTGCTTGAAGTACCGCGGCTCTCAGTACCCTTCGATGCGGGTGTGGCCGGCGCCGCTGGAGCCCGAGTTCTGCGCCCAACTGGCCGGATCGGAGTCAATCACGGTGTAACTGCCTGCGGGCAATTGAATGTTCGGCTTGGCCGTCCAGTACGCATTGGGCACGCCACCCTGGCCCGGTGATCCCGTGGCAAACCAGCCACAGTCTCAACAGGACTTGCTTAACCGTGTATCAGGCGTGCAGTTTCACGTCTTTACCCCTTTGGGTTCACCTGCGCTAAGCGCGGTGATGCTTTTTTTGCCGCTACCTGCTGGCTTTCCAGCTACCGGACCGTTTGTCATTTGGGTCGGCGCCCTGTGCGAACCACTGCCCGCTGATGCTGCCGTTGATGATGGCCCCGCTGAGTTGCCCGGTAAAGGGTTCCTCGCCGCTGGCACTGCCGGAGGACAAGCGCCAACTCACCACCCCTTTGACGTTCAACAGCAGTTGCCCGGATGCGTCAACGCTGCCAGACAGCGTGCCGGTGATCTTGTCGCCGTCAATCAGGCCGTTGATTTGGCCTTGCGCGTTTTGACCGCGAACGGTAAAGCGGATCGGGCCACCGCCGTCGCCACCGAATTGTCCTACGTAGTTGCCGTCAAAGCTGGCGGCCTGCAGGTTCTGTGGCGCTGGTTGTTGCGTGGCAACAGGTGGTGATGTCGGGGAGCTCGGCAGCACCGTGGCCACGCGACCCCCCGGGGCGGGCGAGGTTGGATAGCCGTCAAAGCGGGTGTGGCCGGCACCGCCCGAGCCGCTGTTTTGTGACCAGGTGGCGGGATCGGAGTCGATCACGGTGTAGTCGCCGGCCGACAGGCGCACATTGGGCGTGGCGTTCCAGTAGGCATTGGGAACACCACCTTGGCCGGGGCGGCCGCTGGTGGGCCAGGGGCCAAAGCTGCGCCCACTGGCATCGCGCAGGGTGATGTTGCCGGTGCGGGGCGTGCCCCGGCCGTCGTTCCAGTGGTAGTTGGTGATGCTGGTCAGAACGATTTCCTGCGCCAGTCGGATCACGGTGGGCCTGGTTGGCAGGTTGTACACGCCACCGATGTTGCCGTTGTCCAGCAGGGTATCGGGCTTGATGCTGGGCAGCGGCACTGGCGGGTTGGAAGCTGCCTGCGTTTGCAGCACACGCTCCAGCGTCTGAATGTGTTGTTCAAGATTGCGGTCTGGCACCAGGGTCAGACTCTCGCGGTACTTGGCAATGGCTTCAGGTAGCCGGTTTTGCCGTTGCAAGGCCTCGCCTTCG
>JBBQLQ010000232.1:0-2642 GCA_038328055.1 Burkholderiales bacterium
GCACATGGCCCAACATGATGCGCTCACCGGCCTGGCAAATCGGGCGCTGTTCACCGACCGGCTGCAGCGCGACTTGGCCAGTGCGCGGCGCGACCAGACCAGCCTGGCGCTGATGTTCATCGATCTGGACAAGTTCAAGCCCGTCAACGACGAGCATGGTCATGCGGTGGGCGATCTGCTGTTGCGGGAAGTGGCACAGCGCATGACGGCGTGCGTGCGTGATTCCGACACCCTGGCGCGCATCGGTGGCGACGAGTTTGTGGTGCCGCTGCGCGATGTGGCGGGTGAGTCAGAGGCCTTGGCCGTGGCCGAGAAAATTCGCGCCAACCTGGCGCAGCCCTTTGAACTGGAGGGGCACAGTCTGCACATTTCGTGCTGCGTGGGTGTGGCGCTGTACCCGCAACATGGCCTCGATGACCTGGCCTTGTCTAAACACGCGGACCATGCCATGTACCAGGCCAAAGAGCGCGGGCGCAACCAAGTGGTGCTTTACCACGCTCCGCCAATCTAGTCCCTTGAAAAACCGCTGCGGTCTTCTCTGGGCGGCCCGTGGCAGCAGTCACTGGCACGCAGCAAACCACATGCCAAAATGTCCCGTAGCCCACATGGAATAAGCGTGAGCAGCTATATAAATTATATTTTCCAAGAATTTTCTCAGCACCGTTTTACTGCGCGCCAATTTGGTTTGACCTGTCTGATCTGCACCACCAGCACCTTTTAACCCAACAATTCAGCCTTTGGCACTCCGGAGCTTTGATGATGGTCGAACCCCTTGTCCTACCCACAATGACGGCGTCAGATTGCCTGAGCTGGGAGGGTCAGCAAACCGAGAAAAACGACTTCTTCCAAGGTGAGGTGTTTTCCAAGACAACGGATAGGACTTCCAACCGCATGAGGCCAAGTTGGCGGTAAAAAGCGGCCCCGAGAGTCGAGTTGTTCTTGATGTGGTGATCTGAAGTCCGAAGGTTTTGCCGACCCCCCCACCCAGACCTGCCCACGGATCGCTTGGAGCTTGAAGTGCTGGAGACCAGCGCACTGGAAGATGTGGGCAAAGTGTCCGCCGTGATGCACACGTGCCAGGCTTTGGGGGTGGGCTTTGCGCTGGATGACTTTGACACAGGCTAATGGTTGACCGCCTGGCGCCCGCGCGTCAAGAGTCAAACCGGCTGGGAGCAGGCATACAGCGTTTCGGGCGCAATGTCGATGTTTCCGGGCCACACGACGGTGCCGTAATCGACATGGGCCAATGCAAAGAAAGCGGCATTTTCCAGGCGTTTGAACACTGGATAATGCAGATAGGGGCGCATGTCGAAGCGCCGCTGTTCACCGTTGGTAAATGTCAGCAACAGACCAAAATGTTCAACTGGCATGACTGAATCGACTTCAAGCACGGCGGGCATCTCAGCGCAAAGGCGCAATCTGGAACACCGGCTCACCGCTCACGGCTAAGGACCACTCTGCCATGAGGTCTTCTTCATGGATGGCAATCCAGGCTTGAACCAGTCTCAACTTCTTGGGCGGGATTTCTCCTTCCAGCAATGTTCCATCAGGAATCATGATCACACAACGTTTGCCCTAGTACTCCACATGCAGGTGCGGCAAGTTGTGTTGTTGGGTGTCCATAAACATCATCCGGATGATGATGCCGTAAAGCATGCTAAGGGTGGCCACCGCATACCTCCAAGGTGGTTTGACAGGGCAAAGTGATTTGCGTCGTTTCATGCCAACACGACGGGCCTGCAAGCTACGCTGGCACCTGAAGCCGGTTTGGACTGCATAGCCTGAGACACCCCCGCCGTTCATGGATGAATTTAAACATGCTGCCCCGCTGCCGTAAGCCAAAACCTGCCCAAACAGTCGCAAAATAGAGCCATCAGCAGAAACGACCGCATGCATCAAGCCCCCCCGCCATTGCCAGATCAGCGCCCCAGCGACGCCATGACAGGGCCAAATAGCCCATGCCAGCCCATGCAAGCCGACGCGCCACCAAAGCCCGGCCGGTCAGCGGCACTGGCACCTGCAAACTACACACAAAAACGACCGGCAGCCCTTGCAGAATAAGCGCAGGCAGCTATTAAAATGATACCAATCAAGAAATTTCTCAGCACCGGCTTACAGCGCCGCGCGGCGCTGGTCGTGTTGGCTCTTCTGGCGCTGCTCTGGTCGGCCGTGGCCTGGAACCATCAAGACGCTGAGCGTCGGGAATTGGATGACATTCGCCACGAAACCGCGACCCTGGCGTTGTTGTTTGCCAATGATGCCGACAACATCTTTAGCAGCGTAGACCATACTCTGTTGCAGGTCCGCCGCGCCTGGGCCAGCCACCCGGCTGACATGGGCAAGGTGGTTAAAGAGTACACAGAATTTTTGGACGGGGCTATTCTGCAGATTGCCGTCATTGGTGCCGACGGGAATTTGGCCTACTCCAACCTCGGCATGCCCAAGGAGCCCACGTTTCTGGGGGAGCGTGAGCACTTCAAGGTGCACCTGGGTGGCTTGCAGGACAAACTGTTTGTCAGCCGCCCGCTGAAAGGCAAAGTCTCTGGCAAGTGGAGCATCCAACTCAGCCGCCCGGTCTTTCGCAAGGCGCAGTGGGTCGGCGTGGTGGTCATTTCGGTGGACCCCAACTATTTCGTCAAGTT
>JBBQLQ010000233.1:0-2356 GCA_038328055.1 Burkholderiales bacterium
ATCAGCGCCAAAACAGCCTGTGTGAGCACTTCTACAGTAGCCGCGGGGGCCTTTTGCACAAAGATGTCGCCATTGTTGCCGTGCTCAAACGCATACAGCACCAAGTCCACCGCATCGTCCAGCGTCATCATGAAGCGCGTCATGGCCGGGTCAGTCACGGTAATAGGCTTGCCCGCCAGCACCTGCTCCACAAACAACGGAATGACCGAACCGCGTGAGGCCATCACGTTGCCATAGCGCGTGCCGCAAATCACCGTGTTGGTGCCTTCCAGGTTGCGGCTGGCAGCCACCATCACTTTTTCCATCATCGCCTTACTGATGCCCATGGCGTTGATGGGGTAGACCGCCTTGTCGGTGCTCAGGCACACCACGCGCTGCACGCCAGCGGCAATAGCCGCCTCCAGCATGTTCTCTGTGCCTAATACGTTGGTGCGCACCGCCTGCATGGGGTGAAACTCGCATGAGGGCACCTGCTTGAGCGCGGCCGCGTGAAAAACGTAATTAACCCCGCGCATAGCACCCGCAACGCTGCGCGCATCGCGTACATCACCGATGTAGAACTTAAGTTTGGGATGGTTGAAACGCTTGCGCATGTCATCCTGCTTTTTCTCGTCGCGGCTGAAGATGCGAATTTCGGCAATGTCGGTATTGAGGAAGCGCTTGAGAACGGCGTTGCCAAAGGAGCCGGTTCCACCAGTGATTAAGAGTGTTTTGTTTGCGAACATGGTTTATGAGTGCTTAACGGTTAGAAACTGGCAACGCGGCGCGACAAATTTCGTCCTTTTGCGCCGCTGTCGGGTAGTTGATCAGCACGGCACGGTATTTGCCCTTGAAGACAAACAGGCTACCTGCAGCAGCGCCCACCACACCGCATTTACCTACCAGTACGGCTAGATCTTCAAGCGAGCCAGCGCCACCAAGTATCGTCATTGGCACGCGTAGCGCTGCCTGCATTTGCTGGGCTAACGCCAGGTCATAGCCTTTCATTTCCCCATCGCGATCAACCGAGTTGATGACGATCTCGCCAGCCCCGGCTTCCTGCAAGGTCTTGGCAAAAACCACTGGGTCGAGCTTGTGAATCGTCTTGGCGTTGTGCGTACACAACTCGTAGCCCTTGGCTAAAAGGCCTGACTTTTTGCGAACATCCAGTACCACCACCACGCTCTGGCGGCCAATGGCTTCAGCGATGCGGGTCACGATTGCTGGGTCCGCTACCGCAGCAGCGCTGATCGCAACCTTCTCAACACCCAAGCTGATGATTCGCTTGGCTTGCTCGACAGAATTGACGCCACCGCCATAGCTCAATGGCATGCGGCATTCGGCGGCGAGTTTGGCAATCACGGCGTAGTTCGGCTCGACGCGATTCACCGTAGCATCGATATCCAGCACCATCAGTTCGTCAGCCTCTTTTTCATTGAATATCTTGACGGCGTTAATCGGGTCGCCCACGTACTTGGGCGCTTTAAACGCCTGCGTCTTCACCAAGCCACCTTTGTGGATCAGCAAGCAAGGAATGATTCGGGGTCGCAGCATGGTCTATAGCTCGGCAAAGTTCTTTAACAGCTGGGCACCAAAGCGGTGGCTCTTTTCGGGGTGACACTGCACCCCATGTATGTGCCCGCGGGACACCACGCAGTCAAACGGCATGCCATACGTGGCCGTGGCCGCCACATCCGCCTTGTCGTCACTGTCAAAAAAGAAAGAGTGCAAAAAATAAAAACGTGGCTGCGGCTCAAACCCGGTGAACAGCTTTGCCCCAGGCTTGGCCTGCACATCGTTCCAGCCCATGTGCGGCATAGGCAATTGGGCCGCAGCAGGCGTGCTTGCAAAAGCGCGCACCCTGCCCGGCACCCAATTCAGGCCCGGCAACACGCCCTCGTCGGAGCCCGCTGCCAGCAGCTGCATGCCTACGCACACGCCCAGCACGGGCACCTGCTGCTCCAGCACCATAGCGTCCAGCGCATCACGCATGCCAGACTGGTTCAGCTTCAGCATGGCATGGTCAAAAGCACCCACGCCAGGCAAAATCAGCCGCGTGGCGTCAGCCAAGTCGGCGGGCGTGTGCGCCCGCGCAGCCGGTAAACCCAGGCGCTTGAACATGGTCACGAACGCCTGGATGTTACCCACCCCATAGTCAACGATACGAATCATCTATAGAACCTTTTCACGGGATTACTTCCCAATGCCCACCATTGGCTGGGCCAATGCGGCGCAACCGCTTCTCGTCCTGCAACTTTTGCAGGTTGCGCTCAATGGAGCGCGCAGTTACCCCGATTTGTGCTGACAACTCCGGTATGGTGACTTGCGGGTTGTGGCGCACGCTGACCAGAATTTTCCCCGACGTTTTCCCCGACGC
>JBBQLQ010000234.1:0-1879 GCA_038328055.1 Burkholderiales bacterium
GTTCCAGAAGATGGGCGTGCCGTTCCGCCAGATGCACAGCTGGGATTACTCCGGCCCGTACCACGGCTATGACGGCTTTGCCATCTTTGCCCGTGACATGGACATGGCCATTTCCAGCCCGATCTGGGGCCTGACCCAGGCGCCCTGGAAAAAAGCTGCCTGAGCACCGTTGGTCGGTGACTGCCGGCCGTTTTTTTACGAAGTACCGATACCGGGGCCGGATGGCCCGGGTTTCCCCCACAAATTATTGGAGCCCACCATGCCTCAAGTAGCCGACAAAGTCATCGACCACGAAATGCTGTTCCGCGAGCCTAAATACCAGGACATGCTGGACAAGAAAAAAGCCTTTGAGTTCAACCACACCGACGAGTCCATCAAACAGATCATCGAGTGGACCAAGACCGAAGACTACAAGCAAAAGAACTTTGCCCGTGATTCACTTACCGTGAACCCGGCCAAAGCCTGCCAGCCCTTGGGCGCGGTGTATGTGGCCACTGGCTTTGCCAAAACCTTGAGCTTTGTGCATGGCAGCCAGGGTTGCGTAGCCTACTACCGCTCGCACTTCTCGCGCCATTTCAAGGAACCCACCAGCTGCGTGTCATCCAGCATGACCGAAGACGCAGCCGTGTTCGGCGGCCTGAACAACATGATTGACGGTCTGGCCAATGCCTACAGCTTGTACAAGCCCGACATGATTGCCGTGTCCACCACCTGCATGGCCGAGGTCATCGGTGACGACGTGGATGCCTTCATCAAGACCAGCAAACAAAAGGGCAGCATTCCGGAAGACTTTGACGTACCGTTTGCCCACACCCCGGCGTTTGTTGGCAGCCACATTACCGGCTATGACAACGCCTTGATGGGTGTGCTGCGCCACTTCTGGGATGGCAAGGCAAAAACCACCGAGCCGCTGGTGCGTGTGCCTGATGACAGCATCAATTTCATTGGCGGTTTTGACGGCTATGTGGTTGGCAACATGAAGGAAATCCGCCGTATTTTTGATCTGTTTGGTGTCAAGGTCAACATCATCTGTGACCCGTCAGAGAACTGGAATACACCGACCGACGGTGAGTTCCGCATGTACGCCGGTGGTACCACCAAGGAAGAGGTGGTAGCTGCTTTGCACGCCAAAGCCACCATCGTGTTTCAGGAATTTTGCTGCGAGAAAACCACCAAGTTCATTCGTGAACATGACCAGGAAGTCGTGGTGCTCAATGCGCCCGTGGGCGTGGCAGGCACGGACAAGTTCTTGATGGAAATCTCGCGCCTGACCGGCAAGCCGATTCCGAAGCAGCTGGAAAAAGAGCGCGGTGAATTGGTCGATGCCATGGCCGACAGCCAGGCGCACCTACACGGCAAACGTTATGCCCTGTACGGCGACCCCGACCAGATGCTGGGCTACTCCGCCTTCTTGCTGGAACTTGGTGCCGAGCCCACCCACGTGGTGGCGACCAACGGTGGCAAGGAGTGGGAAATCAAGATGCAAGCGCTGTTTGATTCGTCCCCCTACGGCAAGGGTTGCAAGGTCTACCCCAAGCGCGATTTGTGGCACCTGCGCTCGTTGCTGTTCACTGAGCCGGTGGACTTCATGATTGGCAATACTTACGGCAAGTTCCTGGAGCGGGACACCAAGACACCACTGGTGCGCATGGTGTTCCCGATCTTCGATCGCCACCATTACCACCGCTTCCCAACCTGGGGTTATGACGGCGGCATGCGCGTGCTGATCACCCTGCTGGACGAGTTCTTTGAGGCGCTGGATGCCAACACCATGGACATCGCCAAGACTGATTACAGCTACGACATCATCCGCTGAGGCACCTCAGTTAGCCCTACATATGAAGTGAGACCATCATGGCCAACGTAACCTTTAGTTCCC
>JBBQLQ010000235.1:0-1821 GCA_038328055.1 Burkholderiales bacterium
CCTGATTTCAGGGGTGCGATTCAAACTGGTGTGCTGCAAGGGCTTTGGGGTCAGATCACGATTTTGGCTGCTGGCTGATGAGCTTGCCAACAGTCGCCCCCCAAAACTCGTGCTCTGACCCCAATGCTTTAGCTAAGGCCACCAAACTTCAGACTTCCTGATGCGTAGAGGCACAGTTTGCTTTTTTCAGGAATAGAACTGGCACTTGTAGGAGCGGCGGCAGCCGCGAATTCGGGCTTGCCAGCCCTCCCACAAAGTCACAACCAGGCTTTCACCATGCCACATGGATTCCGTGCGGATCAGGAAGTCTAAACTTGTCTGTCTATCTTCGAAATACTGTCAATTTACTATCATAAACATAGCCATCAACGCTTATTAAATAAGGGCTTGAAGGTTATTTTCTGCATCAAATTCATTTGAACGCCGCATCTGATCCGTATTGGGGCAGCAGATACTGCTCGCGTCCAGACCGACTCCTGCTGCACATCACTTTGAATCGCACCCCTGATTTCAGAATCTGCGTGACGAAGGCCGGTTTCACGTCTATGATTTGGCGATGAGCACCTTTATCGAACACATTGTCAAATTGACCGATCACCGCGATCGCGATCTGCTTGAACTCACCCTGTCCAAAGCCTTGATTGACCTGTTGCCGGTCGGGCGTATCGTGATCGCCCGCGTGATGAGCGAGGAGGGTGAAAAACGCTGGCTGGAAGTGGCGCGTCTTGACTCCCGTGGCGGGGGACGTGTCATTGACCCGTTGCGCATTGATTTCTCGTCTCTGGTCAGGCTCGAAGATGCCATGGACCGTTTGAAATGTCTCAAAGAACGCGTGCGCGTCGAAATTGCCTGGGCCGGGCCGGATGGGCCCCGTATCACGATGCTGCCGCTGTTTTCTGATTTTCGTCCTGACGACGAAGGCGTGATTGAACTGCATTCAGACGCGCCGCTCAGTCCCGAGAATCTGCAATTGCTGGACCACTTGCGGCATATTTATCGCAACATGTACGCGCTGCTGGAGTACAGCGATCGGGATGCCTTGACCGGGCTGCTTAATCGCAAGTCGCTTGACGACGCTTTTTACAGCGCTGTGCTGGAGGATATTGAAGGGGTGCAAGCCCTGGCAGGCGCTGTCCCAGAACAAGGGCAGGAGCGTCGGCACCGGGTTCCCGCCAATTACTGGCTGGGCTCAGCCGTGATTGACAACTTTGGGCTGATCAATGACAGGCATGGTCACACGGTTGCGCAGGACATCTTGCAGGTGGTGGGGCGGATCATGAGCAACACGTTTCGCACCTATGACAGGCTTTACCACTATGGTATTGATCACTATGGCGCGTTGATGCATTGCCCGGACGAAGCGCTGGTGTTGTCGGCATTCGAGCGGTTTCGTGCCAATGTTGAAAAATACAACTTTGCACATGTGGGTCGGGTGACTGTCAGTTGCGGTTTTACAACCGTGACAGCCGATGACTCTCCGGCCACGTCGCTCGAAAAAACCCAGCGGGCGGTTGATTTTGCGTGCCGCAGTGGTGGCAACAAAGCTTGCAGTTTTGTTGGGCTGACCCGGCGGGGCTTCTTTGCTGAGGCAGTGGCCGATGCCCAAACCGTGGCTTGAGTTAATTCAGCAATAAAAAAAGGCACCTAGGTGCCTTTTTTTTGGGGGAAATCGCGCAGGTTCAGACTTCCTGATGCGTATAGACAAAATTTGCTTTTTTCAGGAATAGGACTGGCACTTGTAGGAGCGGCGGCAGCCGCGAATTCGGGCTTGCCAGCCCTCCCACAAAGTCACAACCAGGCTTTCACCATGCCAAATGGATT
>JBBQLQ010000236.1:0-1562 GCA_038328055.1 Burkholderiales bacterium
CCATTCCCTCATTGAAATCTTTGTTCTGCGTTTGTAGTTTTTCGTTCGTTAACCACAGGCATCTCAATGCCGATTCCATTAGGAGACTTTCATGAAAATTCGTACTGTTGTTCTGGCCAGTTTGATGGCTACCGTGGGTGCTGGTGCTTTTGCGCAAGCTAAAGAGCAGTTTTTCCCGGTTTTGTCAGGTCGTACCGGCCCTGTTGCCCCAAATGCCACCCCCTGGGCCAATGGGCACAACGACTACATGAAGCTGGTCAATGCCCGCGGTGGCATCAACGGCGTCAAAACTTTGGTGGAGGAGTGTGAAACTGCTTACGCCACAGACCGTGGCGTGGAGTGTTATGAGCGCCTTAAGGGCAAGCATGGCGGCGCCACGGTGTTCCAGCCCCTGTCTACCGGCATTACCTTCGCCTTGACCGAAAAAATTCCGGCTGACAAGATCCCGATGATTACCTCGGGTTATGGCCGCAGCGACTCGGCCGATGGCGGCGTGTTCAAGTGGAACTTTCCGCTGATTGGCACCTATTGGGTCGCTGGTGACACCGTGCTGCAACACATTGGTGCCAAGGCCGGCGGCATGGACAAGCTCAAGGGCAAGAAAATCGGTGTGGGTTACCACGACAGCCCGTTTGGCAAAGAGCTGCTGCCCATTTTGCAAGAGCGCGCGGCGCAATACGGTTTCACGCTGCAGTTGCTGCCCATCGCTGCCCCTGGGGTGGAGCAAAAAGCCACCTGGTTGCAGGTGCGCCGTGACCAGCCTGACTACGTTATTTTGCAAACCTGGGGTGTCATGACCGGCACTGCCATCAAAGAGGCGCAAGCCGTGGGCTACCCGCGTGAAAAAATGTTTGGTACTTGGTGGTCTGGTGCTGAACCCGATCTGAAAGACGTGGGTGAGGGTGCCAAAGGCTATAGCGCCGTGATGATGCAGCACGGTGCCGAGCGTGGCGCGGTCGTGGTGAAGGAAATTCTTGAAAAAGTGCACGCCAAGGGCGAGGGTGCTGGCCCCAAGGATGAGGTGGGCAGTGTGCTGTACATGCGTGGTGTCGTTGCTGCCTTGCTGGCCACCGAAGGTGTGCGTTCTGCACAAGAGCGTTTTGGTAAGGGCAAGGTCATGACAGGGGAGCAGGCGCGTTGGGGCTATGAAAACTTGAACCTGACCCAGCCCAAATTGGATGCGCTGGGCTTCAAAGACGTGATGCGCCCGGTATCGACCAGTTGCGCTGACCACATGGGTTCGGCCTTTACGCGGGTTCACACCTGGGACGGTTCCAAGTTTGTCTGGAGCTCTGGTTGGCTGGAGGCTGACCAGCAAGTGATTCGTCCGCTGGTGAAGAACTCGGCCGACAAATACGCGGTTGAAAAGAAATTGACGCGTCGCACACCCGCGGACTGCCAGTCTTGATCGTCTAACTGAGCATCCCGGCGCTCGCGTCGGGATGTCCAACCAACAGGCCTGCGTGCAGGTTTGTTGATTGGAGAAGGCAAGGAAAATATGGAACCCACCAACATCGTTCTCAATGTCAACGGCATTGAAGTCATTTACAACCACGTCATTT